>JAQTXE010000238.1 GCA_028688935.1 Syntrophales bacterium
ACGGTCACCGCGGAGGTGTGAATGCGGCCCTGGGATTCGGTGACCGGCACCCGTTGCACCCGGTGCACCCCGCTTTCGTACTTGAGCCGGCTGTAGACCCGGTTGCCGGAGATGGAGGCGATGACTTCCTTCAAGCCGCCGATGCCGGTGGGGGAATGGCTCAGGACCTCCACCTTCCAGCGGTGGCGCTCCGCCAGGCGGCTGTACATGCGGAAGAGATCGGCCGCAAACAGGCCCGCTTCCTCGCCGCCGGTGCCGGCCCGGATCTCCAAAAGGACGTTTTTTTCGTCATTGGGATCCTTGGGGAGGAGGAGCAGCCGCAACTCTTCCTCTAAAGTAGCGGCCTGTTCCTTCAGGGTCTCGACCTCCTCTTTGGCCAGGGCCTTCAGTTCCTCGTCCGCCTCTTCCTGCAGTAGGGCCTGGCTGTCCGCCAACTCCTGCTGCACCTGGCGGTAGCGGCGGAAGGCTTGGATCAGGGGGGACAGCTCCGCATGCTCTTTGCTTAACTTCTGATATTCTTCCTGGACGCGGATCACCGCGGGATCGCCCAACCGGGCTTCCAATTCCTGGTAACGCTTCTCTAAATCCTCTAACCTTTGTAAGAACATATGATGAGAGTGAGGGGAGGACCGGATGTCAGTGGTCAGTGGCCAGTAGCCAGTAAAAAAATTAGACTCGGGACCTTTTTTTCACTACTTAATACCAACTCGCACTCAAACGGATATTTTTCGTAGGGGCGAACCTTGTGTTCGCCCCTACGTTTCAATAGCCTTTTGACCGCAACTCGCTATTATAGCTCCTGGCTCACAGTTCACTATTTCTGTCCTGCTCTCTCACACCCCTCCTGGATAGCATATTTTTATTATTATATCAAAAACTTAGTTTAAGGCAAAGCCCTTTGCGGGATTGAGGGAAAGTCTGGGAAAAAGGTTGGTGATCCTCCCTGTAAAAATTAATCCTGGTGAAATTGAAAAATGGCCTGAGAGTACCTAAGTTAGCTTTATCCAAGCAGGGAGTTGGGGAATTCAAATGGCAAGGAACGGACGGAAGGGTTTCCGTAAAGGGGGGGATAATGAAATCATTCTGTGCTTTATTATTCTGTTTGGCCATGGCCGCCACCTCGGCGGATTGGAAATGCAAGCCCACTCCGGTGGATGCCTTGGGACCTTTTTATAAACCCAAGGCGCCGGTGCGGGCCAAGGTGGGCCAGGGATACGTGCTCCAAGGAGTGGTGAAATCGGCTAAAGACTGTCAACCCATTACCGGGGCTAGGATCGAGTTCTGGCTGGCGGGGCCCAATGGGGAATACGATGACGCGCACCGGGCCACGGTGCCGGTGGATAAGGACGGCGGCTATCGCTTTGAGAGCAATTTTCCCCCTAAATACTCCTTCCGTCCGCCCCATATCCATATCCAGGTGACGGCGACAGGCTTTCGGACCCTGGTGACCCAGCACTACCCCAAAGAAGGGCGGAAGCAGGGGACCTTAGATTTGGTGCTGGTGCCGGCGAGATAGGGGACTATAATTTGGCTCGGCTTATTATATAAAAGAGATAAGTGAGCTGTTGCTTCAGCTCATGGTAGCGTTTTTATATAAGTATACTGGCTTTGGTACATTATTTGGAAATAATTGGGATCACTCGTATTCTCTTTCTTTATTATTTAGTAAGTCTTTCAGGAGATTTCAATCTGTCTTCAATAGTAGCAAGGAGTTGTTTAAGTTGTCTCTCCTTAGTATAATGACGACATAATTTTAGAGCCTTTTTCAAATCTGCTTTTGCCTTTGTATAATCTCCCAACTGTGTATAAGCATAAGCCCTGACGTGGAATGAATTAACATGGTCATTATCTATTGATAGACCATTTGATGCTGATTCAACCGCATCAATAAAACTTCTGCGGGCATTTAAGAAATATGCTCTAAAAGACCAGCAATCAGCCAAAGCGCTAATATTCTTACCTTCAAAACGTTTCCAATTAACTGTTTCAAGGGCTTTATCCAAGACTTGAACTGCTTCCCAAGCATCGTAATGATGGAAGAACAATAGGCGGGCTTGATCAATAGATTTATTGATGAGTTCTGATTCATCTGCGGTCAAAGCCTCAGTAATGGTTGGAGAGGGTTTAGGAATCTCCTTTATTGGGTCCAATGACTCAGAAAGAGCTACTTTTAACTGTTCTGCCACCCGTTCGCGTGGCTCTGGGTCTCTTGACAGCAGGCCCATAACAAGATTGGCTATACGGGAAGGAATATCGGGTCTCAAGGACGAAAGATCATCAGGAATAAACGTCTTATCCTTAATGTTATCTTCTTCCGACGTCAAGCAACTAGGATCATTTGCAAAAAAAGGATGTTTTCCGCTTAATATTAAATATGCTATAATTCCAAAAGAAAAGTAATCAGAAGATATTGTAGCTTTTCCTCCATCTAACAGCTCAGTAGCCATCCAATTATTAGATCCAGGGATAATTAATCCTGATTGTTTAAGCCCACGAGCAGCGCCAAAATCTCCAAGCTTTGGATACCCAATATCATCATCCGATTTGCCACCACCAAACCTAACGTTTGCCGGTTTAATATCACCATGAATTATGCCAGAGCTATGGGCATCAATTAATCCTTGTAAAATATGTTGTAATAGCTGGCGAGCTTCTTCAATTGGTAATTTACCATTTGTCTGTCTAAATCTATTTATTAAGTAAGTCTCAAGTCCTATAGGGCAGTACTCCATTACAATAGCTCTCTCATCCTCAAAAAAATCAAAAATTTGTATAACATAAGGAGATGTTACCTGTCTAAGCTTCAATGCTTCTTGTTTTATGACAGCTGTCCGGACATGAGGAAGTAATTTCTTAAAAGCTCTTACAATTTTTAATGTATTATGAACCCCTATCAAAACTGACCCATATGTACCGTTATATGGTCCTTCAATAATTTCGTATTCTCTCATGCGCTGTGGGCGACTAGCGAGATTTATGCCATTAAGGGGCCGCTGAGTGGGCATTAACTCCCTCCTCTAAAAGTTTACCTAATAAAATCTTGATAATTTAATAACAAAAGGGGGCTTTTGGAAAGTTAAAATTATATTCAGATTATTGTCAAGAATTTATAGAACTTGGTCTTTTTCAGGAAAATATATTTTTGTGATCTCTTAAAAATTTAGGTGAAGAAATCCAGTTGATCTTTCATTCCTGAAATTTACCTCTCCGCCAGTCTTTTGATGATTTCCGGGATGGTGCGGGTGGCAAGATAAGACAGGGAGCCGCCTCCCAGGACCACCTGCAAGGGGACCTGCATCTCCTCGGCGCTGTCGATCATCAGGTCGCAGATCTGAAAGAAGGGTTCCAGGCTGAGGCCCAGGGAACCATAGTCGTCCCTGTGGGTGTCGAAGCCGTAGTACCAGAGGAGAAGATCGGGCTTAAAAGGGGGGATCAAGGGGAGATTACGGCGCACCAGGTCCACGTATTGGCTATCCGGGTTCTCGGTGTAGGCCAGGTTATAGACATCCACGTCCATTTTAGTGCCGTCGGCGGAGCAGTAATTGTCGCTGCAGAAGCAGAGATGCAAGAATTCCGGATCATCCGCGATCAACTGCCGGGTGCCGTCTCCGTGGTGGGCGTCGGTGTCCACCACCGCGAGGCGGCGCATCGAACTGACCTCCCGGACGCGGGTCAGGGCCAGCACCACGTCGTTGAAGCAGCAGGCGCCCCAAAACTGCTGGTAGCCGGAGTGGTGGCCGCCGGCGCCGATGAAGCAAAAAGCCCGGTCGATTTCGCCTTTAGCCAGGGCCTCCATGGCCGCCACCACGCCGCCCGCGGATTCATAGGCCGTGGAGCAGAAGCTGTCCCGGGCCACCTGGGGGACCATCTCCGGCGCGTGGACCTTGAGAATTAATTCCTCCGATACCCGGGGAGATTCATAGAGACGGACATTGGGTTTTTGCAAAAGTTCTTCCAAGGCTTCCGGGAAGTCCCGGAGGCGGTTGCCGATGGTCATGTAGCTCTTGCGGCTGAATGAGGGATGATAGAAGATGCCGATCTTTTTCATGCAGTTACTCACCGGGGATAGATTTAGGATGAGGGCCGCCTGGACGTCTTGAGGGACCCGGGTTTGTCAGCGCATTTTTTATTACAGCCCAGCTCCAAAAAGTCAATTTCTTTGTATTGGGGGCCGAAAGAATGGACGGGAACCATGGCCTTGCCGCTATATTGACTGATAGTCATCTCGATCTGGGGCCAGTCGAGATAGGGACTCAGGCCGGAGGCAGGATCCCGGCCCATGATCCGGAGCATTCTCAAGGAGGTAATCTCTCCGGGATGTAAACCGTCCAGGAATTCACAATCGCTGGAGCCGAACTCCCTGGGGTCCAAAAAATCATAATTGTGGGGGCTGACTTCCGGGATTGTGGCTTTAAGTTCATCAATATAAGCATAATTCTCTCCCATACTGGCCATCAGGTCCACTATCTTGGCGGGAAAGGGGCCCAGGAAAGTGATGATCCGAATATTCTGGGCCTTGGCATACTTCATCAGGGAGACAAAATCTGCCCACCTCTTGGGATTGATAGTCCGTTCATAGGAGAAAATTTCCTGCCCACTCCTAATCTGGTGCTCGGTGCTGGAGAACTTGGGTACACCTTTTTTTCTAAAAAGTCCAAAAACTCTCCCATAATTATAGAGGGAACCATCCTGGTAAAACCCTTCCCGGTTGACGGCGGCAAAGACGCCCATAGAAGGGAAAGGGTTTTGTTCCCGGCCAGCCAAGGTTTGACAAAAATTGCGTATGGAGATCTTCCGGTCCAGTAACCACTCACACGGCAGGAAGAGGAGGTCCAAGCGGAACTCGGAACCGTTGGGGTATTGGCCATTGCCGATCAGAGATCCCCCAAAGTTGCCGAACCACCAGGGATCGAGGTTCAAAAGAACGATTTCGGGTTTATGGATGGCCGTTATCTTTCGTAATACTAGTTCTGCCTCATTTAGGGATTGCGCGGCTCCGCCCAGGTTGACAAAGGGAACGGTGAAATAGCGGCCCCGGAACTGCCAAACCCGTGACGATCCCAGGGCCACTATTTTCGGCTTAACCGCGCGATAGAGGGCGAGTTTATAGGCATGGATGGTATTATTCAGCGCCGAAAAATAGAGCCCCCCATTTTGGAGCTGTAATTTCACTACCTTATCCACCGGCTCAAACTCCCCGGAATTTCTTAAAAAGGTATAGTTGACCAGGCCGATTATCGGGGCCAGGGCGAGAAACAGGCCCAGAATCCAGAGGTAAGTGCGGGCAGTTTTCAGGTATTGATCACTCAAGGTCAATCACTCAAAATTGAAAATATAAAAAAGGATTTGGCCGGCCCATCAGCATTACGGAGATCAGGGCCACAAAGCCGGTCAGACCGGCCCAGGCCAAGGTGGGTTTCCACCTGAGCCAGGGCCAGGTGCCTTCATGTTCTTTTAATTGAAAGTCCAGGCAGGGCTCGAACCGGGACATAATTTCCTGGGTGTTGGGGAAAAAGAAGACGATAATGAGGTAGGCCAGGAGAGTTTCAAAGACAAATCCCTTCAAAAGGGGCAAAGCCCCGACCTTAATCCCCAAACCGGTCAAAAACGTAGTCAAATTATCCAGGCCCAAAAGCTGCAGGGTCTCAGACGACAGGGTAAAGCCGTTCAGCCCCACCAGGCCTTTAAGCATGTTGATGGCGGTGGTCATGTTATCGGCCCGGAACAAGGCATTTACTCCCGCGGCGCAGAGGAAGGTGATGATCCGGCCCAACCAGGTGCCCCAGACGGTGGGGCGGCTGAGGTCGTGGCCCCAGGAGCGGCGCAGAAGCAGCCAAAAGTGGTTGGTAATGAGAAAGAGCCCATGCAGCATGCCCCAGAGGATAAAGGTCCAGGCGGGGCCGTGCCATAGTCCCACGATGGTCATGATGATCATCAGGTTGAGGTACTGCCGGGGCACCCCCTTGCGGCTGCCTCCCAGGGGAAAATAGAGATAGTCCCGGGCAAACTCGGAGAGGGTAATGTGCCAGCGGCGCCAGAAGTCCATGATATTGACGGATTTCAAGGGGGAGTTGAAGTTAACCGGCAACCGTATCCCGAAAATACGCCCCAAGCCGATGGCCATGTCGGAATAGGCCGAGAAGTCGAAATAAATCTGGACGAAGAAGCCGA
>JAQTXE010000239.1 GCA_028688935.1 Syntrophales bacterium
ATGAGAATGCCCGCGCCCGCGCCCAAGGCCGCCGCCAGGGCGAAGGAGAGTTGCACCATGCGGCCGTGGGAAATGCCCACCAGCCGCGCGGCTTTGGGGTTATAGGCGCAGGCCCGCATGGCTTTGCCCACCAGGGTGAGACGGAAGAAGGCCTCCAGGGCCAGGAGCACCACCCCGGTAAGGCCCAGGACCCACAGGTTTTGGGGGAGAATGGTGGCGGGGCCCAGATGGAAAGGCTGATCTCCGGAAAAAGAGGGGAGGCTGTAGGCGTCTTTGCCCCAAAGGAGCATGGCCACGCCTTTAATAAAGACCGCGCCTCCCACGGTGATGATAATCAGGGTGATGGGGCTGGGGTCCTTGACCGGCCTCAGGGCCAGGCGTTCAAAGATAATGCCCACCAGGGTGACCAGGACCACGCCCCCCAGGAAAGCCAGAGGCAGCGAGGGGTAGAGATGGTAGATGCTGATGGAGCTCAAGGCTCCCAGCATCACCATCTCCCCCTGGGCGAAGTTGATGATGGTGGTGGCATGGTAGATAATGACGAAGCCCAAGGCAATGAGGGCATAGATGGCGCCGTTGGTCAGGCCGGAAATAAGATATTGCAGTAGGGGGGCGAGTTCCAAGACAGTTTTCAGTTTTCGATTTTCGGTTTTCGGTTTTGTGCAGTCAAAAGGCGGTGATAGCTTTTCATAATGGTGAAAACGAAGTTTTAATGGTCCTAATCCGGTTTCCGGTTTCCAGTATTCGGGGCTTGGACGGGACTGATAACCAAACTACCGAAAACTGAAAACCGGAAACCGGAAACTGTATTTAATCGATCAGCTTAAACTCCCCTTTGCTGATTTTGACCATGACGAAGGCTTTGGGAGAAAGGCCGTTATGGTCTTGGGGGCTCATGTTGAAGATGCCGCTGACCCCCACGAAATTCTTGATTTTTTCCAGTTCATCCCGGATCTTGGCCTTGTTGCCGCCGGCCTTTTCCAGGGCGATGAACTCCATGCGCATGGCGTCGTACGCATAGCCGCCGAAGCTGGATTCGGGTTTCTTGAATTTGGCCGTATACTTGGTGGCATACTCCTTACACACGGCCTTTTGGGGATCGCTGTCCGGCAACTGTTTCCACACGGCCAACTTGCCTGCGGGCATGATGATGCCTTCCCCGGCGTCGCCGGCCAGTTCAATAAACTTTTTGGAGGCCGCGCCATGGCTCTGGATCAAAGGCAAGGTTATACCCAACTGCTTCATGTTCTTGGCCACCAGGGCCGGGGCCGGACCGGTGCCCCAGCAAATCACCGCCTGGGCGTCAGTGCCCCTGATTTTGGTGAGCTGGGGGGTCATATCGGTGTCTTTTTCGCCAGAGACTTCCTGGCCCACCACGGTGAGGCCGTACTGCGCCGCCTGTCCCAGCAATTGGGCTTTGCCGGCTACGCCGAAGCCGGTGGAGACGGTGAGAATAGCCACCCTTTTCGTACCATGTTTTTGCAAATATTGATAAATCCGGGCCACCGCCATTTGGTCCGTTTGGGCCGTCTTAAAGACCCAGACCCGATCCTTGGCAGGGGAGGTAATGGCGCTGCCCGCGGCACAGGAGATCAGCGGCAGTTTGGCTTTCTGGGTAATCTCCAGCACGGCCATGGAGGTATGGGTGAGGCTGGGGCCGATGATGGTTAAGGCTTTATCCTTCTGAAGAAGTTTTTCGGCGTGGAGGCGGGCCTTGGTGACGTCGCCCTCATCGTCGTAGATCACCAATTTCACGGGATGCTTGGCGATCCCGCCCTTGGCGTTAATCTCCTCCGCCAGCATCTCCATAGAATTGCGCTCCGGTTCCCCCAGATAGGAGGCCGGGCCGGTAATGGAGAAGATGCCGCCGATGATATAGGGTTCTTGTTTAACCTTGGAGGCGCAGCCGAAACCCACCAGGACCAGGCTCGCCACCACCAGCAGCAGACCGCATAAGATTGCCGTTTTTTTCATGAATTCTCCCTCCCTGGCTTATAGGCGGTAGACTTCTTCGCCCTTATAAATATGAATACCTTCCTTCTGGAGCAAGTTAATGGCCTGGTCCAGGTTATCAAACCGGAAGATGATCACCGCGTTCTTACCGCTGTGTTGCACGAAGGCGTACATGTACTCCACGTTGATGCCGGCTTGGGCCAGAATCTGGAGGACCAGGCCCAGCCCCCCGGGGCGGTCGGGCACTTCCACGGCCACCACTTCCGTCTTGCCGACGGTGAAGCCTTTTTCCTTCAGGAGTTCCCGGGCTTGGTCATACTTATCCACGATCAGCCTGAGGATACCAAAGTCGGTGGTGTCGGCCAGGGACAGGGCCCGGATATTGATGCCCCCTTCCCCTAGAACCCGGGTGACTTCGGCCAGACGGCCCGCCTTATTTTCCAGAAAAACCGAGATTTGCTCGACTTTCATGGGATACCCCTTTTAAGACAGTTTTCAGTTTTCGGTTTTCAGCCGTTAATCATTTACCTTTCGGCTGCGGCTTACTCCCCTGGGGGAGATATTTCATTTGCAGATTTCTGCCAATAAGCGCGTCGAGTTGCGCCCGTTGAGGCAAGGCTTTCTTCATCTCCGGGACCAGGACCTTAAGATCCTGGGATTTGGCCGTCAGCTCTTTGGCCTGCCGGTCGAAGACCAATAAATAGGCCTGCAAATCGGCCACGTCCTTTTTGCCGGAGACGGGACCGTGGCCGGGGATGATTTTGGCGACATCCATGGCCATCACCTGATCCAGAACCTTGATCCAGCCCGGTATATCAGCGTTGCCCATGAAGGGATGAAAATTGGTGAAAAGTATATCCCCGGTGAATAATACCTTCTCCTGCGGCACGTAAACCAGGACGCTGCCGCTGGTGTGGGAGGGGCCGGGGTAAATAACTTCAACCTTATTATTCCCCAAATACAGGGTGACCCGCTCCTTAAAGGTCAGGGTGGGATAGACCACCTTGGTGCCCTGCAGGTCTTTATCGGAGAGGCCGTTTTTTTTGGCATATTCCAGCATGCCCGCCCCGTTTTTTTCCATGTTCTCTTTGTCGTTTTCCTGGGCAATGATGATGGCGCCGAGTTTGGCAAATTCCGAGTTACCAAGGCTGTGATCCAGGTGGTAGTGGGTATTGATCAGAAATTTAATGGGTTTCTTGGAGATTTTCCTGATGTCCTTAATAAACCGCTGGGCTTCCCGGGCGGACATCAGGGAATCCACCGCAACAATATAATCTTGGCCGATAATGATCCCGGCATTGGCCCCAAAACTGTTTTTCGCAGACGCGGTCTTGGCATCCGTATAGGCGTAAATGGAGCCGGTAATCTTCTGCAAACCATTTTCAGCGAGAACCGTGTGCTGGAAGAAGAACAATAAGAAAAGAGCGATTGCGGGAATAAGTAATTTTTTCAAAATAATCTCCCGGTATCCGGCTGTCTATCCCAATCCTGATTTAGAACATAATCCAAGGCTTCAGATACGATGTCAACCAGCAAAAAGTTGGAAGCTGGCTTTTAAAGTCCCCCTTTCTTAAAGGGGGATTTAGGGGGATTTTCGAGCGCCTACAAAATCCCCCCTGCCCCCCTTTAGAAAAGGGGGGGGTGATGCCGGGCATCCTAAATCAATGCAATTTGAGTTCTCAAAGTTTGCGTTTATCAATTACCCGCTGGGCCTTGCCTTCGCTCCGGGGGATGGACCGGGGCTCCACCAGGCGCACCTTGACGGAGACGGTAAAGTAATCTTTGATCTGGCGTTCGATGCTTTTGGCCAAATTTTGGAGTCCCTTGACCTCATCGGAGAAGACTGCCTCATCCACCTCCACCGCCACCTCCAGGGTGTCCAACTGTCCTTCCCGGTCGACAATGAGTTGGTAGTGGGGCGCCAGTCCCTTGGTCTCCATGAGCACGGACTCGATCTGGGAGGGAAAGACATTCACCCCCCGGATGATGAGCATATCGTCGGAGCGGCCCCGGATGCGCTGCATGCGGGCGATGGTGCGGCCGCAGATGCAAGGGGCGTAATCGAAGCTGGTGACGTCCCGGGTGCGGTAACGCAGCAGAGGAAAGGCCTCTTTAGTGAGGGTGGTAATGACCATCTCCCCCATCTCACCGGGGGCCAACGGCTCCAGGGTATGAGGATCTATGATCTCCGGGAGGAAATGATCTTCAAAGAAGTGCAGCCCCTTTTTGGCTTCGATGCACTCCACCGCCACCCCGGGACCCATGATCTCCGAGAGGCCGTAGATATCCAGGGCGTCCAGGGCCAGACGGCTTTCGATCTCCTGGCGCATAGCTTCGCTCCAGGGCTCGGCCCCGAAGATACCCACCTTTAAACTGGTGTCTTTAAATTCCACGCCCATTTCCTGGCCCACTTCCGCCAGATAGAGGGCAAAGGAAGGGGTGCAGCAGATAACCGTGGGGCGAAAATCCTGGATAAGCATGATCTGCCGCCGGGTCTGGCCGCCGGAGACGGGGATCACCGCCGCGCCCAAACGCTCGGCGCCGTAGTGGAACCCCAGGCCCCCGGTGAAGAGGCCGTAGCCGTAGCCGATATGGATGATGTCCCCCCGGTGCCCGCCGGCGCAAGAGATGGTCCGGGCCATGAGCTCCGACCAGTTATCCAGGTCCCTTTGGGTATAAGCCACCGGGGTGGGCTTGCCAGTGGTGCCGGAAGAGGCGTGGATGCGGACGATCTGGTCCATGGGGGTGGCGAACAAGCCGAAGGGGTAATTGTCCCGGATGTCCTGTTTGGTGGTGAAGGGCAGGCGTTGCAGATCGTCCAGGGTGCGGATGTCTTCGGGTTTGACCTTGGCTTCATCCAGGCGGCGGCGGTAGAAGGGCACCAGGTGGTAAACCCGCTCCACCACTGCTTGCAGACGCTGAAGTTGTAAGGCCCGGAGGTCCTCCCGGGGCATGGTTTCTGCTTCAATATCGCGGATCATGGAATCCTCATTACCTCCTGAAGGCGATTTGATCAAAATATCACAAGTTTGTTTCCCTGGTCAATGGGAATAAGCAAGGGAGGGGGGGATCTTTGACCTTAAAATAAACCCTTAGAGTGCTTCCCCAAAAAATGCTAAGATAGCCGGGCGAGGCGTAAGTCCGGGCGCAAACGTCATTGCTTCCGGTTTATCTCAGGACTTGACCCCACTATTAAGGAGAAACAAAATTTCACCAACCGGAGTCATTCTACCGATCCCTTTAACAATTAAGGAGAAAAAAGAATCAAAGATATTAGCGCCAAGGAGAAATATGGCGGCAGTTAATAATCAAAGCCAGAAAGCACTTCCATCCTTTAACCCCTCCCCCTTGAGGGGAGAAGGATGTTGGGGGTGAATGAAACTGCATTCCCGTTTCCAGTAATCTAGTTCTCTTAACTAAATAAGGAGGGAAAAGATGGGCAAAAAGATTTACTGGAGCCTGTGCCTGCTGGCGGTCATCCTCCTGGCGGCCCCTGCAGCCGGCTTCGGACAGGCCAAGAAGCCGCCTCAGACTCCCCCGCCCGCGGCCCCGGGACCCAAAGCGGCCAAGGAGAAGATCCCCGACCCGAAGGAAGTACTCCGCCGCGCTTGCAACTTTCTCAAGAAACAAAAGGAATTCTCCTTCAAGGCCGAGGTGGACAACGACCAGGTCTATCAAGGCGGCAAGAAACTGCAGTTCAGCCTGGAAGTGACGGCTGCCTTCCAACGACCCGACAAGCTCCGGATCGATGGCGACGGCGACCTGGATAGCAAACTGCTTGTTTTTGACGGCAAGACCCTCACCCTCTATGACAAGTATAAAAACCACTATGCCACTATCCAGGTGAGCGGCGATATCGACGCGGCCCTAAATAAAGCCTACAAAGAGTATGGGCTGCGGGTAGGGCTGGCCGAGTTGGGCAGTAAAAACCTTTGCAACCGAGCCCTCAAGGACCAGGTTCATGCCCTGTACGCGGGCCGGCACGTGGTCCGGGGCGTCTCCTGCCATCATCTGGCTTTCGACAAGAAAGATGTTCATTATCAGGTGTGGATCGCCACCGGGGAGCAGCCGGGGCTCCGCAAGATCGTGGTCACCCGCAAAAACGCGCCCGGTTCGCCCCAATGGACCGACTATCTCTC
>JAQTXE010000240.1 GCA_028688935.1 Syntrophales bacterium
CCAGCACTTCCTGAAAGAGGTCCCCCTGTTTTTCGACCCGGCTCACGGCTTCCGCGTAGATGACCTGTAGTTTTTCCTGGTCACCCTGCCTGGCAGAATTCTCCAGTTCTTCCCAGGCCAGGGGAAAGGAGACATACGGTTTTTCCCGGGCCCGGAGAGAATAGACACAGATCATCGTCTTGGCCGAGTCATTTTGGGACCAGTTGATAAACACTTTGCCTATCCGGTGTTCCCTGGCCATTTTGGCGGTCACCAGGTCCGGGTAATTTTTTTCCATGATGACGGCCACGGCTTTGGAAAAGGTTTTGGTATCCCCAAAGGTCGTGTCCTGGCGGTTCAAGGGGACAAAGACATGGAGCCCTTTTTGGCCCGAGGTTTTGGCGTAACCGGTAAGCTGCAAATTGCCGAGCAGGCCCTTGAGGATCAGGGCCACCCGGGCGCACTCCAGGATGTTGGCCGGCTCGCCGGGGTCCAGATCGAAGACCAGGGAATCGGGCCTTTCGGGGGAACCGGCCCGGGCCAGGGGCACATGAAGTTCCAGGGAGGCCAGGTTCTCCACCCACATTAGCGTTTCCAGATCGTTGACCAGGCAGACGGTTCTTTGCTCGCCGTCATCCTGGCGCACTACCGCGGTTTTCGCCCAGGCGGGACGGTGGGAAGGACAGCGCTTCTCGAAAAAGTAATCCTGATCCACTCCTTCGGGATAACGCTTGAAGGTCAAGGCCCGGTCCTGCAAATGGGGGAGAATAAACGGGGCCAGGCGCCGATAGTATTCCAGAATCTGACCCTTGGTGAAACCATAGGCGGGATAAAGGTCCTTTTCCAGGTTCGATAAGGAGAGCCTTCTCCCGGCGATCTCGATTATTCTGCGACTCACCGGTTCTGCTTCACTTGGCGCATGCTCTCCTCCAGAGCAGCAATCAGGTCGGCGGGCCCTTCTCCTTCTTCTTCCTCGACCGCAGGAGCCTCTACCTGGCCTTTTTCTTTTGCCTTCTGCTTCAGGAGATCGATGACCTTTTGCCGCCGCGCGTCTGCATATTGTCCCGGGTCAAAGTCCGCCAGCATGGCTTTAATGCTCTTTTTTATGCGGCTCTTCTCGGCGGCGTCCATCTCTTCTTCCTGGGGGAAGATGTCCTCCCCGGGGAGTATTTCTTCCCAATAATGCAGGGTGATCAGGGCCAGCGCTCCCTCTACGCTTTTGACCGCCACCAGATACTCACGCTCATGCAGCACGAATTTGGCCAGCCCGGCTTTTTTAGTCCGGCGCATCACCTCCACCAGCAGCCGGTAAGCTTTTTCGCCCCCTTTAGACGGCACGAGATAATAAGGGTGATCAAAATAGATGGGATCCACTTCCTCCAGATCGATGAACTCGACGATCTCGATGGTGCGGCTCCTGGCGGCCGATACAGATTCCAGCTCCTCGTCCGTTATCAACAGGTATTTATCGGGTCCGATTTCGTAGCCCCGGATAATCTCCTCCGGGGCGACCGGCACTCCTTCTCGGGGACAGAACATCCTTCTGGCCAAGGGGGAGTAGTCTTGGCGATGGAGCAGGTGAAAGGAGACGCGGCCGGGCTCCACGGCCTTAACCAACTGCACCGGGATGGCCACCAGGCTGAAACTGATGGTGCCACTCCAGATTGGGTGCACTGCCATTTTATTCCCCCTGTTGGCGCCGGGACGTCAAAAACCGTGAAGCTCAAGCTGTCACGTTTATCATCAGAACAAGTAGGGTTCGACTTGCAAAACCGGTTTCCTCTTAGGTCGTTTACCGCCAGCGATTTCCTTACTCAGGCGACTTTCTTCAGACTGGCTTCCAGGACCTCCAGCGACTTATCCGGGGCCGTGGGTTGCAAGCGCCTCGGGCGCAGGATGGCGACTTTTTCTCCCCGGGCCTTTTTATCGAGCAAATCTTGCAGTTTTTGCTGATGTTCGTTGACGAATTTCTGGGGCTCAAAAGGAACGGTCAAGTGGTTGATGAGATCGCTCCCAATTTTCAGTTCTTTTTCGGACAAAGAAAATTGCTGGAGATCAAGATCGCTTACCGGAATTACTTCGTAGGCATACCTGAGCGTATGGAGGCGCAGGATCTTCCCCCGGGCCTGCAAGGCCCCGAGATAGGAACGCTTTCTCATGGTCCAGGTGCAGATGCCATCTACCTCCATCTCCTGCAACGCCCCCACCAGGGCGTTATATCCTTTGGAAGGAGTATCAGGCTCCAGGTAGTACACCCGGTCCAGGAAGATGGGATCGACTTGGGCGGTATCGACGAATTCGTGGACTTCGATCATCCGGCTGTTTTCGGGTTCGGTTTCCTCGAGTTCCTCTGGATCGATGAGGATGTATTTTCTCTCCTCCAATTCAAACCCTTTAACCTGTTCAGCCAGGGGCACCGGCACTTTTTCATAGGTGCAGATCATCTGCTGCTGCAATCTCACCTGATCACGTTTATGGAGGAGGTGAAACTGAATCCGGTTTTCCTTGACCGCGGTATGCAGCTTCACGGGCACAATCGTATCCCCGAAATGGATATCCCCTTTCCAGATCGTTCTTCCCGCCACTAATAATCCTCCGTGGTGTTTTTAAGGCCAGGCAGTTGTCCCTTTATCGACTTAATATAAGATAAGTATTGCTCAAAATCAGTGTCAAGGCCGGAGGCAAGGTTATGCCCAAGGATGCGCCAAAGAATTTGAACCTTGTTTTTCCCTTAAGGAATTGGCCGCGGTGATCAGGCACCTGGAACTCAAATAATTCGCAAATATTTGGTAATTTGATCTTTCGAAAATCCCCTTTACAGCCTCCATATTTTTGGTAATAATTAAAATGACATGCGACCATTTTTTCGTTGCGTGGCCTTAAGCTAGGGAGACCATTTAGCGTCATATTTGATCTTGGTGCTAAAGAGAATCCGGAAACGCGGCGATTTCTTGACTGCAACTTATAAACTTCCTTCTCTAACCACATCAGGCATAAATATCGAAGTTACACCATCTCCCACTAAGTGGGGCGGCCAGTGGGCCGTACTCTGGAGATAGGGCTCAGCTGCTTCCAGACAAGAACTCCAGCCTCTTCTGTTCCAAAAGGGCCCTGGTTGGATCATCGGGTTGACCGCGCACCTCTCACAAGGAGGAGCTCATGGAACGAAGATGTCGGCGGCTGATCCTGATCTCGACGATAGCTCTTGTTTGTTGCTGGAGTCAGCCCGGATTTGGCTCCGGTTTTGCTCTTTACGAAGTCGGAGCCCGGGGCAGTGCCTTGGGTGGGGCCATGGTGGGGCGGGCCGATGATCCCTCGGCTATTTTCTATAACCCAGCAGGGATTACCCAGTTGCCTGGTCTCCGGGTAATGGGGGGTATCAGCCTGATTATCCCCAACGTCGACGTGGTAACCGGATGGGGGCCGGTCACTACCGGGACCCACATGCAAGACCAGGTCTTTTTTCCGCCACATCTTTATCTGTCATATCAGATTCCTGCCTCGCCCCTCTGGCTAGGACTGGGAGTTTTCTCTCCCTTCGGCTTAGGGGTGGAATTCGATTCCGCCTGGCCAGGCCGGATCAATAATATCAAGACCTCCATCAGCAGCATTAATATTAACCCCACCTTTGCCGTGAAAATAACGGATTACCTGGCGGTGGGGGCCGGCCTTGACCTCATGGTGTTTAATGTTGAGATGCGGCGGGTTCTGCCGCTGCCCTTGTTGGGATTCCAGGATACCACTATCAAGGCGCACTCCCTCGGTTGCGGCTGGAATGCGGGGCTTCTAGTTAAACCCACAGATTACCTCTCCTTCGGGATCTCATATCGGAGTCAAGTTAGGCAGCAACTTAAAGGAGAAGCGACCTTCACTCCTGGAAGTCTTCTCAATGCCGATGCGCAAGGAAAAATCATCCTTCCGGACATGTTTTTTGCCGGAGTGATGTTTAAGCTCATTAAGCCATTGTCGGTGGAAGTGGGGTTTATCTACACGCGCTGGAGTCGGTTCCGGCAATTGGAGATCAACTTTAATAATGTCCTGGGCCCCGTTTCAGAGGAAAAAAACTGGCGCGATGTCTGGCGGGTACAACTGGGCCTGGAATACCGGGCCGCTGACTGGCTGGATTTACGGGCGGGTTATGCCTTTGATCAAGAGCCGATCCCTGATCAATATGCCGATTACATTGTCCCGGCCAGTGATCGGCATTATTTCAGTTTCGGTCCGGGTTTTCGCTGGCGCAAGTGGACGCTGGATCTTTCATATACCTTTATGTTCATGGCTGACCGCGCCATTAATAA
This sequence comes from Syntrophales bacterium, assembly GCA_028688935.1. GTDB lineage: Bacteria > Desulfobacterota > Desulfobaccia > Desulfobaccales > 0-14-0-80-60-11 > SURF-52. Next base: position 4,278 of record JAQTXE010000240.1, read on the forward strand.
CTCCCGATCGGTGGGAGTTTTGCCATCCAATTATGAAAACCGATATGCCCATATCCTGGGGCTTAGTTTGGGTTACCGATTTTAAGCCGGCGGCTCCTAAAAGCTAAAGTCTGGTCCCGGTTACCCCATCTAAGGTGGCAGGATGGATTCGAGGGTTGATAACTGCCAGGAGAATGACCCCCATGCAATGCCCCAAATGTAGTTCCCACAATCCAGAAGGGGCCAAATTCTGCATTGAGTGCGGGTCCAAGTTTGCACCCGGCTGTCACGTCTGCGGCAAGATGAATCCCCAGGACAGCAAGTTTTGTAGCGAATGCGGCCAAAGTTTGAAACCATGCCCGGAAGATATTCCCGAAATTGCTCCCGCCCCCCTTGCCCGGCCGCAGTCCGAGGCCTCGCCGGAGCCGGTAACCATGGGCCATGAACGCCGCTATGTCACTACTGTTTTTACCGACCTATCGGGCTACACTACCATTTCGGAGAGACTCGATCCAGAAGAAGTAAAAGATCTCATGTCTCGAATTTTTGGGCAAATTACCAAAATCATCACCAGGTACGAGGGTTTCGTTGAGAAGTTTGTGGGCGACGCAGCCTTGATTTTGTTCGGAATTCCCGAGGCTCATGAGGATGATCCGGTGAGGGCCTTATGGGCCGCCAAGGAAATTCATGAATTCGTCAAGACTATCAGCCCTGAGATGGAAAGAAAAATTGGGCATCACCTCTATATGCATACCGGCATCACCACCGGGCTGGTGGTAACCGGGGAGGTCAACTCCGAGACAGGGACCCTGGGGGTCTTGGGGGATACCGTCAATACCGCCAGCCGGCTCATGGGCCTGGCCCAGCCCGATGAAATCATCGTCGGCGCCAGCACTTATCATCACTGCCAGGGTTATTTTCATTTTGAGCGGCTTTCCCCTCTGATGGTAAAAGGCAAAGCCACACCGGTACAGGCCTTCCTACTGCGTGCGCCCAGAAGAGAGCCTTCCAAAATCCGCCGCCTCTCTGGGCTCAGAGCTGAACTCATCGGCCGCTGGGCGGAAATGGATCTGCTCCGGGACGCCGCGGCCAGGCTCATGGAGGGCACGGGCTCTATCATTTCCATCACCGGTGAGGCAGGTACGGGCAAGAGCCGTTTCGTCGAGGAGTTCAAAGCCACCCTGGACCTCATGAAGGTGCAGTGGCGGGAAGGCAGCGCCTATCAGTACGCCCAAAAAATCCCCTATTTCCCCCTCATCAATCTCTTGAACCGGGCCTGGAAGATCCGGGAAGACGATTCCCCGGAACGCATTCGGGAGAAGATCGAATCCGAGTTGGGCCCCCTCATCAAAGACCGGGATGATCTGATTCCTTATGTGGGCAGCCTTTTCTCCCTGTCATTCCCCGAGCTACAAGGGATTAATCCGGAGACTTGGAAATCCCGTCTCCATGAAGCGGTGTTGGCCATCTTCCTGAGTGACTCCCGGCAGGCGCCTACGGTTATCTGCCTGGAAGACCTGCAATGGGCCGATCCCTCTTCCATTGATCTGCTGAGATTAATCCTCTCCCAATTCCGGGGCCAAGCCTTGTTTCTTCTGGTCTACCGGCCTCCGTTCACCCTTTTCGCCAGCCATCAATTAAGCCCCATTAAGAAGGCCTACCAGGAGATCCATCTCCAGGACCTGTCTCACACCGAATCCCAGGAAATGGTCCAATCTTTGCTGAAAACCAAGCATATTCCGCTGCCTCTGAAGGCATTCATGCAAGAACTGGCGGAAGGTAACCCGTTTTATCTGGAAGAAATGATCAACGCTTTGATTGAAACGGAGA
>JAQTXE010000241.1 GCA_028688935.1 Syntrophales bacterium
CACCAACATGCTGAAACGGGAAAATTCCCTCAAGGGCGGCATTCAAGCTAAACGGCTCAAAGCGGCTTGGGACCATGCCTACCTGCTCAAAGTCCTTTCCACTTGATTTCTACACGCGATTGCCCTGCCGGCGAGGACCGGGGTTGGGGAGAGAGGGTATCAAGGCGGCGGAAAGTATACCACAACTATAGGATAAGTCTGTTAATCTCCCTTTTGGACCTGTTAGCCTAGCCGCCAGGGGAGCCATACTTAATTTTATCTGTACTTAATTATCCCCATTCTACCGGGCTGAAAGGTCCGGCGGCTGCACGAAAACCCTTGCATTTCTCAGGATTATGAGCTATAGATTAAATTAAGCGGTCGGTGCGGGCAAGAGGCAGTCAAGTCTTAACTGGTTGGCTTCATTAATTAAATTCATAATAGGAAAAGCCGCTCCCACCGTGGCTGGTGGCCACGGGGAAGGGAGTAGCGTTGTGGCTGTTTGACGAAATCTCCTTTAAAACCAACAAAAGTCAATACTTCCTTAGTTTTCCCGGAATCTGTTTCCGGTCCTGAGAAATCCGCTTCAGGAACCCCCAGGGGGGTTGCCGGGATTGACGCCCTGGTGCAACCTCACCTCGCGCAAATCACGCCGTATAAGGCCGGTAAACCCCTGGAGGAACTGGCCCGGGAAATGGGACTCACCGACGCCATCAAGCTGGCGTCCAATGAGAACCCCCTGGGGCCGTCGCCTTTGGCCCTGGCCGCGATTCAAGAAGCTCTGAGCGATTTACATCGCTATCCCGATAGCCACGCCTATTACCTGAAAGAGGAACTGAGCCGCCATCTGGGGCTGGCCCCCGGCCAATTGATCCTGGGGAACGGCTCCGACGAAGTGTTAGATTTTCTGGTGCGGGCCCTGGTCCCCCCCGGGGGCGAAGTGCTCAGCACCAATCACACGTTTTTGATGTACGGCCTGCTGACCCAGGCGGTGGGAGGAGTCTTCCGCATCGCGCCCTTGAAGGATTTGCGGGTGGACCTTCCGGCCCTATCCCGGGCCGTTACTGACCAGACCCGGCTCATTCTCCTGAATAATCCCAATAATCCCACGGGTACCGCGTTTTTGCGGCCGGAATGGGAGGATTTTCTGGAAGCGTTGCCCCCCCGGGTGACCGTGGTTCTGGATGAAGCTTATATCGACTTTGCGGACGACCCCCAGGTGCCCCAAAGTCTGGAGTATCTCCGGGAAGACCGGCTGCTGGTGGGCCTGCGCACCTTTTCCAAGGCCTACGGCCTGGCCGGATTGCGCATCGGTTACGGCTTCGGCCCCAGCGGCTTGATGGATTACTTGAACCGCTTGCGGCTCCCCTTTAACGTCAACCGCCTGGCCCAGGCGGCCGCGCAAGCGGCCCTGAAAGACCGGGCTTTTTGGGAGCGCACCCGGGCGGTGGTCCACGAAGGCCGGGTCTATATCTACCGGGAACTGGAGCGCCTGGGTTTGAGTTATACGCCGTCCCAGGCCAACTATATTCTCATCCGGGTGGACCGGCCGGCCCAGGAAGTCTATCAGGCCATGCTTAGGGAAGGCGTGATCATCCGCTCCATGGAAGAATACGGGTTTCCGGAGCATATCCGGGTGAACGTGGGGTTGCCCGAGGAGAATCAACGGTTTATCAAAGCCTTGGCCAAGGTTTTGGGGTTGGCCGGCTAAGGTGGGGGCCCTGAGTGTCATCACCATCGACGGCCCGGCGGGCGCGGGCAAGAGCACGGTGGCGAAGCTCCTGGCCGCGGCCCTGGATTATCTTTACCTGGACAGCGGCGCGCTCTACCGTTTAGTGGCTCTGCAAGCCGCCCGGCTGCAACTGGACCTGGCCGACACCCCGGCCCTGCTCGCCTTTCTGGAGGGGCTGCACCCGGAGGTGACCGCCAACGCCCAGGAGTTCACCCTGGTGGTGGACGGCGAAGAGGTCTCCCGGGTGCTGCGGGAGCCTTGGGTCAGCCAGGAATCCTCCCGGGTGGCGGTGCTGCCCCCGGTGCGGGAGTGGGTCGGCGCCAGGTTGCGCTATCTGGCCCGGCACGGCGGGGTGGTGGCCGAAGGCCGGGACCTGGGGAGCGTGGTCTTCCCCCAGGCGCAAGTTAAATATTTTCTGACCGCGGACCTGGATACCCGGGCCGCAAGACGGCGCCAGGAATGGCAAAATACGGCCGCGGCGCTGTCTTCAGAGGAAGTGGCCAGGGAACTGGCCGAAAGAGATCAACGGGATGCAAACCGGGCCGAGGCTCCCATGCGGGCGCCAGCCGGGGCCCTGGTAATTGATACCACCGCTTTAAACCCACAGGAAGTGGTGCGGCAATGCCTGGCCAGGATCAGGGAAGTTATGCCTGAGACCGCCGGGTTGGATAATGAAAATAGGTTAACGGGGGTTACCTACATGGACGGCATGGAAAAGACAGAACTGATTATCAACCACACCCAACCGGAAGAAGAAGAGACCCGGTCCCCAGCCGAAGAAGTCATGGCTGCAGAAGTTCAAGCCGAAACGGCTCAAGCTGAAGAAACCCAAGCGGAAGAAGCTCAAGCTGAAGAAGCGATGGCGGAAGAGACGATGGATTCGTCTTCCGAATCCCTGGCGGATATGATGCCGGAGATGTCGGACATGGAGACCATGTCCGAACTCTACGAAGAAAGCCTGCGCCGGGTCCAGGAAGGAGAAGTGGTGAAAGGCCGCATCGTCTCCATCGCCAAGGACTTCGTCATGGTGGACATCGGCTATAAATCCGAAGGCCAGATTCCCATCCACGAATTCACCAACGCGGACGGGGAAATAACCGCCCAGGTAGGGGACACGGTGGAAGCCTTGCTGGAAAGCCGGGAGGACGAAGAAGGCGCTCTCATGCTCTCCAAAAACAAGGCCTCCAAGATCAAGGTGTGGGAGGAAATCAGTTACGCCTACCACCATGACGGCGTGGTGGAGGGCACCGTCGTTGCCAAGGTTAAGGGCGGCCTGTCCGTGGACCTGGGAGGCGTCATCGGCTTCCTGCCCGGTTCCCAGGTGGACCTCACCCCCATGCGCCATACCGACCATCTCATCGGCCAACGCTTTACCTTCAAGGTGCTGAAGTTCAATCGCAAGCGGCGCAACGTGGTCCTCTCCCGGCGCCACCTCCTGGAACAGGCCAAATCCGAAGCCAAGGCCACCCTCCTGGCCACCCTCGAAGACGACAAAGTTCTGGAGGGGGTGGTGAAGAACATCACCGACTACGGGATCTTCGTGGACCTGGGCGGTCTGGACGGCCTGCTGCACATCACCGACCTGTCCTATGGCCGGGTGCGCCATCCCGCGGACCTCTTTAAAGTGGGAGACCCCATCACCGTTAAGGTCCTCAGCTTCGACCGGGACAAGGAACGTATCTCCCTGGGGCTGAAGCAACTTACCCCCGATCCCTGGACCACGGTGGGGGAAAAATATCCCCTGGGCTCCAAGATCAGCGGCAAGGTGGTGAGCCTCACCGATTACGGCGCCTTCGTGGAGCTGGAACCGGGTGTTGAGGGTCTCATCCACATCTCCGAGATGTCCTGGACCCGCAAAATCCGCCACCCTTCCCAGATCCTCACCGTGGGCGACGTGGTGGAGGCCACCGTCCTGGAACTGGAACCCCAGCGCAAACGCATCTCCCTGAGCCTAAAGCAGGTGGAGCCCAACCCCTGGGAGGTGATCGGCGAGAAATATCCGGTGGGTTCGGTGATCGAAGGTAAAATCAAGAATATCACCGACTTCGGCATCTTCATCGGCATCGACGAAGGTATTGACGGCCTGGTGCACATCTCCGACATCTCCTGGACCAAGCGCTTTAAACACCCCTCGGAACTCTACAAAAAAGGGCAGGTGGTGCAGGCCAAGGTGCTCTTCATCGATAAGGACAACGAGCGCTTTTCCTTGAGCATCAAGGACCTGAACCCCAACCCCTGGCAGAGCATCGACATGAAATTCCCGGTGAACTCTATGGTCAGCGGTCCCATTACCAATATCACCGACTTCGGCCTCTTCGTGGAAGTGGAAGAAGGGATCGAAGGCCTGGTGCATATCTCCGAGATGGGCCGGGATAAGCAAAAAATGGCCGGCCTGAAAGTGGGGGACCTGATCAAGGCCAAAGTGATCCACAGCTCTCCCACGGAACGGCGCATCGGCCTATCCATCCGCCGTCTGGAGACCGACGAAGAACAGTCCCATTACCGGGATTATCTCCATAACCGCCAGGAAGCCACCTCCAACCTGGGGGAAATTCTCCGGGAAAGACTGGAGAACCTGGAGGATAGCGATCTCAAGAAAATAAAAAATAACGGGTAAATCCCATGAAACGGCACCCCCTGCTGAACGCCTGTCTGGTGACGGTCCTATTGATCATCTTATTTCTGGGCCTGTCTCTTTTAACCCTCCCTTGGCTGCGCCAGGGTGATTTTTGGAGTGGCGGGGAAAAGGTAGGGGTGGTGGAGATCAAGGGACTGATTGCCGATTCCCGGGTTACCTTGAAGCAACTGGACCGCTTCCAAAAGGACCAGAATATTAAAGCCATCGTCCTCCGGGTCAACTCTCCCGGAGGTGCGGTGGGAGCCTCCCAGGAAATCCTGCGGGAGGTGGAAAAGGTCCGCCAGACCAAAAAGGTGGTGGCCTCCCTGGGCACCGTAGCCGCCAGCGGCGGTTATTACGTGGCCTGTGGCGCGGATGTGATTATGGCCAGTCCCGGCACCACCACCGGCAGCATCGGCGTGATCATGCAGTTCGCCAATCTGGAGCAATTAAGCAAAAAACTGGGGTTGGACTTTTTTGCCCTCAAGGCCGGCCGTTATAAAGACGTGGGCTACCCCTTCCGGTCCATGACCCCGGAGGACAAGGCCTATCTCCAGAGCCTGCTGGATAACGTCTACCAGCAGTTTATCCGGGACGTGGCCAAAAATCGCAAAATTCCCCTGAAAAAGATGAAGGAACTGGCCGAAGGCCGCATTTACACCGGCGAAGAGGCTAAAAAGTTGGGACTGGTGGACGAGTTCGGCAACCTCCCGGACGCCATTGAACGGGCTGGCCGCCTGGGCGGCATCAAGGGCAAGGTGGAGGCCGTCTACCCGGAAAAGGAAGGTTTCTCCCTGCTGCGCCTTCTTGTCGGCCAGGAGGCGGAGGAAAGCCTGACCAACCTCTCCCTCCCCTACCCCGAACCCGCGTTCCTGCCGACTTGGTTTAAATAGAAGATTAACCAGGGCCGGATATAACAGAAGCGGGAAAAGTTAACCAGTGGTGGGCGGCCAGAGTTAAGGATTGGTGATAAAGGTGGTTGTGGCGGCGAATCACTCCCAGTTATTTTCCGGGGTGGCAAAGGGCTAAAAATTTATCCTTGTAGGCGGCAAATAAAGTCTCAGCAACGATTTTATGGCCTTTATCATTTAGATGATAATCTGTCTTCCAGAACAATTCACTACCCCTGCCCTTCAGCTTATCCAATAAATTAATGTGATCAATTTTTTCGTCTTTGAGCCAGACGGACAATTGATCCAATAATTTTACATTTATCTGTAAATCATTATCGGTCAATCTCAATATTTCCTTGCTTCTATCTAGCAAAGACCCATCCGTAGCCCATTCTCCTTCAACTTTACCGGGCAACAGCAAGACGATAAGCTTGATCTTATGAGATGAACAAATTTCTTCTATTGATTTAATATCTTCCGTCACTGACTTAAAAGCTACTTCTTGGGACTTCGGGAAATGCTTAAAATAATAAATTTGATTTAGACCCTGGGTTACTCCGGGATTGATCCAGGCATTTTCTCTCAGCCTAATATAATAGAGAGGGTTTAGGGATCGCTCGCAGCCAAGAATCTTGCACGTTTCAATAAAATCGTTACCACCATAAATGATAACAATATAAATATCCGGATTAAAATGGAGATATTTCTTTATTGCCCCTAAATAATTACGTGTACAATAATAAGCGGTGCCACTGTTTAGCACTTCACAATAGTTATCATGACATGATTTATTCAATAAGTTTTCTAAAATAGCACAGCACGATTCAGAATTATTTATCA
>JAQTXE010000242.1 GCA_028688935.1 Syntrophales bacterium
CCGGCATTCCCAGCTCCAGGGCCTATTCCGGTACGGAGAAATAAAGATGTCTTTTGAGGAAAGGTACGAAAAAGTTCAGCGCCTGGCCCTGTCCCTACGGCGCCATCGGGAGAAGATCGTCTCTCTGGCCGCCGGAGACCTGAAGTTTTCCCAAAAAGACAGCTTGTATGAGCTGGACCTGGCCGTGGAACGGCTCAAAATGTTCGCGGAAGTCAGGGAGTCCCTGGAAGGCCGCCGGCCACTGGGAGGCCCGGACTCCCGGGTGGCGGTGATGCTGTCTTATAACGGCAGCGCCTGGTTGAATATCGTCATAACCGCGGCTTACATGGCGGGAAACAAGGTCCTGGTCAAGTTTTCCTCCAAAGGGTCCCGCGTCATGGCCCTGACCGAGGCCATCTACCGGCCCATCTTCGGCGACCAGGTGGTGTTTTATCGCACCCGGGGCAAGACCTTCATGGAGGAAGCCTTGAAAAACCCCCAGGTCTCGGCCGTGGTGTTCTTCGGCTTCGATGAGCACGTGTTGCCGTATGAGGAAGCCTTTCGGAAGACCGGCAAGAAGATGATTTTCGAAGGCCCGGGTTCGGACCCATTCATCGTTTTTCCCGACGCCGACCCGGATCTGGCCCTCGGCGACCTGATGAAGGCCAAGTTCGCCTATTCGGGCCAGACCTGCACCGCCCCCAAGAGAATTTTTATCCACCGGGCCATTTACCCCCAATTCCTTGAGATGATGATGGATGAAGTGAAAACCCTTTTTGTCGGGGAACCCGAAGATGAAAGCATGGACGTCACCCCCCTGGCCAGCGGCCTGGCCGTGGCCCGCATCCAGGAGGCCCTGGCCGACGCGGCGAATAAAGGGGCGAAAATCCTCGCCGGAGGCACGATAGAGGGCAACCTGGTCTACCCGACGGTGATCAAGGACGCCACCGATGACATGCTGGGGATGCGGGAAGAGATCTTCGGCCCGGTGCTCTTTACCACCAGCTTTGACACGGTGCAGGAGGTCATTGCCCGGGCCCGGAACCATAAATACGGCCTGAGGGCGGCGTTGTTCGGCGGATTGGAAGCGAAGCAGGCGGCTGCGGCCCTGAAGGGCAGAGATTACTGCCACCAGGTATTGGATTACCTCTTCGGCAAATTCGGCACCGTGGCGCTCAATGAAACCCGGGCCCAATCCTGGCGGGGCGCCCTGGTGACCAAGGCGGTGGGCGGCTACGGCTACTCCGGCTGGATCTGGGAGACGGTGAACGGGCGCTTCCAAATCAAGCAGGGACCCAAGCTCATCCACCTGGAAACCTCCCTTCCGGCGTTATAGCGGGCGCGTCGCTTCTGAAAGGCACTGACGACGGTGACTGCGATCTCCAATCCGCGTGCGGTCAACAAGTGGCTCGTCACCATCGCGGTGATGGCCGACACATTCATGGAAATCGTGGACACCACGGTGGTGAACGTGGCCTTGCCCCACATGGCCGGCAGCCTGTCTGCGGGGGTGGACGAGTCCACCTGGGTGCTCACTTCCTACCTGGTCTCCAACGCCATTGTGCTCCCCATCACCGGCTGGCTGTCGGCCCTGTTCGGGCGCAAGCGCTTTCTCATGCTCTGTTTGGCCTTATTCACCGGCACTTCCATGCTCTGCGGCGCTGCCCCCAACCTGGGGACCCTCATCTTTTTTCGCATCCTCCAGGGTGTGGGGGGCGGCGCCTTGCAGCCCATCTCCCAGGCAATCCTCCTGGAAACCTTCCCCCCGCACGAGCGGGGGATGGCCATGGGCGTCTGGGGTATCGGGGTGATCATCGCCCCCATCATCGGGCCGGTACTGGGCGGCTGGATCACCGACAACCTCACCTGGCGCTGGGTCTTTTACATCAACCTGCCCATCGGCCTCCTTTCTTTGGTCATGACCTGGCTGTTTATTTTCGACCCGGATTATATCCGGGCCCAACGGGCCGGGCGCATCGATTACCTGGGACTGGGCTTGCTGTGCGTGGGCCTGGGAGCCTTGCAGGTGGTGCTGGATAAAGGCGAACGGGAAGACTGGCTCTCTTCCGCTTTCATCGTCCGCCTGGTGGTGATAGCCGTAGTGGCCCTGGCCTTTTTAATTTACTGGGAATTAAAAACCAGGGACCCGGTGGTGGACCTGCGCCTGTTCAAGGAACGGAACTACGCCAGTGGCGTCACCGTCATGTTTTTCTTCGGCCTTGTCCTTTATGGCAGCATTGTACTGTTGCCCCTCTTCCTCCAGTCGCTGATGGGCTATGACGCCACCCTGTCCGGCTGGGCCCTGGCCTACGGCGGGGTTTCTTCCCTGATCGCCATGCCCGTTGTGGGGCGGCTGTTAACGAAAATTGACGGCAGAGTTTTTGTGGCTGTGGGTTTGCTGGTCAACGCTTTGGCCGTCTATCTCATGAGCCTTTTCAACACCCAGATCGATTTTGCCACCGCCTGGTGGCCCCGCTTCGTTCAAGGTTTCGGCCTGGGAATGACTTTCGTGTCGCTCACCACCCTGACCATGGCCCGGGTCTCCCAGGAAAAAATGGGAAACGCCACGGGTATTTTCAACCTGATGCGCAACCTGGGCGGTAGTTTCGGGATAGCCATCGCCACCACCTTGCTCTCCCGCCGCTCCCAGTTCCACCAGAGCCGCCTGGTGGAACACCTCACCCCGTTCTCCCTACCGTTTCAGGAGTGGCAGCAGCGCATCAGCGAAGCTTTGCCCGGGTTGCCCTCCAACTGGGAATTTTGGCAGGCCCCGCAGGCCATGACCGCCCTCTACGGCGAGGTGCAGCGCCAGGCCCAGATGTTGGCCTTCTGCGACGACTACTGGTTTTTCACCCTGGTGATCCTGGCTCTTCTGCCCCTGGTGCTGCTCATGCGGCGGGCGGCCCGGCCCGAAGGAAGCGTGGAAATGCCCCATTAACCGAGTATGCGATGGAGACGCCTATGCACCCTCTTCTTTTTTCCGGGATTGATATTGCCGGCCTGAAGTTAAAAAACCGAATCACCATGGCACCCCTGTACCTGGGCTATGCCGGGGAGGGGGGAACGGTGAGCCCCTTGCTTTTGGACCATTATCGCCTGATGGCTCAAAGCGGCGCGGCCCTGGTAGTGGTGGAGAATGCCTCGGTGGACCATCCGGCGGGCAGCGGGGCCCACCGCATGATTCGGGCGGATACCGATAAAAACCTGGAAGGCCTGGCACAACTGGCTGAAACCATCAAGGAGCAGGGCGCTCGGGCCGCCCTGCAAATCAACCATGCCGGGCGCTTTGCGGCCGCGACTGAGCAAGTGGCTCCCTCCCCGGTGGAGACCTTCGGACGGCGGCCGCGGGCGTTGACCAGGGAAGAGATTCAGGCCCTCGTGGAAAAATTCGCCGCGGCCGCTATGCGGGTCAAGCGGGCCGGGTTCGACCTGGTGGAACTGCACGGCGGCACCGGGTACCTCCTGGCCCAGTTCGTCTCGCCCCGGACCAATCGAAGGGAAGACGACTACGGTGGCCCCCTGGAGAACCGGATGAAATTCCCCCTGGAAGTGGTGGCCGCGGTCAAAGCGGCGGTGGGCGATTTTCCGGTGGGCTACCGATTTCTGGCCGAGGAATGGCTGTCCGACGGTTTGCAGCTGGGGGAGTCCCTGGTCTTCGCCCGGGCCCTGGCTGCGGCCGGAATCGCTTACCTCTCGGTGATGGGCGGCACTTACGAGTCCTTCTTCCTGCCGGAGGTCATGGAACGTTCGAAGCAGCCGGGCTTTATGGTGGACCTGGCCGCAGCCATAAAAACAGAAGTGCGAGTTCCGGTTATCACCGCCGGCCGCATCAACACCGGGGCCTTGGCGGAAAGCATCCTGGCGCAGGGGCGGGCGGACCTGATCGGCCTGGCCCGGGTGCTCTGGGCCGACCCGGAGTGGCCGGAGAAGGTGCGCCGGGGGAGGGAAGCTGAGATTATCCATTGCGAGCCGGGGTGCGACGCCTGCATGCAACTGGTGATGAAAGGAAAACCGGCGCTTTGTATGCAATGGCCGAAGACCAAGCTCCGGGAATGGAAGGCCAGGCTAACCTTATTTAGCAACTGAGGGAGCGAGTGGCAACCATGGGACAAGTTGACGAAAGACGAAAGGAATTCTCCGAAGCGACCATTCAGAAAGTTTGGGAAAAAGGAACCATCAGAGAAAATTATGATCCAAGGTTCTGGCGGGTGGATGAATGCGGGGCTTGGATTGCCAGGAATCATTATGGAGACACGAACTCCAGGGTCGGCTGGGAGATTGACCACCTAACCCCCGAATCCGAGGGCGGCGAAGACAGGATCTCCAATTTACGCCCCTTGCAGTGGGAAAATAAAGCCAGCAAGCAGGAGGGCCGACTCACCTGCCCCGTAACTTCCAGCGGGCCCCCGCCATTTTGAGATCGGGGGGAATTTTGCCGGGCTTCCAGCGATAGATCGTGGATTCTTCATTGACTCTCTGAGCAGGACGACATGGCCGAAAGGATAATTATAGAGGAAAGGGATGAGGGCGGGGTGCAGAGCTGCGCAATATGCTATTACATCATTCCTATTTGCAAGGTAATGAAGTGAAGTTTGGCATTTTCAGCTAGGGCTCAGGATAACGCTCTCTTAACAGCCGCAGGAGCGCCGGCAGGATGCTCAAGGCGGCCAGCAAGACGCTGAGGCTCCCCACAGTGGATAAAAGACCCAGGCTGAAGGTGCCCCGGTGGCCAGAAATCATTAAACTCCCGAACCCCACGGCGGTAGTCAACGCCGCCAACAGCACCCCTTTGGCGGTACTCGCAGGCAAGGTGATAACCCTGGCCGATTTCTCCTGTTGCCAGCGCACCAGGATGACAATGCCGTACTCTACGGCTTCTCCCAGAATCAACGGTAAAAAGAGCACATTGGCTTGATTGAAGGGGATTTCCAGAAGCCACATCAGGCTCAAGGTTAAAGAGGTCCCCACCAGCAAAGGAATCAAGGCCAGGATCGTCAGCCGCAAGCTATGCAGCAGGAAGGCGACCATCAAGGCGATGCCAAATAAGGAAACTCCGGCCGCCCAAAGACAGGCGTTGCGAAACGCCAGAGTAAACACATAAAGCAACACCGGGTCTCCGGCGACGTCAGGGTCTATGCCTCTCAAGTCGCGCACAAATTGGCCCAGGGGCCCAGGATTCCAAATATCCCCGGAAGGAAAGATCCGGATAAGATACTTTCCCTCGGGGCTGACGAAGCGCTCCCGCACATTTTGGGGCAAATCCATAAGGCGAGGAGGGCTAAAGACCCGCTCCACGTTGGCCTGCAAGAGTTTCCATTTGTCTTGCAGGTCCGAGATAAATTTCTGCTCAAAGGCGCCAAGTCGTACCGCGGTCTGGGGATTGGCATCGGGGTTCAGCAGGGGGATGATGTGCAAAAGCAAACCATCGACTTCAATTAGCTGTTCCTGGGTTGGCCTATCCTCCGGCTCCCAGTCGCTTTCTGCGGCCCGGGACAGCTTGAACCGGATGCGCCCCAGGATGGAGGCGAGTTCCTGAGGATCAGAAGGGCTTGGCGGGTCGCTGGCAAAACTGATCCCGGTAACCAGTGGCCTCAGTTTAGTCAACAGGCGTTGCTTGCTTTCCACCTGGGTGGGCAGGAAGGAAAGGACGGACTCCACGTGGGAGACGCTGTCCAGGTTTTTCAAAGCTTTCGTCAGACCCGGCAGGTCTTCGGTGCTGCTGACTACCATGGCCCCATAAGAGGTGGAGTATTTGGAATCCCGGATGAGCTTCTGTTCCCAGACCACCGACTCGGTCCGGGGATTTTGCAGATGCAAAGGATTTAAGTCAAAGGGAACGTGAAACAGGCTGATCCCGCCCAGTACCGTGACGATCAACCCCAAGGCCACTGTTAGACCCGGTTGCCTCCACTTGATGGAAAGAAAAGATCGCGGTTTGCCCCCGCATTCTACCTCAAAAGGCCCAGGGGTCCACCCTTCGGTGACGATGGCCAGAGCCGGCAACAAAACCAGACAAGCAAAAATATTTACCAGGATACCCAGGGTAATAATGAGTCCCAGTTCTTCCAACCCTCTAAA
>JAQTXE010000012.1 GCA_028688935.1 Syntrophales bacterium
CTGCTCCCCCCACCGGTCCACAGCTATCAAAATATTTTGCTCTCTATGGCATCTGAATAAGACCCCCGACTCCCGGGAAAAAATACGGGGAAGGAACCGGCCGGCGCAGGCGTAAGCTTCCTCCACCGTCTTGCAGGTCTGCAGCAGATCCCCCATTTGATTGAGCAAAGTGATGTCCCGGTTGCGCCGGCTGAATTCAAAAACCCAGGACTTGAGTTGTTCGTTGACCCTAAACAGTTCTTTTTCGGTGTTCTGGCGTTCGGTGATATCTTCCAGTACCGCCACCACTCCCGCTAGTTGATCTTCGGGGCCGTAAAGGGGGGACATGGAGAAACTGATATCCACGGCCATGCCGTTACGGTGATGGCATACCGCCACTCCGCCCACCCGTTCTCCTTGTAAACCCCGGGCATATAACTCCCGGAACTCCGGCTGCACGTCTTCGGAGAGGAAAGGAGGTGGTTGCCCTACCACCTGGTGGGCCCGCCAGCCGAAAATACGGGTGGCCGCCGGGCTCCACCAGCACACGCACCCCTGGGGGTCCAGGCCGACGACGGCCCAAGGGGCTGCCTCAATCAACCCTTCCAGGGTGCGGTTGGCCTCCTCCAGTTCCATTTCTATCCCGCTCCGGTCCAGGAGCGCCGCGCCCAGCCCGATCCCCGCCAATCCCAGCAACCACAGGACTCCCTGGCGCAGCCAGATCGTCCCCAATCGTTGGTTTCTGGCGGTCCGGGGCGGAGCCGACTCCTCCGAGGATTGGGTCAGATACGCCAGATTTACCTGGGTAAAGCCTCGCTCCAAGGGAGTGGGCAGGCCCCTCTGGCTCCAGGCTGTGGTTCGGACGGTCTCCAGAGCATCCGGGTACTCCTGATGAAAACTGCCCACCAGGGAAAAAATCAATAATCCGGTCCAGATAGCCGCCAGCAGCATCACGTATCGCGGTAAGATTCCCGGCTTCAGAGTATGTTTGGGCACAGTCACATTTGCTCCGGATTACCTTAAGGCGAAGGAATTGATGCAGGCCTGTCACTTTCATATCGGCTTTTTGCCAGCGGAAATTGAACCGGAAAATTCTTTCGATACTTTCCCCTGGCCCAGAACCCGGGCGGTTAGATAATTATATCTATTGTAAACGCTAGATTAATTCATGGTTGACAATTTGTTTTTTTATGAGAAGCTTTTTGGGTATGCCCGCTTTGAGCCAGAAAGATTTTATCGATATTTTCCGCCGGGACTGGGGCGAGACCTGGCCCTTGCTGGCCGAGGCCCAACGCCTCCGGGAGCGCCATTTTGGCCGGGAGGTCAGTTTCTGCGTCATCACCAACGCCAAATCCGGGCTCTGTTCCGAAGATTGCGCCTTCTGCTCCCAGGCTGCCGGGGCCCAGGGGGATGTGCCCCGCTACCCCCTGCCGCCCCAGGAGGAGTTGGTGGCGGCCGCGGCCCGGGCGGCCGCAGCCGGGGCCTCCCGCTTTTCCCTGGTGACTTCCGGCCGGGGCCTTAACTCCAAAAAAGAGCAAGAGGCCCTGCTGGGCACAGTGGCCGCTATCGTGGACACCGTCCCTATCCGGGTCTGCGCCTCTTTGGGGATCGTGGAGCAAAGCTTCCTCAAGGAATTAAAGGCCGCGGGCGTCTCCCGTTATCATCACAATCTGGAGGCTGCGGCTTCCTTTTTCCCCCGAATTTGCACCACTCACTCTTATGCCGAACGGGTGGCCACCATCGAGGCGGCCCGGGACGCAGGATTATCCGTGTGCGCCGGGGGTATTCTGGGATTGGGAGAGACTCTGGTCCAACGCTGGGAACTGGCCCAGGCCTTGAAAGCCCTGCCGGTGGATGCCATTCCCTTAAATTTCCTGCACCCTTTGCCGGGAACCGGCCTGGCCGGACGGCCTTTGCTGCCGCCCTTAGAGGCCTTGCAGATCATCGTCGCCTTCCGCCTGAATTTTCCGGATCGGCATCTCATCATTTGCGGCGGCCGCCAGGCGACTTTGCGCTCTTTGGCGCCTTTGATCTTCGCCGCCGGGGCCAACTGTCTGATGACCGGAGACTACCTGACCACCAAGGGCCGCCTCCCCGAAGAAGACCGGCAGATGCTGGCCGACCTGGGCCTGGAGTTGGTGCAGGAAACAGTAAGCAGTGACCGGCAAGCAGTGAGCAGTAATAAGTAATCAGTGATCGGTGATCGGTGATCGGTAACCGGTGAGAAGCAAGTGATTCAAGCCTATTAACTTTGATCTATTAAGACTGATGAAGAACTTGAAACTGCCTGACATTCCCGCGATAAGAGGTATTTTTGTCACCGGCACCGATACCAATGTGGGCAAGACTCAGGTAGCGGCCGGGCTTACTGCGGCTTTAAGACAGCAGGGTATCAAAGCCGGGTATTTTAAACCCGTCCAGAGCGGCTGCCCGGAAGAGGGGGGGCGTCTGATCCCCACGGACGCCAGGATTGCCCAAGAACTGGCGGACCTGCCGGAGCCGTTGAATCTCCTCACTCCCATCACTTTGCGGCTGCCCCTGGCTCCGGGAGTGGCCGCGGCCCGGGAAGGGGTCAAGGTGGACCTGGAGCGGGTGGCGGCGGCCCTCCGGGAACTGGCCCGGCGCTATGACTTCCTGGTGGTGGAAGGCGCGGGCGGCCTCTATGTGCCCCTGGTGGACAACAACTTCCTGGTCCTGGACCTGGCTTGTTGGCTCAAACTCCCCCTGTTGGTAGTAGCCCGGGCGGGCCTGGGGACCATCAACCACACGGCCCTCACCGTCCTGGCGGCCCGCCGGGCGGGTTTGGCCGTGGCCGGGGTGATCCTGAATCGCGGCTCCGCCTCCCCGGGATTGGCCGAACAGACCAATCCGGAGGTGATTGAGGCCCTTACCGGCGTCCCCATCCTGGGCAAGGTGCCGGAAATCGCCAACCTGGAATCTCCCGAGGGCAAGCAGATTTTTCTAAGCGCAATGGCAGAAATCTGCTCCGGTATAAATCTTTTTAAAGATATGTAAGGTCGGGGAGACTGATTACTAATTACTGATTACTTATCACTTATTACTGGCCACTGGCCACTAACGAACCCATGTTTCCGGAACTGGCCCAAGAATTAGCGGATTTAGAGACCCAGGCCCTGAGGCGTCGCCTCCAGGTGGTGGAAGAGGTGTTGCCCGGCGGCAAGGTGCGGGTTAAGAGCCAGGTGTTATTAAACCTGTCCTCCAACGATTATCTGGGCCTGGCCCAGGACCCCCGCCTCATCGCCGGGGCCCAGGCCGCGGCCGCGCGTTGGGGGGTGGGGGCCGGTGCCTCCCGCCTGGTGGTAGGCCACCTGGGTCTGCATGAGGAAGTGGAAACGGAGCTGGCTGCGTTTAAGGGTGTTGAGGCCGCAGTGATTTTCAGCACCGGTTACATGGCCAACGTGGGGGTGATTGCCGCTTTAATGGGTCCCGGGGACCTCATCTTCAGCGACAGACTCAACCACGCCAGCATTATGGATGGCATCAAACTTTCCGGTGCATCCTTGCAGCGTTTTCCTCATCGGGACTTAAACCGGCTGGAGAAGTTGCTGCAGCAGGCTCCGGCGGGGAAAAGACGCCTGCTCATCACTGATTCCGTCTTTTCTGTGGACGGCGATCTGGCCCCCTTAAGAGAATTGGTGGAGTTGAAGGAACGTTACGGCCTCTGGTTGATGATCGACGAGGCCCATGCCACCGGCGTCCTGGGGCCGGGAGGTGCGGGCCTGGCCCAGGAATTGGGTCTGACGGACAGGGTTGATATCCACATGGGCACCTTCTCCAAAGCCCTGGGCTCCCTGGGCGGCTACGTGGCCGGGGCCCGGAGGCTCATTGACTATCTCCACAACCGGGCCCGCTCTTTCATCTATTCCACGGCCCTGCCGCCGCCGGTTCTGGGCGCCATCCGGGCGGCCTTGGAGGTGGTCCGGGAGGAGCCGGAGAGAAGATCGAAGCTTTTAGAAGAATCCGCCAAATTTCGCCTGGGCTTGCAGGACGCGGGTTTCGACACCCTGGGGAGTGAAACCCAGATCGTCCCCGTGCTGGTGGGGAAGAATGAATCCACCCTCCAGTTTGCCGGGGCTTTGCGGGAGCGAGGCCTGATGGCCGTGGGCTTAAGGCCGCCCACGGTGCCCCCGGGGAAGGCCCGGGTCCGCTTTTCCCTGTCCGCTGCCCACGGGTCCGAAGACCTGGACGCGGCCTTGAAGACCATTGTGGAGACCGGCCGGGCCATGGGGTTGGCCCGGTGAAAACCTTAATCCTGCTCCACGGCTGGGGGGCGGACGGCTCCGTCTGGCAAAAACAGGCGTCGGTCTTTAGGGAGCGGCTCCAGGTGGAAACTCCCACCATCCCGGCCTGGGACCCTGATTGGCTGGCGGCTTACCTGCCACAATTTTCCCTGCCGGATTGCCTCCTGGTGGGCTGGTCCCTGGGGGGCATGTTGCTGCTGGAAACCTTGGCCCGGCAGCCCGCCGCGGTCGGCGGTCTGGTCCTGGTGGGTGTGGCCCCGGTCTTCTGCGCCCAGCCGGACCACCCCTGGGGCCAACCACCGGTGGTGGTGCGGGCCATGCGCCGGGGTTTGCAAAAAAACCCCGGGAAGGTATTGCGGGATTTTGCCGGGCAATGTTTGAGCCCGGGAGAAGAGACCTGGCAAAGAGAAGTTGCGGGCTTATTCGCGGCAAATAACGGCGCTCATCTGGCCGACGGCCTCGATTATTTATTGCACCGGGATTTGCGGCCATTGCTGCCCCACCTGAAAGCCTCCTGCACCATCATTCAGGGGGATCAGGACGGGATCGTGGAGCCGGAGCAGGCCCGCTTCCTCCATGACCGGCTTCCGGGTTCCAATCTGCGCCTCCTGCCGGCTGCGGGCCACCTGCCTTTCTGGACCCAGGCCGGGAGATTTATCGATATGGTGGCGGAGATGATGGGGAGGTAAGGCCCTGTGCCCCTTAACCCTCCCTAAAAGACTATCGGGAACCATGGATATCAAACAAGGTATACGCCGAAATTTTGCCCGCCGGGCCGCATCCTATGACCGGCATGCCGGAGTGCAGCGCCGCATGGCCCGGAACTTGTTGGCCCGGGTCCAAGAGGCGCTGCCCCCGCCGCCCCGCATCCTGGAGATCGGGTGCGGCACCGGTTATCTGACCGCGCTGCTGCGGCAGGTCTATCCCCGGGCGCAACTGGTGGCCCTGGATCTGGACTCCGCCCTCATCGACCAGGCCCGCCGCCGCCTGGGGCCGGATTCTTTAGTCTCCTGGCTGGTGGCGGACGGCGAAGCCTTCATCCGGGGCGGCTTCGACCTCATCATTTCCAACGCCACTTTCCAATGGTTCACCCACCCCGGGGCTGCCCTTGAGTCCCAGGCCCAAGCCCTGGCCCCGGGCGGCTGCCTGGCTTTCTCCACCCTGGGCCCCCGGACCTTCAAGGAACTGGATGCTTCTTTGGTAGAGGCGGCGCAGGCCCTGAATGTGCCGAGAATGCCGGAGATTCCGGCCCGGAGCTTTAACACCCTCAGGAAGTGGGAATCTCTGCTGGAGCAGGCGGGGTTTTCCCGGGTGCAGTCGGCCCGGGAAATACTGGAGGCCCATTTCCCCAACGTACCGGAGTTTCTCAAGGCCCTTAAGGCCCTGGGAGCCACCAACCCCCGGCCCCGGGCCTTTTCCCCCCGTTTGCTCAACGCCTTGATCCGGGCCTATGAATCCCGCTTCCGGCAAAACGGCAGCATACCCGTAACCTATGAGATTATCTGGACCCTGGCCCGGAAATGAAGGTTGCGGATGGCAAAGTTGTTCCCATGCTTGAGTTCTGTCCTGATTAAAAAGTCCCCGGGGTGACAAAATATCTTGGCAAAATCTGTCAATATGTTAATTTTAATAGATTTCGCTAAATTTCGTCTGGGATACCAGCCTCATACATCCCAAACGTAACAAGATAGATAAACAACATGCTAAAAATCTGGGCTTTTTTAGCTAAAAACTAAAAACCAAAAACTAAACACTGCCTTAAAGCTATGTCCGAATTACTTACAGACCGGCCGGGTGAGCGGCGGTTATTTCTGGGAAACGAAGCCATTGTCCGGGGGGCGCTGGAGGCCGGCGTCGCTTTGGTCGCCACCTATCCCGGCACCCCTGCCTCGGAGATCGGTGACCGTTGTTACGAAATCTCCCGGCAAACGGACCTCTATTTTGAATACTCCGTCAATGAAAAGGTGGCCCTGGAAGTGGCCGCAGGGGCCGCAGCCTCCGGTTGGCGTTCTTTGTGCTCCATGAAGCACGTGGGCCTCAACGTGGCCGCCGACACCCTCATGACCCTGGCCTACGTGGGCGTTAAAGCCGGCCTGGTCATCGTCAGCGCCGACGACCCTTCTCTCTTCTCCAGCCAGAACGAACAAGACAACCGCTACTACGCCAAAATGGCGGGTATCCCCATGCTGGAGCCGTCTTCCCCCCAGGAAGCCAAAGAGATGGCCAAGGCCGCGTTCAAGCTCTCCGAGGACCTGCAACTGCCGGTGCTGCTCCGCACCACCACCCGCATCAACCATACCAGGGGTGCGGTGACCCTGGGAGAACTGGCCCCCTATCCCGGCCCCGGGTTTTTCCCCAAGGAGCCCTTCCAGAAGGTGATGGTCCCCATGGTGGCCCGCCAGGGCCATGTCCGGCTCCTGGAGGCCCAGGCCCGGGCTGCGGACCAGGCCGAGATTTCCGGCTTTAACCGGATTTCCGGTCAAGGGACTTGGGGCATCGTCACCAGTGGCGTGAGCAGCAGCTACGTGGAAGACGCGGTGGCCGAACTGGGGCTTCAAGACCGGATGCGGCTGCTCAAGCTGGGTTTTACCCACCCCCTGCCGGTGAATCTGATCACCAAATTCCTTGCTTCCCTGGAACGGCTGCTGGTGGTGGAGGAACTGGAGCCCTACCTGGAGGAGAGCCTCCGGGCCATCGCCCAGGCCCAGGGCCTGACCCTGCCCATCCAGGGAAAAAGCCCGGCCCTGTTTTCCCGGCTCTATGAGTATCACCCGGCCTTAGTCCGCCGGGTCACGGCCCGTTATTTCGGCGTACCCGACAAGGTCACGGAGCCTCCGGACCCGGCCGCGGTTTTGGGACAGCCCCTCCCGGACCGGCCCCCCAACCTCTGTCCGGGCTGCCCCCACCGGGCCATGTATTATTCCGTGAAAATAGCTTTAAAAGACTTGGGGTTAGAAGGGGTCTTCCCCACGGACATCGGCTGCTACACCCTGGGGCTGCTGCCGCCCTTATCCATGGCCGATTTTCTCATCTGTATGGGTTCTTCCATCAACACCGCCGCGGGCATCTCCCGGGCTACGGAGCAGAAGGTGGTGGCCTTTATCGGCGATTCCACCTTTTTCCATGCCGGCCTGCCGGGCTTGGTCAACGCCGTGCACCAAAACCATGATTTTCTCCTGGTCATCCTGGACAACGGCACCACGGCCATGACGGGACACCAACCGCACCCCGGGGTGTCCCTTACTCCCCCCGGCTACCCGTGCGAACACGTGCCCCTCAAGCGGGTGGTGAAGGCCCTGGGAGTGGAAAAACTCTGGGTGGTCAATCCCTTTAAATACCAGGAAACCCTGGCGGCCACCAAAGAGGCGGTGAGCGCCACCGGGGTGCGGGTCCTTATTTCCGAGGCCCCTTGTCATCTGCACGTGCATCGGCTCCAGGGTAAGAAAAGCAAGGCCCGTTTCCGGGTCACCGACCAGTGCCAGGACTGCCGCCATTGCCTGGACTACTTCGGCTGTCCGGCCATGCAACTGAGCGACAAGCCGGAAGAGGGCCGGATGCTCATCGACACCGATGTCTGCACCGGCTGCGCCTTCTGCGTCCAATGGTGCGAGGCCATCCGGCCGGTGAAGCCGGGGTCAAAGTAATTAAAGCAGGGGAAGTAACTTATTGACATTGTTGGGACAAATAAACTAATAATTATGAATTAAATAGGTAATTAAACATTATGAATTAATAATAAATCATATCTGGAGTATTGATATGCTAGAATTTCAACTTTTTAGAGTAAAGGTATTTACTCCTAAGCTTAGGGGTTTTTTTGATGAAATTCTAACACCTCCTGAATATTTAAAAAAAGCGATATTATTAAAACCTTCAGCTGAGATAAGAAAGGGGATTTTTTGGCATATTGGGAATATTTCAAAAATAGAAGAGTCAGGCTTATATTTTAGAATTGGCAGGATAACGAAATCCAAAATGGAAGTATTTCATGATGGTAATTTTATAGATCAAGAATTCGAATTTGCACCTTATACGCATGTTATCTTATATATACCATTCGAAATAATAGCAATTGCCAAGAAAAGTAAATTGTCTCCCAAGCCGATTGGGATAGCAAATAATTTCGCTAAGCTACTTAATAAATTGCAATTTACAGGTATAAATAGATTAAAGTTTGAAGTTTCCGAGATAAATGATCCCACTAAATTTATTGAATATTTACAATCTTCTATTAATATAACAAAATTTTGGGTTAGTTTTAAAAGACCAAATGCATTTGATATAAATGACTTTTTTGGGCCATTACAAGATGCTCTCTCTGAAGCAGATGGAGACAAAGGAAAAGTAATAATTGAAGGAGAAGATTTAAATACTCCCCCTTTGGAGGAAATAGCTCGTTCAGCAGGAGCAACTGGCGATGATGCATCTGCTCGAATTAAAAGCAAAGAAGGTGAAAAATATCAAATAAAGAATCTTAGGAAAAACCCTGTAAATTTCCAATACGAAGCTATTATTGATGAAAACGATAAACTTAAATTATTGTCAATAATTAAGGATTTATATACAAAAATTCGTGGGAAATAGCCTGTGGTTGATAAGAGTATTTATAATTATTGGTTGTGGTTCATAAAAGGTAGTGGAGGAAACCCTGGATATTGGCGCATTATTAATCGCTGGATAATTTTCCATATATTTGTTGGATTTTGTTTAACATATTTAGTTAAGATTGATTTAACCTCCTGTGCAAATACTGTTATATTGCCTTTGGCAGCTATTTTCGTTGGATTGTCATTCGCATGGGTGGGAAATGCACAAGCTTTATTGCAGAGTGAAAGGATGGAACCTATTTATAAGCGAAAAAAAGGTGGTTTTATAGAATATCTTTATACTTTTCAAACAGCGATATTGGTATTATTAACATCTTTAGTTTTATGGGGGTTGGCAGGTCTACAGGTTTTTGATAAGACATGGCCAACCACTGCAAATCAAGATAGTTATAACTTAATTAAATTTTTATTATTTGCAAACTCAAGCATTGCTCTAAGAGAGTGTTGGCACGTTGTATTAGCGGTTCAATGGATGTTAATTACTCAAGATGAATTAAAGAAACACAATAAAAATTAAAATTAAGAAAAATGTCCCATGAATAACGATTTAAATTTTAAAAAACTCCGCATCTTCCTCACCGGCGTGGGCGGCCAGGGCACCCTCCTGGCCAGCCGGGTCTTGGGAGAGGCGGGCCTGGAGGCCGGGTTTGCTCCTCTGGTGAGTGAAACCCACGGTATGGCCCAGCGGGGCGGCATCGTCGTCTCCACCGTGGTCCTGGGGGAGGTGAAAAGCCCCATTATTTCCCCGGGGGAGGCGGATGTGCTTCTGGGTTTTGAGGCCCTGGAGACCTTCCGGGCCTTGAAATATTGCCATGACCGCAGCCTGGTGATTGCCAACACCGCGGCTGTGGCCCCTTATCCGGTGGCCATCGGTCAGGCCCAGTATCCTCCGGTGGCGAGCCTGCTGCAACTTATGGGCGAACACGTGGGCGGGCTTTTGGCTTTTGATGCCGGGGATTTGGCCCGGCAGGCCGGCAGCGCCCTGGCGGTGAACATGGTTCTTCTGGGAGCCTTGGCCGCCACCTCGTACCTCCCTTTTAGCCAGGAGGACTTGCTGCACATACTGCGGACCCGCACCAATCCGAAATTCCTGGAGGCCAACCTGAAGGCCTTCCAAGCCGGCGTAGACGCAGCCCAGGATTCCCGGTATTGGCTACGCCGTCCCGCGAGCTGGCATTGACGCTCTCCCAAAGCGTAGTTATGTTTTGGGAGAAAATTTGTAAATCTCTTACAGGCAGGGCCATGACGGCAGCTTTCAGGGGGCCGAGAAAAGCGAAATACCGGCAATTGTCCCATACCGCGGACCTGGGCCTGCGGATCTGGGGGAGCACCCCGGAAGAGCTCTTTGAAAACGCCGGAGAAGCGCTGACCGCCGTCCTGACGGACCGGCGGCGGCTGCGCCTCCGCCATATCGAAGAAATTACGGTGGAAGCCCCGGATTTGGAAGCCCTCCTGGTTGCGTGGCTCAACCACCTGCTTTATCTTTATGATGTGGACGCTTTTTTGGGCAGGGAATTTAAAGTGCAGGGGTTAAGTCCCCAACATTTGAAAGCCTTAGCCCGGGGGGAAACCTACGACCCCCAAAGGCATGAGTCTAAGACTGCGGTCAAGGCCGCCACGTACCATCATTTGGAAATTGCCAACCTGAACGGTGGTTGGCAGGCCACGGTGATATTGGATCTTTGAGTGGCCAGTGATCAGTGATCAGTGGCCGGTAAAAAATAAAGACATTCTGATCACTGATTAATTTCCCCAAGATGGCTAGCCAGATCAAACTGCGGCAGGTGGATGAGTATCGCTGGGAGATTCCCCGGGAAGGGAAGATGCGCACCCGGGGGTTGATCTTCGCTTCCCAAAAGATGCTCCCCAAGATCCGGGATGACCAGAGCCTGCAGCAGGTAGCCAATGTGGCTACCTTGCCGGGCATCGAAGGCGCGTCCCTGGCCATGCCCGACATCCATTGGGGTTACGGCTTCCCCATCGGCGGGGTGGCGGCCTTTAATTTAGAGGAAGGGGTGGTCTCCCCCGGCGGCGTGGGTTACGACATCAACTGCGGCGTGCGCTTGCTTCGCACCCACCTGCAAAGAGCGGAGGTGGCACCCCGCATTGAAGAACTGGTCAACGCCCTGTTCAGCAACATCCCTTCGGGCCTGGGCTCCCGCAGGAAGGATTTAAAGCTCACCGTCCCCACCTTGCATGAGGTGATGCGCCTGGGGGCCGGTTGGGCCGTAAAAAAGGGCTTCGGGACCAAGGAAGACCTGGCCCACATCGAGGCCCAGGGGCAAATTCCCGGGGCCGACCCGGAGTTGGTGTCCGAGCACGCCATGGACCGGGGCAAGGACCAGTTGGGCACCTTGGGGTCCGGCAACCACTTCGTGGAAGTGGGTTACGTCTTGGAAATTTATGACGATCAGGTTGCCGGGGCTCTGGGCCTTTTTAAAGACCAGATCACGGTCATTGTCCACACCGGCTCCCGGGGTTTGGGGCACCAGGTGTGTGACGACTATATCAAGGTGATGCTCAAAGCCGCCCAAAAATACGGCATCGAACTGCCGGACCGCCAGCTTTGCTGCGCCCCTTTAAGTTCGCCGGAAGGCAAGCAATACCTGGCGGCCATGGCGGCCGCGGCTAATTTCGCCTTTGCCAACCGGCAGATGATCACCCACTGGGTCCGGGAGAGCTTCGAGCAGGTCCTGCAAATGGGTCCTAAGGATTTGGGGTTGGAACTGATTTACGACGTGGCCCACAACATTGCCAAGATCGAGGAGCACCTGGTGAACGGCAAAAAGAAAAAGGTCTGCGTGCACCGCAAGGGCGCCACCCGGGCCTTTCCTCCGGGCCACCCGGAGACGCCCGCGGCCTACCAAAAGACCGGCCAGCCGGTGCTCATTCCCGGGGACATGGGGCGCTATTCCTTTGTGCTGGTGGGCACGGAACAGGCCTTGACGGAAACCTTCGGCAGTACCTGCCACGGCGCCGGCCGGGAGATGTCCCGGCATATGGCCCTGAAAACGGCCAAAGGCCGGAACATCGTCCGGGAACTGGCGGCCCAGGGCATCATCGTCAAAGGCGCGGGCCGGGCCACCATTGACGAGGAAATCTCCGAGGCCTACAAGGACGTGGAATCGGTGGTGGAGGTGGCCCACGGCGCGAGGATTTCCCGGAAAGTGGCGAAGCTGAAACCTTTGGGAGTGATTAAGGGTTAACATATTTTGTTTTGATGCTATCCAGAGTTAATAAGCTGGTTAGCTGAAAGCGCAGACATCGACTGTAATCAATATTAATTCTCTTGCGCCTTTGCGCCTTAGCGTCTTTGCGTGAGATTAAAAAATGTTCGACCGACTCTCCGACAAACTGGCCGCGGTCTTCAAGAAACTCAAAGGCCATGGCAAGCTCAACGAGGCCCAGGTAAACGAGGCCCTGCGTGAGGTGCGCCTGGCACTGTTGGAAGCCGACGTCCATTACAAGGTGACCAAAAGCTTCATCGAGTCCATCAAAGCCAGGGCCGTGGGCGAAGAAGTGATGCGCTCCCTTACCCCGGCGCAACAGGTCATCAAGATCGTTCATGAAGAGTTGACCGGGCTTTTGGGGGGAGAATCCCCCCGTCTGGACTTAGGCGGCAAGCCCCCCGTGGCCCTGATGCTGGTGGGCCTCCAGGGCTCCGGTAAGACCACCACCGCGGGCAAGCTGGCCCGGCGCTTAAAGAGCCAGGGCCGCCAGCCCTATCTGGTGCCCGCGGACGTGCAGCGCCCCGCAGCCATCGAACAGTTGAAACGTCTGGGCGCCGACCTGGGGGTGGAAGTCTATCCCTCCCGGACGGACCAGAACCCGGTGGCCATCGCCGACTTGGCCATGGAAGCAGCCTACACCGCGGGCTATGATACCGTCATCCTGGACACCGCCGGCCGCCTCCATATCGACGCGCCCCTGATGGAGGAACTGAAGGCCATCCGGGAAAAGACGGAGCCCCAGGAAATTCTTCTGGTGGCCGACGCCATGACCGGCCAGGACGCGGTGCAGGTGGCCCAAAAATTTCACGATCTTTTGCGCCTCACCGGGGTCATCCTCACCAAGATGGAAGGCGACGCCCGGGGCGGGGCAGCCCTGTCCATGCGGGCGGTCATCGGCAAACCCATCAAGTTTCTGGGAGTCGGCGAAAAACTGGACGCCCTGGAGGTCTTCCACCCGGACCGCCTCAGCTCCCGCATCCTGGGCATGGGAGACGTCCTCACCCTCATCGAGAAGGCCCAGGAGACCTTTGACACCGATCAGGCCCAGGCCCTGGAAAAAAAGCTGCGCAAAGAGGGCTTCACCCTGGAAGATTTCCGGGACCAATTGCGGCAGATCAAAAAGATGGGTACAATGGAACAATTACTCGGCATGATCCCGGGCTTCGGCAAGATCAAGGCCATGAAGGGCATGCAACCCGACGAGGGGGAATTAAAAAGGGTGGAGGCCATCATCAATTCCATGACCCCCAAGGAAAGGGCCGACCACCAGATCATCGACGGCAGCCGCCGCCGGCGCATCGCTTCCGGCAGCGGCACCACGGTTCAAGACGTTAACCGTTTGCTAAAAAATTTCGGCATGACCCAAAAAATGATAAAACAAATGACCCAGGGAGGCAAAAAAGGGAAACCTCCCTTTTTCCCGGGGAAGTTTTTTTAGTGAGCGGCAGCCGGGTTGCGGCTCCGCTCCACACCAAATCCAAAGGAGGATAACACAGCCCCATGGCCTTACGTATCCGGCTGGCCCGTTTCGGCGCCAAAAAACGTCCTTACTATCGCATCGTGGTGACCAACAATGAGTCTCCCCGGGATGGTAAATTTCTGGAAATCGTCGGTTCATACGATCCCAATCAAGATCCGGCAGCAGTTACAGTTAAGGATGAGCTCCTGGCTTTGTGGTTGGGCCGGGGAGCTACCCCGACCGACACTGTGGCCAGTCTCCTGAAGCGACGGGAAGCTCCCGCCGCAGTTGCCTCTGCTGACTGAATCGCGTTCGCCCGGGAGAACTTAAAGAGGTGGAGTCCCCCATCCTCGACGAGGTGGCGACAATGAAAGACTTGGTAAAATTCATCGCACAAGCTCTTGTGGACCATCCGGATCAGGTGCAGGTCAAGGAAATCGAGGGAGAGCAGACCTCCGTCATCGAACTCAAAGTGGCCAAGGAAGATCTGGGGAAAGTAATCGGCAAGCAAGGGCGCACGGCCAGGGCCATCCGCACTATTTTGAGTGCGGCCTCTACCAAGATTCGTAAGCGTGCAGTCATGGAGATCCTTGAATAAGGAAGGAAAGGCTGCACCCGTTTCAGTGGGGCTGGGAAGGCTAACCGGGGTCCATGGACTCCGGGGGGCGCTGAAGCTGCGGCCGGATGCCAACTCCGCCACCACCGATCCGGAAGTGATCACCGCCTTGGGGGAAGTGGAAGTCGAGGGAAGACCCCACCGGGTATTAGACGCGGGTCGTCTAAAAGGGCAGATTTTGTTACGTCTGGAGGGTATCGAGACCCGTGACCAGGCGGAAACCCTGATCGGGCAGCAGGTCAAAGGAGATGCAAGCCGTTTTCCGCCGCTGCCCGAGGGCGAATATTATTGGTTTCAGATATTAGGATTGCCGGTTCTCCGTGAAACTGACGGGGATTTATTGGGACATCTTCGAGAGATTATTCCCACCCCGGGCCATGACGTCTACGTGGTGCACCTGGGGGAGAAAGAACTGCTTCTTCCCGCAGTGGAAGGAGTGATAACCGAAATCAATCTGGCAGAGGGGTGGATCAAGGCGGCGCCGCCTCCAGGGCTTTAGGAGGCTTATGCTCATTGAGCTGCTGACGCTGTTCCCTGACTTTTTTTCCTCCCCTCTGAGCCAGAGTATGCTGCAACGGGCCCAATCCCAGGGGGCCGTGGAGTTCCGGATCTTGAATCTCCGGGACTTTACCGAAGACCGCCATCGGGTGGTGGATGACCGCCCCTTTGGCGGCGGCCCGGGGATGGTCCTGAAGATTGAGCCACTGGTGCGGGCCATCCGTGCGGTTCGGGACCAGGACCCGGAAGTGCGGGTGATTCTCTTGAGCCCCCGGGGTTTTTTGTTGACCCAGGACAAGGCTAAGGAACTGGCGGAACTTAAGCATCTGCTGCTCATCTGCGGCCATTATGAAGGGGTGGACGACCGCCTCCGTTTTTTTGTTGATACTGAGCTGTCCATCGGCGATTATATCTTGACCGGGGGGGAGACTCCCGCCCTGGTGGTGGTGGACGCTCTGACCCGGCTGCTGCCCGGAGTCCTGGGGGGCGAAGGAGCCGTGGAAGAAGAGTCCTTTGAGACGGGGTTGCTGGAATATCCCCACTATACCAGGCCCCGGGACTTCGAAGGCCATGAGGCGCCGGAGATATTACTCAGCGGCGACCACCAGCGCATCGCCAGGTGGCGGCGTGAAGAGGCCCTGCGCCGCACCGCGGAGCAGCGTCCCGATTTGTTGGAAAAAGCGGTCCTGGAGGATGAGGACCGAGAGTTTTTGGCAACTTTAACCGATTCTCTACAGAAAGATTAGGTGGTTTTTATGGAACGCGTATACCAGATAGCCCGGGAACAGATGCGCGCGGATCTGCCCGCTTTTCGCCCGGGAGACACCGTGGAAGTGCACGTGCGCATCGTCGAAGGTGAGAAGGAAAGGATCCAGGTCTTTAAAGGTGTGGTCATCCGCAAAAGGGGCGCCCTCACCGGGGCTACCTTCACCGTCCGCAAGGTCTCCTATGGCGTAGGCGTAGAGCGCATCTTTCCCATCCATTCGCCCAATATCGAACAGGTTAAGGTTCTGTTCCGGGGCGCGGTCAGGCGCAGCCGTCTTTACTATCTGCGCCAGCGGGTGGGCAAAGCGGCCCGCATCAAAGAAAAGCGGACCCGCCAGGCATGAAAAAGGTCCGGGCCGGCAAGCAAGTCTTTGCTGACCCGGAAGCATATTGGCGTCTCCAGGGCATCCCTTTTATCGCCGGCGTCGATGAAGTGGGGCGGGGCCCTCTGGCCGGGCCGGTGGTGGCCGCGGCCGTGATTCTGCCGCCGGAGGTCCATTTCCCCGGCCTCCGGGACTCCAAGTGCCTGACCCCTGAAGCCAGGACCTCCCTGGATGCCGCCATCCGGGAGAAGGCCCTGGCTTTTGCCGTCCGGGAACTGAGTCCCCGCCAGATTGAGCGTCTGGGCATTCTGGCCGCCAGCCTCAAGGCCATGGCCCAGGCCATCCAGGCCCTCTCCCTGATCCCCGAGATGGTGCTGGTGGACGGCCCCCATCCTTTGCCCCTGCCTTACCCCCAACAACCGGTAATTAAAGGGGACGCTCTTTGCCCCTCCATTTCCGCGGCCGCGGTCCTGGCCAAGGTGCACCGGGACCGGCTGATGACCGCCTACCACCAGCAATTTCCCCAATATAATTTTGCCGGACACAAAGGTTACGCCACCGCCGAGCATCTGGAGGCCCTGCGCTGCTGGGGACCCTGTCCCATCCACCGCCGCACCTTCCGGGGCGTGAAGGAGTGGCTGGGTGACAGGGAATAATAGCGATTCAGCATGCCCAAATGTATTAACCTGGATAGAAGGAGTCGAACCATGAGCAAACCATACGTGCGCCTCGATAAGCGCAATGCCGCGGTCCTCCTGGTGGATCACCAAGCCGGGCTGTTGTCGCTGGTACGCGACATCGAACCGGACAGGTTCAAGAATAATGTGCTCGCCCTGGCTGACCTGGCCAAGTATTTCAAGCTGCCCACCATCCTCACCACGAGCTTCGAAGACGGCCCCAACGGCCCGCTGGCGCCCGAACTCAAGGAGACCTTCCCGGATGCTCCTTACATTGCCCGCCCCGGCCAGATCAACGCCTGGGACAATGACGACTTCGTGAAAGCGGTAAAAGCTACCGGTAAGAAGCAACTCATCATTGCCGGCGTGGTGACCGAGGTCTGCGTTGCCTTCCCGGCGCTGTCCGCCCTGGAGGAAGGCTTTGAGGTCTTCGTGGTGACCGACGCCTCAGGTACCTTTAACGAAGTGACCCGGCAGGCCGCCTGGGATCGCATGTCCGCGGCCGGCGCCCAGTTGATGACTTGGTTCGCCGTGGCCTGCGAACTGCATCGTGATTGGCGTAATGATATCGAAGGTTTGGGGACGCTGTTTGCCAACCACATCCCCGATTACCGCAACCTCATCACCAGCTACACCACGATGGCTGGGAAGTAAGTCCTGCTTGGAACAGGTGTTAGCTTATGGGAGAAGGGCATTGGTCTAACAGGGATGATTTTGCCGCCCTAGGAGTTTTTCTTTGCCTTCTTAGCATCTTTGCGTGAGATTTATCATCAGATGAAAGACCCCAGACGCCAATTAGGCGATGCCGGGGAAGACCTGGCCGCCCGTATCCTGAAAAAGCAGGGCTACAAGATCCTGGAGCGCAATTATACCACCCCCCTGGGGGAGATCGACATCATTGCCCGGCACCGGGGCGAGCTGGTCTTCATTGAGGTCAAAACCCGGCGCAGCAACCAGTTCGCAGAACCCCAGGACGCGGTGACCCCGGCCAAGCAAGCCCGCCTGCAAAGACTGGCGGATTATTATTTGCAGCGCCAACGCCTGGGGGAGGTGGACATGCGCTTTGACGTGGTGGGGATTACCCTTTTTAAAGAAGGGCCTAAAGTTGAAGTTATTCAGAATGCTTTCTAGATAACCTGCAGGGCGGGCAGTGCCCGCCATTATTTGCTCTATGCTCTATATCGTCGCCACCCCCATCGGCAATCTGGAAGACATCACCCTGAGAGCCCTGCGGGTCCTTAAAGAGGTGGACCTCATTGCCGCGGAGGATACCCGCCACACCCGGAAACTCTTGACCCACTATGACATTAAAACTCCCCTCATCAGCTACCACGCCCATAATCAGAAGGCCCGGGGCCCGGAGTTGATCCGCCGCCTCCAGGAAGGCCAGAGTATCGCCTTGGTGAGCGACGCCGGCACACCCGGTTTTTCCGACCCCGGTGCCGACCTGGTGGCTCTGGCCTGGGACGCGGGGGTCAAAGTGGAAGCTGTGCCCGGCCCTGCCGCGGGGGTGGCGGCCCTGTCCATGTCGGGATTCAAAGGTGACGTTACTTTCGTCGGCTTCCTGCCCCAGCGGGAGGGCAAGCGCCGGGAGTTGCTGGGCCGCTTGGCGAATGAGCCCCGGGTGGTTATAATATACGCGTCTCCCCGGCGTCTGGCGGCCATCCTGGAAGAAATCGCCGCGGTGATGGGGAACCGCCTGGTGCTGGTGGTCCGGGAGCTTACCAAAAAATTCGAGGAGGCCTGGCGGGGCCCGGTGGCCGAAGTAGCGGCAGGGCTCGCGGGCCGGGAGATCAAAGGGGAATGCGCCCTGGTCCTCTCCTGTCCGGAAGGAGAGCGAATCGAGGAAGTGGATATCACCGGGCATCTGCTGCACAGGACCCGGGAAAGCGGCCTCCAGGGACGGCAGCTTGCCGACCTGGTGGCAGGAGAATTGAAAATGCCCCGGCGCCTGGTGTACCAGACCTATCTGGCCTTAAAGGCCCAGGGGAGAATTAAATAGAGATTTGTGGGGAGATACCCGGTTGTGTAAGGCGGGTTTTAAACCCGCCCCTACAGCCCCATTCCCGCTTAAATTCGCATATGTCTAAGATATCCGCGTCGCCTAAAAAGTCAAAAATTCCGGTGGTGGTCAAAGAGTTGTGGGTGGAAAACCGCCTGGGACTCCATGCCCGCCCCGCGGCCCAGGTAGTGCGGTTGGCCCAAAAATTTGACGGGGACATTATCTTGGAAAAAGACGGGAGCCGGGCCAACGCCCGGGACCTCCTGGCACTCCTGGCCCTAAGCTGCCCCCAGGGGACGCGTCTGGTTTTGCGGGCCTCCGGCTCCCACGCCCAAGAGGCCGCGGTCGCCCTGGTATCCCTCTTTGCCAGCAAGTTTGGAGAGAAATGACAAGCCAGAATCGGGTCATCCAGGGTATCCCCGCCTCCCCCGGCATTGTGCTGGGCCGCGCCAAGGTGTTGGCCGAGAAAGTAGAGGCGCAGCCCTACTATTGCCTGCTGTATGCCCCGGAAGAGATAGATGAAGAGTTGAGCCGCTTCCTGAAGGCCGTGGAGCAGGCGGAAGTGGACCTCATTGCCCTAAAAGAATCCTTGTCTCCGGAGTATCAGGATCATGCCCACCTCCTGGACCTGCAAATCCTGATGCTCAAAGAGAGGATGATCTTCGAGGAGACCCAGCGGCTCATCCGGGAAGAGCGCTACAATGCCGAGTGGGCCCTGTTCCAGGCCTGGCAGAAGGTGATGGACCTCTTTAAGGGGATCGGCGACCCCTACATTAAAGGACGCATTCAGGATGTGGAGGAGGTTTACCGCCGCCTGCAGACCATTCTCGCCGGTAAAGAAGCCCTGAGCCTTTCTTCCCAGGAGCCGGTGATCGTCGTGGCCCGGGACCTGTCTCCCGCGGAAGCCACCCAGATGACCCGCTCCCAGGTTCTGGGGTTCATCACGGAACGGGGCGGGCGGACTTCCCACACCGCCATTATCGCCCAATCCCTGGAAATTCCGGCAGTGGTGGGGGTGGACTTTGCCACCCGGGAGATTACTAGCGGTGAGACGGTAATCCTGGACGGGTTAAAGGGCCAGATCATCCTGGACCCGGATGAAGCGGTGAGTCACTCCTACCAGGAGCGGCAGAAGGAATTCGAGGCTTTTAAGGAGGAAGTGGCCCAATCCAGCGGCCTGGCCGCCATCACCATCGATGAATATCCCACGAAAGTCCTGGCCAACATCGAGTTGCCCGAGGAAGTGGAACTGGGCCTCAAATACGGCGCGGACGGGGTGGGGCTTTACCGCACCGAATTTCTCTATCTCCGGCTGCGGCACCTGCCCACCGAAAAAGAATTGTTTGAGGATTACCGGCGGGTGGTGGAGGCCATGGCCCCTAAGGTAGTGACCATCCGCACCCTGGATATCGGCGGTGACAAATTTCTCTCGCCCCTGGAATACGCCCCGGAAATGAACCCGGCCCTGGGGCTTAGGGCCATCCGTTTCTGCCTCAAGGAAACGAATATCTTCCGTACCCAATTAAAGGCCATCCTCCGGGCTTCCGCCTACGGGCAGGTCCGGGTCATGTTTCCCCTTATCTCCAATGTGGGGGAAATCAAAGAGGCCCGGCGTCTCTTGGAGGAGGTGAAGCAAGACCTGGAGCGGGAAGGCCTTCCCTTTGACTCCCGCATGCCGGTGGGAGCTATGATCGAAGTGCCGGCCGCGGTCACCCTGGCCCATCTGCTGGCCCAATATGCAGACTTCTTTAGCATTGGCACTAATGACCTGATACAATATGCATTGGCCATTGACCGGGTCAATAAACAGGTGGCCGACATGTATCAGCCGCTGCACCCTGCGGTCATCCGCATGATCCGGGAGGTGGTCCACGCCGCCCGGGTGGCCCGGATTCCGGTGGCCATGTGCGGGGAGATGGCCGGTGACCCCCTCTATATCCCGGTACTTTTGGGGTTAGGAGTGGCGGAGTTATCCATGAACGCGGTGGCTATACCCGTCGCCAAGCACGTTATTCGCATGATTACGATTGAGGCGGCCCGGAAGATCGCCCGCCATGCCCTGCGCCTGATCACGGTGAAGGAAATCAATGACTTCGTGGCTCAAGAGATGAATCGGCGCTTTCCCGGAATTTTTCGCTTCGGCCGTACCTTGGCCGCCAATCATGAATTATGAAAAACGAGAAAGACGAAAACCTGAAGATCATCTGCCGCAACCGCAAGGCCTACTTCGATTATCATATCGACGCGTTTTACGAGGCCGGGATGGTCTTGCAGGGCACCGAAGTCAAGGCCCTGCGCGAAGGCCGGGCCAACATCAACGATGCTTACGCCCGCTTTCGCAACGGCGAGATCTTCCTTTATAACGCCCATATCAGCCACTACTCCCATGCCGCGGAGGACAGCCACGCCCCGGAGCGGCCCCGCAAACTCCTCCTGCACCGTTGGGAGATGAGGCGCCTCCTGGGCAAATTGCAGGAACGGGGCTACACCCTGATTCCTTTGAGGCTGTACTTCCGGAATGAACATGCTAAAGTGGAACTCGGCCTGGCCAAGGGTAAGAAAAAAGTCGATAAACGGGAATCTATCCGCCGCCGGGAAGAACAGCGGGAAATAGAGCGGGCCCGGAAACGGCGGAAGTAGGGGCG
The DNA here is from genome assembly GCA_028688935.1 of Syntrophales bacterium. Taxonomy (GTDB): domain Bacteria; phylum Desulfobacterota; class Desulfobaccia; order Desulfobaccales; family 0-14-0-80-60-11; genus SURF-52. The sequence continues at coordinate 21,064 of JAQTXE010000012.1, forward strand.
GGTTTTAAACCAGCCTCTAGAGCCTCCCTTCACAAAACCAACCAAGATAGGAAACTACGTGGAATCTCTTTATAAAATTGCCGAGAATCGCATCTTGGAGGCCATGGAAAACGGCCTTTTTGATAATCTTGAGGGCCAGGGGCAGCCTCTCAAGTTGGAGGACGAAAGCCATATCCCCCCTGATCTGCGCATGGCCTACAAGATCCTCAAAAATGCCGATTGTCTCCCGCCGGAACTGGAGTTGCGTAAAGAAATAGTGCGCTTGCAGGATCTGGTGGCCAACCTGCCCGACGAAGCGGAGAAGCTCACGCAGATGCGCCGCCTCAATTTTCTGATGATGAAAATGGATATGACCCGTCCGGTGTCCCCCCAATTGCTGGAACATGACCTCTATACTCCCAAGATTTTGGAGCGCCTGCAATCCAAGCCCGGCAAACATTAGCAGGTTCCTGGCAAATGCAGCCGAATCAAGGTGAGACATCTTGAGAATCCTTATTTTGTCTGGCCGAAAACTGAAAACCGGAAACCGAAAACCGTCTTCAACATGAAGCTCCGCTGGGATCATCCCCTCTGGCGCCGCCTGGCTCCGGCCCTGGCGCAGACCCTGGCCCAGGCCTACTTGCGCACCTGCCCCGCGGATCTACAAATCAGCCCGGAAGTAAATAACCTGGTGCTTTCCGGCCGGCCGGTAATCTATACTGTCTGGCACTGCCAACTCCTTTATCCCCTTTATTATGTCCGGCGCTACTATCCGCAACTCCCGCCCATGGTGGTCATGGCCAGCCCCAGCCGGGACGGCGAATTTATCGGCGAGGTGGCCCGGGGATTGGGCTTTACGGTCTGCTTCGGCTCCCGGCGCAAAGGGGGAGTCCAGGCCCTTAAAGACATGGCGGACTTTTTCCACCTAGGTTACAGTTGCGGCCTGATTGCCGACGGTTCCCGGGGACCGGCCCGGGTGGCCCAGAAGGGCCCCCTCTATCTGGCCCGGGTGACCGGGGCGCCCCTCATCCCCCTGGCGGTGGCCGCCCGCCGCAAGACCACCTTCAACACCTGGGACCGTTTTGAATTGCCCCTGCCTTTTAGCCGCTTGGCGGTGTTGGTAGGGGAACCCCTCTATCTCCAGCCCACCGACCGGGGCAGCCTTTTGGAGGATCGTCGCCGGGAGTTGGAAACCCGCCTCAATCTTCTCTTTAACCAGAGCCAAAAATATTTTTCTAAAAATTGACTTAAAAGTTGAGGTTACCGGTATTAATAGTTTGCCCTGGGGGAGCAATATGTTAAATTTAAAGGAAATACATTAAGTTGATGGTATAACATGCGATTTGAAGAATTGGACGCCCAGACCCTGACCCAGATCGGCACGCCTGAAGCCACTGCCAAGGCCAAGGACCTGGTTCAGGGACATCATGTACTACATGGTTATCGGCTGCCTGACCGCCTCCGGGGAGTAGTCTGGGATGAGCAACCCATCCAGGTGGAAGTCAGGACCCAAAATGACCAGATATCCTATGTCTGTTCCTGCCCCCAAGTGGAAGGCGGCGAGATCTGCTCCCACGTCCTGGGTCTGTTGTGGGCCTGGGTGGAGGAGCCCGGCAAGTTTTTGAACCGGGCCGAACTCATGGAAAAGCTCAAAAAATATTCCAAGAAGGAATTGCTGGAGATTATCCTGGACCTGGCGGACCGGACCCCGGAAGTCCGGGAAGTCCTGAAAGAAGAGGAAGAAGGCCTGGAGGATATCCTGGAATCCATTGACCATGTAGTGGAGGAGGTCTCCGGGGACTCCACCTCACTAACCGACGCCGAGAACAAGCTGCGCCGGGCCCAGGCCCGGGCTGACCGTCTGGCCCAAAGCGGGCAGTTGGCCGAAGCCCGCTCCATCTATTTCTATCTCCTTGACAATATGCTGGGTTTGGAGGAACGGTTTCAAAAAGGCCAGGGTTTTTCTGCCGACCTGAAAACCGAGCTTTTTGAGGAATATTGCCAGTTCATCCATGAAGACCGGCACCTGGAAAAGGAGCTGGTGCAGCAGGAGATCGAACAACTGGAAGGCCGCTCCCCCGCGGTCCGGGAAGGATTGGACCTCACGGAGCTGAAAAAGGAAGTCTTCGGCGCGGCCTGAGCGCCTTCGGGAAAAATTCTGGCCGGATGCCTACCGGTTTGGGCATTCGGTAGTGATAATTAGAGGACCCACCCCCGGCCGGGGCGTTGGGTCCTTATTTTTCCGGGGAGACTGCGGCGGGCGCCGCCGGAGCCGGTCTTGACAGGATGGTCTTCTGGTAGATGCGCAGCAGCGATAGGAGAAAGGAGAGAATCAAAGGCCCCAGAATGAAGCCGATGATGCCGAAATAGGCGATCCCCCCCAGGATGCTGAAGAGGATGAAAACCGAGGGCGTCGAACCGCTGCCTTTCATCAGCAAAGGTTTGAGGAGATTGTCGATGACGCTCACCAAAACCCCCCCCCAGACGATCAAGCCCAAACCTGGGCCCAGGTGTCCGGCCACCAGGAGATAGATCGCGGCCGGGCCCCAGATGATGGCGCTCCCCACCACCGGAATCACCGCCGCGGGGATCATCACCGTGCCCCAGAATGCCGGCTGGGGCAGGCCGAAGATCCAGAAGCCCACTCCTCCCAGGATCCCCTGGGCAAAAGCCACGATCACCGTGCCCCAGAGCGTGGCCTTGATTGTGGTTTCCGTCTCGTGCAGAATCTCTTCGTTGTGTACGGCATCCAGGGGAGAGAGTTTCTTGATTTCTTCAATGAAATCGTCACCCTGAATAAACATAAAAAAGGCGATGAACAGCACCAGGACCAGGTCCAGGAAAAAATAGGTGAAGCCCTTGAGGAGGCCGATGGCATTGCTGTAAATGAACTCGCTGGCCTTAGTGAGGACCGTGAGGATGATCTGGTCCAGCTTGATCTGCTCCGAAGGCACCGGCAGCTTTAGATGCAGGAGCCAGGCATGGACGGCGTTGACCTTGGCATCCACCCATTGCCAGAGCTGGCCGTCCTGGAGTCCCTGGCGCACCACTCCGGAGAACTCCAGGGCCTGATTGGCGATGATGCTTACCAGAGAAACCAAAGGGATAAGAATGACCAGGGCCAGGATAAGGCAGGTGACTAGCGAAGCTAGGGTGCGTCTGCCGAAAAGGATTCGGGTGAGGGCATGGTGTAAGGGTCTGGCCGTGAAAAAGAGCACCAGGGCCATGAAGATGTCCAGCAGATAGGGCTTGATGATCAGGTAGGAAAAGTACAACACCAACAGGGTAATAACCCCGAAAAAAAGGCGGGCGAATTGCGTGGGAAAGCCGGTCTGCTCTTCCCCCGGGGGGCAAGGGGGACAGGGCTCCGCGGCCGGGGGCGGCTCTGCCTGGGCGCTTGCCGCCTGGGGTGGCTGGGGCCGGCCCTCTTTGGGATGTTCCGGTTCGGTCATGGTCGCTTGCTGGTTTCCCCAGGTTAAAGCCTGGGGTGAGAAATCTTAATCTTTGCCACTATAAGGCAAAAATCAGGGTTTTGCAAAGGTGAAAACGAGGGCAGGAGAGGGTGGGCCAGCCCGCCACCCCCTTGATTCCTCTTATTTGCTCAATCTCTTTTCCACCGCGGCCCAGTCCACATTGTCCATGAAGGCCCGGATGTAATCCCCTCGCTTCAGACCGTAGTCGGGGAGGTAGGCGTGTTCAAAGACGTCCATCACCAGCAGGGGATTGCCCCCGGCCAGGTGCCCCACATCGTGTTCATTAATCCATACATTCAGTAATCGTCCGGACTTAGGGTCTTCATAGAGGACCACCCAGCCGATACCCCGCATGGCCCCGGTGGCCTGGAAATCCGCAGCCCAGGCCTCATAGCTGCCAAAGTTCTCCGCCAGCTTTTGCCTCAGCTTGCTCTCTTTCTGCAGGGGTTCTTTGCCGCCCAGATTGCCGAAGTAAAGCTCGTGCAGCCGCATACCGTTCCATTCCCAGCCGAAGCGGCGCTTAAGTTCGGCAAAGGCCGGGGTGCCCGACTGCCCCTGAGCCGCCATCTTGGCCAATTGCTCGGCCAACAGGTTGGTGTTCTTCACATATCCCTTATAAAGGGCGAAGTGCATCTCCAGGAGTTGGTCGCTGAACCCGGGCATGCCTTTGAGTTTGCCGAAGTCCACGGCAGCATAAGATTTGACCTCCGTCACCCCAGACCCGCAGGCAAAAAGAATAAATACCGACATCATTACCGTGGCGGCCAAGATCATACGGCGTCGCATATTTCACCTCCAATTCGAGCTTTCCAGGGCCGGAAACAGGCCCCTGACAGATTTATCCTCCGGTTTTTCCTATAAAAGAAATTATGAATGGCGGGGGCGTTTGGCAAGGCAAAAGCGATGAGTATGTGGGCCGGGCCTAAAAATTTGCTAATATCGGAAAAAATAAAAATTTCTTTAATTCTTCGCCTTTATAACGGGTCTATTCTAGAACATTAACGGCCGTTTCAAAACCTAAATTTTCCCTAAACTGACATTCTGGGCACACAGCGAATAACCTCGTAATTTCAATGCCATGAGATCGTTAATTGCGTTCAGGATGAGGGAAAAACAGGTTCTGAAATAGCTTCTGGAAATCGTCATTATTTCCTTACAAGGCTGGCGAAGCGGGCTTTGTGGCGCCCACCAACTGGCATCGTAACATATGGTAATAACTAATAATACCCATGAATGTTTAATTTTTTTCTTGCCAAATGGTTTTTTTATGTTAAAGTTTTCACAATCTTTCGCCATATTGGCCAGCTATTTTGTAGGGTAGCCAGACCAAGCGGTCCTTTCTGAGCTTTACCAACCCTCTTTTTCCAACGCTAGCCTTATAAGTCCACCAGCAAACCTTGAACAAGGAGGTAATCCAGGTTTGAAAGCTATAATCATTTCTCTACTCATAACCATGGTCGCTCCTGTAGCCTGGGCCCAGCCTTGGCCCCAAAACCCTCCTAGAATAGGGAAGCTTAAACTGAAACAGGAGTACTGGGACTACATCAAGGAAGCAGCCGATCGCTACCAAATTTCCCCTTATCTCATCCAGGCGGTCTGCGCCATTGAATCCAGGTATAACCCGGAAGCAAAATCGGGTAAATGCTACGGCCTCATGCAATTGCATAAGGACACGGCCAGAAAGTATGGAGTGGACGCCCATGACCCCCGGGACAATATCATGGGTGGAGCCGCGGTCCTGGCCCACCTGATGGACAAATACCACGGGAATATCCATAAAGTTTTGCACGTGTATAATGCCACCTGCACCCGGGCCTATGAACGTGAGGTCCTGCGCGCTTATAGACAGGCGCGGTCCTTGGAAACATCTTTCCTGTCTTACGCGCAAAACCCAAATTAGGTCCGCAGTTATCCTGGGGGGTGGAGAAGCTTATTCCCCCCAATTTTTTTAAAAACCAGTGGTTTCCGGGAACTGCGGGCAGATTCCACCGGTCAAGATTGCCGGGGTGGGATTGGCTAGCCCCACCGGGAAGGCCCTGGCCCTGATACCCCAGATAATCCGGATGCCGCTAAAAAGGAGAAAGGCTGCCTGGGCAGGCAGCCTTTTTCTTTATCAGTCCGGTTCCGGTGGCCGACGCGGCATTATACCAAGTTCGGTTTCTGCTGCAACAAAATCAACTTATAAGTTATTGATAATTTGATATCTTTCTACCGAAAACCGAAAACCGAAAACGGTATTATTGGTACTGGATGTAGATCGGTTTCGGGTTCAGCTTCAGCAATTCCTGCGCGGTCATGAGGGGGTCGCCCTTCTTGGTGTCATTGTGGTAGAAGAGTTTGAACCCGGTATACTGCACCGGCTCTTTGACGACGTAATCCCGGTAGGAATCCCGTTTCAGCCAGGGGGGCCCCCAGCCGTCCATATTCATAATGATCTGCACCTCGGGGCGGAGCACGATCTTTTTGGCATTGGTGACCATTTTCCGAGTGAAGCGGTGGACGATGAACACCTTGGGGGGTAAGTTGTACTTTT
>JAQTXE010000243.1 GCA_028688935.1 Syntrophales bacterium
CAAGCCCCCGGAGATTTTACCCCGGGAACAGGTCCTGGGGGTAAAAGAGCGCCTGGGGGCGGATGGCCGGGTAATTACCCCCCTGGCTCCCGCAGAAATCTCCCGGGTGCGCGGCCGGGTGCAGGAACTGGCGCCTGAGGCCGTGGCCGTCTGCCTGCTCCACGCTTACGCCCACCCTGAGCATGAAGAGCTTCTGGCGGCAAACCTGACCGATTTGGGCCTGCCCCTCTCCATCTCCAGCCGGGTGCTTCCGGAAATCAGGGAATATGAACGCACCGCGGCCACGGTGCTCAACGCTTACCTGGGGCCGGTGCTGGAGCGGTATCTGTCGGATTGGCACCGGCGTCTGCCCGGGGGTTCCCTCTATATCCAGCAATCCAACGGCGGGTTTCTTCCCGCGGCCCAGGCCGGGACCTGGGGTCTCCAGACCGTTTTATCCGGCCCCGCGGGGGGCGTTTACGGGGCCTGGCGCTTGGGGCAGGAGTTGGGGATAGGCAACCTCCTCACCGTGGACATGGGGGGTACCTCCACAGACGTGGCCCTGCTGGCCGGGGAGATTCCCTTTACCCGGGAATATCTCCTGGAAGGCTATCCCCTGGGTATTCCGGTGATGGATATCCATACCGTGGGCGCTGGCGGCGGTTCCATCGCCTTTAAGGATCGGGGCGGGGCGCTCCGGGTGGGGCCCAAAAGCGCCGGAGCCGACCCCGGGCCGGTCTGCTACGGCCGGGGGGAGGAAATCACTGTTACCGATGCCCATCTCCTCTTGGGCCGGATTCGTCCGGAGAATTTCCTGGGGGGGCGCATGCCCCTGGACACGGGGGCCGCGGAGCGGGCCATGATCCGGCTGGCTGCGGCTTTCGGGGTGGGACCGGCAGAGTTGGCCTTAGGCGTTATCCGGGTGTCCAACAGCCATATGGCCAAAGCCCTGCGGGCGGTGAGCCTGGAGCGGGGCTTTGATCCCCGGGAGTTCACCCTCTGCTGCTTCGGCGGAGCCGCGGGCTTGCAGGTCTGCGAGCTGGCTTGGGAACTGGACCTCAAGCGCATCCTGGTCCCCGCCCAAGCCGGGGTCCTCTCCGCCTGGGGCATGGCCCTGGCGGGCCTGCGCCGGGACTTGACCCGGACCCTCCTTCTTTCCGGGACGCATTTGACCTGGGCCAGGCTGCAAGAGGAATTCCGCACCTTGAGAGAGGAAGGGCTGGCGGCAATAGACCGGGAGGGTTGGCCCACTGCGGACCTGACCCTGGCCGGGGAACTGGAGTTGCGCTACCGGGGCCAGAGCGACACCCTCAACGTTACGTATCTCCCGGATTTTTTGGCCCAATTTCATTCACGGCACCGATACCTTTACGGCCATGATTTTCCAGAGCGGGAGGTGGAAGCCGTGAGTCTGCATCTCCATCTCCTGGCCCCGGGGCTGCCGGCGCCCCGGCGCCGGCTGGAGCCCCAGTCCGTATCCCGGGTTTCTCTGCCGCACCAGGGCCGGGTCTGGCTCCCGGAGGGTCCGGCCACCATCCCTTTCCATGACCGCCGGGAACTGGAACCCGGGGATGCCTTTTCCGGACCGGCCCTGGTGGCGGAGGATTACGCCACTCTCTTGATACTGCCGGGTTTTACCGCGGAAGTCCTGGCCCAGGGCCATCTGCTCCTGAGCCGGTGAGAAGTTCGCGACAATAAATCCAGGGGGCCGGGGATTTGGAATTGGGGCTAAAAGGGAGGAGGGTAACAAAAGCGTCAGACGGGTCCGCACATTCACCCCTTCCCCGGTTTTAATTATCGTCATGGGACCATTTTTCGGAGTCCCAGCGGTTCAAATACCTAGAGGAATTTGTTGATTTTGGGCTGCTTCCGTTAAAAAATTTGTACCAGAAAAAACCGGAATTAAAAACCATTAGGGGTATCTTATTGTAATCATGGGATTTTTTATAATCATAATTTTGGCACGCATAGTGCATATCAATAGTGCAAGTATATGAGCGAAATTAAGGAACCCCCATCCCCCCCTTAATCAAAGTTCATGTACCAATTTCTCCTTTCACCTTACTGGCCGGGTACCTCCCCCACCCGGCCAGTTTTTTTTTGTGGGGCAGATTTTTTTAACCCTAATTAAACAACAATATTGATTAGATAACCTGGAGCCGCTCTCTGGCCCCGTTGGTGGTATAAATAATTGAACCGAAGGGAGTGGGAAGAGGCTGGGACTAGTGTGTAACTTGTGGAAAATTAAAGTAGTTTAGTGATGTGGTAATTTGGCACGGCTGATGCACATGTTAAATGGCAAGTATATGACGCGAATTAAGGTACCCACATCCCCCCCTTAATCAAAGTTCATATACCAATTTCTCCTTTCACCTACTGGCCGGGTTCCTCCCCCACCCGGCCAGTTTTTTTATGCCCCAGGGGGCTCGGTTATTTTCTGGCGCAGCTCCGCGAGTTTTTCCAGGCAATCTGGCGCACTCAGGCGCTCCGCCAGGAATTCCTTGAAGATCAGCATGGCCGGGTCGTTGAGGAAAAACTCCTGGAGTGCCACCCGGTCCCCCAGGTCGGGAAAAGCAATGGGGATTTTGAAATCCTCGGCGAGATCCCGGAAGACCTGCAATTGCAGCATTTCCGCCTGGCGCATCTGGCCTTCGATCTGAAAGAGCAACCTCCTCAGGCGCCCCAGATAGTCTTCCCGTTCCCGGTATTCCCGGCGCTTATGCTCCAATAAGCTGATTTGATGCTGCCGCACCAAATCGGTGTAGGAAATGACCTCTCCCATTTTCTCTCCCGTTATCTTGCTTAAAATTTAGCATCCAACCTTGCAGATTTAAACGAAAAAGGATAATTTTTTTGGATATGAATGAAAAAGTAAGATTGGATTTCGGCAAATTGGGGGGGCTGATCCCCGCCATTGTTCAGGACGCGGCCTCGGGAGAGGTATTGATGCTGGCCTTCATGGACCCCCAGGCCTGGGACCTGACCCTGAAGACCGGCGAGGCCCATTATTACAGCCGCACCCGCCAGAAAGTCTGGCGCAAGGGTGAGACTTCGGGCCACGTCCAGCGGGTGAAGGCCATCTATCTCGACTGCGATGAGGATACGGTGCTCCTTAAAGTGGAGCAGGTGGGCGGAGCCGCGTGCCATACGGGTTATCGTTCCTGCTTTTACCGCCGCCGGGAAGGGGAGGGCTGGCAGGTGGAGGGTTCTTTAATCTTTGATCCCCAGGAGGTATATCGGGGTGGATAAATTGCGCTTAGGTATTCCCAAGGGCAGCCTGGAAAAGGCGACCTTAGAGCTTTTTCGACGTTCCGGTTGGCACATCAAAGCCAACGGCCGCAGCTATTTTCCGGATATCGACGATCCGGAGATAACCTGCTCCATGTGCCGGGCCCAGGAGATGAGCCGCTATGTGGCCGACGGCACCCTGGATTGCGGCCTCACCGGCCTGGATTGGACCATGGAAAACGATTCCCGGGTGGAAGTGGTGGCGGATCTCATGTATTCCAAGACCAGCCAGAGGCCGGTGCGCTGGGTGGTGGCGGTGCCCGCGGACTCCGAGGTCCGTTCCTTAAGGGACCTGGCCGGAAAAAAGATCGCCACTGAACTGGTGAATTACACCCGCCGTTATTTTGCCCAGCGGCAGATCCCGGTGGGCGTGGAATTTTCCTGGGGGGCCACGGAAGCCAAGGTGGCTGCGGGCCTGGTGGATGCAGTGGTGGAAGTGACGGAAACCGGCAGCACGATTAGGGCCCACGGCCTGAAAATCATTCACGAACTTTTTCAGAGCAACACCCAATTTATCGCCAATCCTTTAGTTTGGGAAAACGATCCCGTCAAACGGGAGAAGATGGAGAATATCGCGGTCCTGCTTTTGGGGGCTCTCCGGGCGGAAAACATGGTGGGATTGAAGATGAACATCCCGGAGAAGCAATTAAAGGGGATCGTGGACCTGCTCCCCAGCCTCCTGGCTCCTACCATCGCCTCTCTCTATGAAACGGATTGGTTCTCCGTGGAGGTGGTGGTGAACCAATCCGAGGTGCGCACCCTCATTCCCCGGCTGATCCGGGCCGGAGCCCAGGGGATCGTGGAGTATCCGCTGCATAAAGTGATTTAGGAAGGATGATCTTCCGGAGATCCGGAAAAAGCCTGGGGAGGATTAAAGGGATGCGGCTGGCAGCCATTATTCTGGCGGTAATTCTGATATCGCCGGGGGCCTCCTGGAGTCAAATGGCGGGGCCTGGAAACCGGGTGCAAAGCGGCCCCCAACGGGCGGATAAATCTTTCTTCATAGAACGGCAAAAGAAGCGGCAGCAGCAGCTACAAAACCGCAAGAAGCAGGTCCGGCCTGCTGCCAAGGGGAAGAAGCAAGTTCGCTCGAGGGCCCAAGGAAAGGGTCAGCCGGCGAAAAAAGGCAGGATCCCTGCCCGCCGCGGCACCCCCTCCGGCCAGCAACCCATTCGCAGCGGGCCCCTGGGTCCGGGAGGCAAGTAGTACCCCGCGCACGGCTCGCAGACGTTGTGAAGTAAGTAGTTCGCTTTTCGCTAAAAAATTTCAGGGGTTGGGGGAGGGGCTGGAGCCCGCTCCCCCAATTCTTTTCTACACCGAGCACTGACGGCATTCTTCCGCGAATTCGTGGGCCAGGGTCAGGGCCTCCGCTTGGGGAGGCAGACTGAGCACCTGCCCGGGTTTGGAGCCGTAACGGTAGACGGTGATGCCTTTCAACCCCGCCTGGTAGGCCAGTTTGAAGGCCCGGGCCACTTCCTTGATACCGGCCTCCGGGGCCAGATTGATGGTCTTGGAGACCGCGTTGTCCACGTGCTTTTGAAACGCGGCTTGCATCTTAACCTGGTAGTCCACGCTCACCTCAAAGGTGGTGGGAAAGAGGCGGCGCAACCCCTCCGGGAGTTGGGTCAGGGGGCGCACCCGGCCCGCGGCCAGGACCTGGGGCAGCCATTCTTTTTCCTTAAGTCCTAAGGCCTTTAGTTTATCCAAAAACAAAGGGTGAACTTCGTCGAACTCCTCTCCTTCCAAGGCCCGGCGGCGGTAGGCCACCGCGAAGAGGGGCTCAATGCCGCTGGAAGCCCCGGCAATGATGCTGATGGTGCCGGTGGGGGCCACGGTGGTCACCGTGGCGTTGCGCCGGGGGGGCCAGCCCGTCTGGTGCCAGCGGCTGCGGTAGAAGTTGGGGAAGGGCCCCCGTTTTTTGGCCAGGGCCTCGCTTTGGGCCACGGCCGTGGCCTGGATGCGGGCCATAATCTTTTCCCCCAGGGCCAATGCTTCAGGAGAATCGTAGGCCAGACCCAGTTGGATGAACAGGTCCGCCAGCCCCATGATCCCTAAGCCGATCTTGCGGTTGGCCCGGGTGATGGCGGTGATTTGGGGCAGGGGATAATGGCTTTGATCGATGACGTCATCCAGGAAAGTGACCCCCAGGCGGGTGAGGCGGTCCAGTTCCTCCCAATTAAAATCACCGTTCTTCACCAGCCGGGCCAGGTTGATGGAGCCCAGATTGCAAGACTCGTAGGGCAGCAGGGGCTGCTCCCCGCAGGGATTGGTGGCCTCCATGGCGCCCAGAGCCGGGGTGGGGTTGGCCCGATTGACGGCATCCAGAAAAACCAGGCCCGGGTCCCCGGTCTTGAGGGCATATTCGCAGATGACCTCAAAGACCTCCCGGACTTTGAGCCGTTTAACCTCCTTGCCGGTGCGGGGATTGATGAGGGGGTAAGTCTCCTCCGTCTCCACTTTATCCATGAAAGAATCGGAAACCGCCACCGACAGGTTGAAATTGGTGAGCATGCCCAGATCGGCCTTGGTCTTGATGAATTCCAGGATATCCGGGTGGTCCACGTTGAGGATGCCCATGTTGGCCCCCCGGCGGCGTCCTCCTTGCTTGACCACTTCCGTGGTGACGTCAAAGATGCGCATAAACCCTACGGGGCCGGAGGCCACCCGGCCGGTGGAACGTACCTGGTCCCCCCGGGGCCTGAG
>JAQTXE010000244.1 GCA_028688935.1 Syntrophales bacterium
AGCGTAACCTCATCAAGGAGAACCGGCCCCGCTTCAACGTCATGCTCCGGGACGACAAGAATTTTCTCTGTCTCCGGCTGAACCTGAAAGAGGAATACCCGGCTTTGCGCTTTGTGCGGCGCTTTCACGGGGATGGAGCCCTGTATTTCGGCCCTTATTCTTCCGCGGCCATGGCCCGGGAGACCCTTAAGGTGATGAAACGGGCTTTTAAACTGCGCACCTGCAAGGAAAAGCGCCTGGCCCAGCGTTCCCGGCCCTGCCTGGAATACCAGTTGGAGCAGTGCCTGGCCCCCTGCGCCGGGCTGGTGGATTGCGACACCTACCGGCAAGCGGCCCAAGAAGCGGTCCAGTTTCTCCGGGGCCGGGGCCGGAACTTGGTGCAGCAGCTCAAGGCCCAGATGGCCGCGGCCGCAGCCGGCCTGGAGTTTGAAAAGGCCGCGACTCTAAGGGACCGGATCACGGCCATCGACCAGACCCTGGAACGCCAGGACATGGCCCGGCCCACCTTTAAAGACCAGGACGTCCTGGGGGTGGCCCGTAAAGACGGCCGGGCCCTGGTCCTGGTGCTCATGGTGCGAGGCGGCCTGGTCACCGGCTCCCGGGAATATTATTTCCCGGACTCCCTGCCGGAGCCAGAACTCCTGGGAGGCTTCCTCAAGCAATATTACACCGAAGAAAGGCCGCTCCCGGACGAGATTCTGCTGCCCTGCGACCTCCCGGAAAGACGGCTCCTCCAGGAGGTCTTCCAGGAGCAGAAGGGCGGGGCGGTGCGGTTGGTGGCAGGAAAGGGAGAAAAATGTGGAACAGCCGCCCCCGGCTGTTCCTTAGCAGGTGATGGAGCAGGCGGGGGCGCCTGCTCCACATTAAATGTACCTGTCCGCAAGTCCCTTAACCACCGCAACCGCTTGCTGGCCTTGGCCGCGGAGAACGCCTGGGCGGCCTGGGAGCGGCGGCAGGTGAAAACCGACCCCGAGGAGGCCCTCCGGGATTTGCAGGCCCGTTTGCATCTGGCCCGGTTGCCCGAGCGCTTGGAATGTCTGGATATTTCCACCCTCCAGGGGAGCCAGGCGGTGGGCGCGTTGGTGGCCTTTACCGGAGGGGTGCCGGATAAGTCCGGCTACCGGCGCTTCCGCATCCGGGAAGTGGCGGGCCAGGACGATTACGCCATGCTCCGGGAGGTGGTGCGGCGGCACTACGGCAAGGAAGGCCAGACGTTGCCGGACCTGCTGGTGGTGGACGGTGGCCGGGGGCAGTTAAACGTGGTCTTGCAGGTGCTAAAGGAAATGGCTTTGCAATCCATTCCCGTGGTGGGCCTGGCCAAGGCGACGGTCCAGGAGGGCCGGGAGGTGCGGGACCGGTTGTTTTTTCCGGGCCGCAAGAACCCCCGTTTTTTGCCCGCCAATGCCCCGGGGTGGCTCTTGCTGCTTAGGCTCCGGGACGAAGCTCACCGCTTTGCCATCACTTATCATCGGCAAAGCGCCCGCAAGGAAATGCTGACTTCGGTTTTAAATGAAATACCGGGCATCGGGCCGGTGCGACGGCAACGTCTATTTCAACATTACCCCGATCTGGCAACCCTTAAGAAGGCGAGCGTAGAAGACCTGGCCGCCATTCCCGGTTTCAACCGTAAGGCCGCGGCCCAGCTGAAAGAGCGGCTGCTGGAGAAAGAGAAATAACCACAGAGACAAAGACACAAAGATTCCACGAGAAATTAGAAAAGGGTGCGCCAAAAGCACACCCTTTTTTATTTTCCTTTGTGTTTCTTTGCGGCGTATCTTTTTAATGCCGGGAGTTGGGCGCCTCCAGGGCTTCGATCTGCTCCTGGGTGAGGCCGAAGCGGCGGTCCCGGCGGCGGTAGGCTTCCAGGGCCTGATGAAAATCATCTTCCCGGAAGTCGGGCCACAGGGTGTTGGTGACGTAAAGCTCGGTGTAAGCGGACTGCCAGAGGAGGAAGTTGCTCAGGCGGTATTCACCGCTGGTGCGGATCAGGAGATCGGGATCGGGCATGTCCGCGGTGTAAAGGTAGCGGGCGAAAAGGGCGGTGTCGATTTCCCCGGGCTTAAGGCGGCCGGCCAGAACGTCTCGTGCCAGGGCCTGCACTGCCTGGACGATCTCCGAGCGGCCCCCGTAGCTCAGGGCCAGGGACAGGACCATCTGGGCCCCCGGGGCAGTGGCGGCTGCGGTTTCCGCCAGGTCGCGCTGCACCGCCTCCGGTAGCTGCTGCAAATTGCCGATGGCCCTGAGCGCGATTTGGTTTTCCTGCATCACGGGGAGTTCCCGGTTAAGATAACGGCGCAGAATAGCCATCAGCACCCGGATTTCCAAAGCGGGGCGCTGCCAGTTTTCTTCCGAAAAGGCAAAGAGGGTGAGATAGGAGATTCCCAGCTTGCGGGCCAGGCGGGCGATGACCCGCACCGACTCCACCCCGACCACGTGGCCCTTGACGCGCAGCAGGCCCCGCTGTTGGGCCCAGCGGCCGTTGCCGTCCATGATAATGGCCACGTGACGGGGAAGTCGATTGTTCTCGAGGGGAAGGCCGGTATTAGGCAAGTCTTTCACTCGGGGCATTAAAAGGACATGATCTCCTTTTCTTTTTCCGCAGCCTGGGCATCCACCTTTTTAATGAAGTCATCGGTGATCTTCTGGACTTCGTCTTGACCCCGGTGGGCGTCATCCTCGGGCAATTGCTTATCCTTCTTCAAATCCTTAAACTGGTCGTTGGCCTCCCGGCGGACGTTGCGCAGGGCCACCTTGGCCTCTTCTCCCATTTTCTTCACCACTTTGACCAGTTCCTTACGCCGTTCAGTGGTCAGGGCGGGGATGGGCAGGCGGATCATTTTGCCGTCGTTCACCGGATTGAGGCCCAGATCGGATTTGAGGATGGCCTTCTCGATATCCCCGATCACCGTGGGGTCCCAGGGTTGCACGGTCAGCAGGCGGCTTTCCGGCGCGGCCAAAGAGGCCACCTGGCTGAGAGGCATGCTGGTGCCGTAGCAGTCCACTTTGATCCCTTCCAGCAGGGCTACGGAGGCGCGGCCGGTGCGTATCCGGGACAGGTCCCGGGCCATGGCCTCCAGCACTTTATCCATTTTCCGTTTCGTTTCTTCCAGAACCTTATTTTTCATGGCCTGCGCCCTCCACTAGGGTGCCCACCTCCTGGCCCAGCACCACCTTTTTCATATTTCCCGGTTCCAGCAGCTTGAAGACGATAATGGGGATATCCTGTTCTTTGGACATAGTCACCGCGGTGATGTCCATGACCCGCAGGTCTTTGGTCATAACGTCGAAGTAGGTGAGATGGGGCAGCATCAGGGCCTCAGCATATTTTTCCGGGTCCCGGTCGTAGATGCCGGCCACCTTGGTGCCCTTGAGAAGGGCCTGGGCTCCGATTTCCGTGGCCCTTAAAGCCGCGGCGGTATCGGTGGTAAAATAAGGGCTGCCGGTACCCGCGGCAAAGATCAGCACCCGGCCCTTTTCCAGGTGGCGCATGGCCCGGCGGCGGATGTAAGGCTCCGCCACTTCGTGCATGGCAATGGCCGATAGCACCCGGGTGGGCATACCGGCCTTTTCCAGGACGTCCTGGAGGGCCAGGGAATTGATGACCGTGGCCAGCATGCCCATGTAGTCCCCCACCGTCCGCTCGATGCCCTGGGCGCTCACCGCCAGTCCCCGGAAGATGTTGCCGCCGCCCACGACGATGCCCACTTCCACCCCGAGGTCGGTTACTGCCTTGATTTCCCGGGCAATGGCCTTCAAGGTGTCGGGGCACAGGCCGAATTTCTTCTCTCCGGCCAGGGTCTCGCCGCTCACCTTGAGAAGAATGCGGTGGTATTTGGGCGTCTCCGGGCTCACGGTCTCCTCAGGCTCCCAACTGGTAGCGGGTGAAACGAAGCACCCGGAGTTCAGGGCCGCCAACTTCCTTGAGCAGTTGGGCCACGGTGATGTCCGGGTTTTTTACAAAGGGCTGCTCCATCAGGCAGTTCTCTTTAAAAAACTTGTCCAGGCGCCCGGTCACCATCTTCTCGATGATCTTTTCCGGCTTGCCGCTATCCAGGGCCTGGGCTTTATAAATTTCCGTCTCCTGAGCCACCACCTTGGGGTCCACTTCCTCCCGGGTAACGGATAGAGGGTTGGACGCCGCCACTTGCATGGCCAGGTCTTTGGCCAGGGCCGTCATTTCCGGAGTTGCCTGGGCGGCGTTTAGTTCCAGGAGCACGCCGATGCGGCCGCCGAAGTGGATATAAGCGCCCACCAAGCCGCCCCCGGCATAACGGGCAAAACGGCGCACCCGGATGTTCTCCCCGGTCTGGCCGATGACTTCGTTGAGATAATCCTGGACGGTGAGGCTGGGTTGCCCCTGCCAGGGCTGCGTCAGCAGGACGTCCACTTCCGCCGGAGCCTGGGCCGCGATCTGACTCGCCAATCCCTGGGCCAAGTTCTGGAAGGCGTCGGTTTTGGCCACAAAATCAGATTCGCAGTTCACTTCCAGCAGCACGCCGCTCAGGCCGTCCCCGGCCACCTGGGCCACCACCACTCCTTCACTGGTGGCCCGCTCGGCCCTTTTCCCGGCCACGGCGATGCCTTTCTGGCGCAGATAAGCCACGGCCTTTTCCAGGTCGCCCTCGGTTTCCTTCAGGGCCTTTTTACAATCCATAAACCCGCAGTTGGTCTTATCCCGCAGGGTTTTTACCAGTTCCGCCGAAATTTCCAAACCTCTCCTCCTTATCCGGAGCTGTCAGCGATCAGCTGTCAGCTTGCAGCAAAGATCAAAAACAGGGCCAGCAGGTCCCTGGTCGTTGTTTTATTAACCGTAGACAGAAGATGGTTTTACTCTTACTCTGCCGCCGGAGCTTCCGGTGCTTTAGCCTCTGCCGCCGGAGCCGGTTTCTCCGCCGCCTCCGCCGGTGCGGCTGCTACTTCTGCTTCCGGTTCCGGCGCTTCCTTGTCGGTCATCGCCTGGAGACGCTCTTCCCGGAGCTTCTTGCCCTCGATGGCCGCGTCGGCAATGCGGGAGGTAAGCAGGCGGATGGCCCGGATGGCGTCGTCATTGCCGGGAATGGGATAGTCGATTTCCGTGGGGTCGCAGTTACTGTCGACGATGGCCAGGATAGGAACCTTGACCTTCCGGGCTTCCTGCACGGCAATGTCTTCTTTCCGGGGGTCCACGATGTAGATGATATCAGGCAGCCCCCCCATATTCTTGATGCCCCCCAGGGAACGTTCCAGTTTGGCGGCCTTTTTCTCCATCATCAGCACTTCCTTTTTGGGGAAACGCTTGAGGGAGCCGTCTTCCTTCATGGCCTCAAAGTTCTTCAGGCGTTCAATGGAGCGGCTGATAGTCTGGTAATTGGTGAGCATCCCGCCCAGCCAGCGGTGGTTGACGTAGAACATCCCGGCGCGTTGGGACTCTTCGGCAATGGCGTCCATGGCCTGTTTCTTGGTGCCCACGAACAGGACCTTGCCGCCGTCGGCCACTTTTTCCACCACAAAGTTGTAGGCGGTTTTGAAGAACTGGACGGTCTTTTGCAGATCGATGATGTGGATGCCGTTTCTGGCTCCGAAGATGTAGGGTCCCATCTTGGGATTCCAGCGGCGGGTCTGATGGCCGAAGTGCACCCCGGCCTCCAGCAATTCCTTCATGGTAACATAAGCCATACTGCTTCCTCCTGGTTAGTCCGCCGCGCCGCCGTCGGCAAGGCCACCTGCCGGACTAAAAACCGGCAGGCACCAGCTTTGCCCTGGCGGGGCGTGTGTAGTATTTTGCAAATCATGTTTTTATACCAGAAAAATCAGGGATTCACAAGATATTTGGGGGAGAGTCAGGGCAATCGCAAGTAGCCTTGGTATGGGATATGCTGCACTGGTAATACTTTCGTCCAGTCGGCCGGGATGCGATTTAATCGAATAACTTCTTGAAATAGTTAATTAATTCTAGACTTTTGCTAGA
>JAQTXE010000013.1 GCA_028688935.1 Syntrophales bacterium
ATAATACAACCTGATGAATCATCAGGGGAAATAGGGAAGACGATATTTTATCGGCCTCTGAGCCTTGGCTTTTCTGAACTGCCTCTACAAAAATACCTTATACGACGCCTTCAAGGCCCGGGCCAGGCGCTTGGCCATGTCTTTGCCGATGGGGCGCTTGCCTTTTTCCATTTCCGAGATGTGGCTGGGCTTGACGCCGATCAAGGCCGCCAATTGCGTTTGGGTCAGGCCTTGCCGGTACCTGGACCCCCGCAGGATATCCCCCGGCTGCATATCGGGGAAAACCTCCTCCACGGTATAAAGCCGGTCTGCATCCGCCCCCCCTTCCTGGCCGGGCAGGAGGGCCAGTACGTTTTCGATTACCGCACACACCCGGCGCGCCTGAGCCGCGGGGACCCGGATGGAAATATCAGCAAAGTCTCCGGTAGTCTGCACCTTCATGCGTTCCGACATATTTCACCTCGATCAACCTTAAATCTCGCTCCATGACCTGCCACCTCGTGTTGCGTGCCAAGAACTCCCCCTCCCCCTTTGAGGGGGGAGGGCCGGGGTGGGGGTGGCGACTTTTGCCCCTTTAGCCGCCTACCACTAGGATGGACCTTTGCCTTACGCCCCCCTTATCCTACCCTCTCCCCCGAGGGGAGAGGGAATTAATTCTACAATATCCAGAAGATAAAACTTGTGGGTAATAATAAGGCATTGGGGGACGGAATTGGGGAAGGGGGCGATTTTAATAACTGACTGTAATCAGACAAAAAGACGCCACCCCCACCCTAACCCTCCCCCCTCAAGGGGGAGGGAATTTTAGGATTCTATTTCTATAAAGTAATCTCGCGACATAATTCCAGGTGAGCCATCCTTCCGTAAGTAGCAATGGTAGCAGTCAGTTGGCCCTTGGTAATAGAATCAAGGGGGGCTTTCTTCTTTCTTGCCACTCCTTCCTATCCTTTCCCCAGGGGGCATTTTGCCCCTGAATCTTTCCCGCAAATTAAGCCATTAGGCCGAATCCTCCTCTAAATAAATTTTTGGCATACTCCGTGCTTGGGGTAAATCAAAAATAGGCCTCCTCCTGGTTGGCGCCACGGCCCAGCCCTAGAGAAGAGGGCCAAATTTTTTCTCCAGAGATATCGCCATGCTGGCCATCCCTGTATTGCGGCTCCGGGTGGCGCCGGTGCTGAACTGGTGTTCCCGGATACAGATTTTTCCGGAAGCCTCCTCCCCGGTGGATGGGGTCCAGGAGCTAAATTTGCCTCAACTGGAGGCCCCCCAGCGCCTGCAAGTGTTGCGGGAAAAGGGGGTCAACACCTTAATCTGTGGCGCTTTGAGCGCCGAACTCCTGTTGTATGCCCAGGAACTCGGTCTCACCGTGGTCAGCGGGGTGGCCGGCGAGGTCCAAGATGTGGTGGAATCCTACCGGCAAAATACTCTGGACCACCCGCGGTTTTGGCTGCCCGGGTGCCGGGGTCCCCGGCGCTACGGCCGCGGCTGGAGGGGCGGCAAGAAATTGCCTTGTGAGGGCAGGACTAATCTTAAAAGCCCCGGCCCCAGAAAGGCCGGCGGCGTCTCACCCCTGGAGGCGGGGTGCGGACCGGGTGGCTCTTGCCGCTGTCCGGCCTGCGGCTGTCAAGTGCCCCACGAGCAAGGCATCCCCTGCATGCAGGTATCGTGTCCCCAATGTGGCCAAGGTATGGAGAGGGTCTGACTAGCCGCCAGTAGCCCTGGACCAACCGTGGTGGTTACTCGCTAACGACGTGCAGAAACCCCATAAATTTCCAGGAGGCAGTCGATGACGGGCACCAGAATTTCCGAGATCAAGGATAAGCTGGCTCAAGGACAAGACGAATTGAGCCGGCAAGACGCAGCCTGGCTGGTGAAACGGGTGGAGGAACTGGAGAAAGAAAACGAGTGGCTGAGAAAAGAGCTCTCTTACTTGGAAAATCAAGGCGAAGTTGGTTTTTAGGCGCAATGATTCTGGGCCTTGAAGCCGGGGGCAGGGGGTGGAAGAACTGGGGAGAAGATCGCGCCCAGGGGCAGGAAACGCGGCCTGGTGTTCTCCAGGCATCTGTGGCCTGAGCCTTAATTTCCCAAGCCCGGGTTGAAGGTAAGACCATAATGGAATATGATAACGAGAAATTACAGGCACTTCTCCAGGAGGTCTGGGAACGGTTAGAAAAGCAGATCCCAGGGCGCCAGCTCATGGAGGACCGGCCCGGAGCGACTCAGACCGGGAACGGGCCGAGGCCAGATCTGCGTCTCATTTCCCCACCCAAACCGAAATCATCCTGAACAGCATAGCCGACGGCGTTTTCACAGTGGACCTGGACTGGCGGGTGACTTTTTTCAACCAGGCGGCCGAAGTGATCACCGGCATCCCGGCGGCGGCAGCCTTGGGCCAGCAGTGCTGCGAGGTCTTCCGGGCCAATATCTGTGAATCCGCCTGCGTCCTCAGGCATACCCTGGAGACGGGCAAACCGGTGGTGAACCAGCCCGTGGCCATCCTTAGGGCTGACGGCAAGGAAATACCCATCAGCATCAGCACCGCCCTCCTCAAAGATGAGCGGGGAGAAGTCGTAGGCGGGGTGGAGACCTTCCGGGATTTAAGCCTGGTGGAGGAACTGCGCCGGAAAATCCACCGGCAATACCGCCTGGAAGACATCCTGTCCAAATCTCCCCAGATGCAAAAAATCTTCACCCTGCTGCCGGAAATCGCCCGCTCCGACAGCACGGTGCTCATCCAGGGGGAAAGCGGCACCGGCAAGGAATTGGTGGCCCGGGCCCTCCATAACTTGAGCCGACGCGCTAAGGCCCCCTTTGTGGCCGTTAATTGCGGGGCGCTCCCTGATACCCTGCTGGAGTCGGAACTCTTCGGCCACACCGCCGGGGCCTTCACGGATGCCCGGAGGGACAGACTGGGCCGCTTTGCCCTGGCGGAAAAAGGGACCCTGTTCTTAGATGAAATCGGCGACATTTCTCCGGCTCTCCAGGTACGGCTCCTCCGGGTCCTGGAAGAGCGCACCTATATGCCCCTGGGCTCTTCCAAAAGCGTCAAAGCCGACGTGCGCATCGTCACCGCCACCAATAAGGATCTGGCCCAGCTGGTGGAAGAAGGCGCGTTTCGCACCGATCTCTATTACCGCATCAATGTGGTGAAGCTGACCTTGCCCCGGCTGGCCGAACGCAAGGAAGACATTCCCCTGTTGGCCCAACACTTCATCGAGCGCTTCAACAAGCTAAAAGAGAAAAAACTCCTGGGGTTGAGCCACGCGGTGTTGGCTATCTTCATGCACCATGACTGGCCGGGGAACATCCGGGAACTGGAAAACGCCATCGAACACGCCTTTATTCTCTGCTCCTCGGGACTGATCCAACCGCAACATCTGCCGGAGCACTTACAGCCGGAATATCAGTCGGGTCTGCTTTTGACCGGCCTGACCCTGGACGAAGTGGAAAAAAGGGCCCTGTGGGAGGCGCTGGAACGTCACCAATGGCGGCGCCTGGCCACCGCCCGGGAATTGGGCATCGACAAGGGCACCCTGCGCCGCAAAATTAACCGTTACGGCCTCACCCCGCCCGGTAAGACCGGGGATTGACATATCAAAGAGCAGGCCATCACTGGCGACAGGAAGCATATTGCTTCCTTTAATTATTTTTTAGGATGCATTATACTCCCACCAAGCACCCTGCCTCTGGAAAAGCTGCCGTCCCTGCTAAATTTTCGGTTGGCATAATCCTTGGATTAATAAGAAGCAAGAACTGATCACCGGCAACCCCGGACCAGGGGCCGGAGCCCCTGGTCCGGGGTTGCCTTGCCGTAATCTTGGAAAGCGGGTCTAACGTTTGCAACCGTTGAAGAATGGTCTCCAAAGGGCTGGCCGCGAGCCATCCTGACACCGACTTTCCTCCTGGGCGGCAGGGTCGAGGTTCTATCCATTTACTCGGCATGGATACCTCCCTCTCCCTCCTCCCTCCCCCCGGGAGGAAAGGCAGGTGCAACCTCTGGGGGTCGCGGTTGAGACGCTGCTGATGCCCGCGGGGATGGGAGCTGTTTTTACCATCATAGGAGATAGAAATATGCCAGGCTTTACCAGACGTCAAGGTGCAGGCGGCGGGGCAGGCGGCGGGGCAGGCGGTGGCCAGGGAGGAGGCCGCGGCGGCGGTTTCCGTCCGGGCCCCGGCGGGTTCTGCGTCTGCCCGGCCTGCGGTCAAAAAACGCCGCACCAGCAGGGAGTACCGTGCTTTGAGGTCAAGTGTCCTGGATGCGGGGCAGTAATGACCAGAGAAAGATAACCATCGCCAGGAGCAATATCCCTGATAACAACTCTTTCAGAATATGGAGGAAAATGATCATGCCAGGTTTCGACAGTACAGGACCAAATGGCCGGGGACCGGGCAGCGGTTGGGGCCGGGGCCCCTGCGGCGCCGGGTTCCGGAGAATGTCCGGCCGCAGCCGGGGCCAGGGTTTTTGCGGCCGCAGTTGGTGGCCGCCTCCCATTATGAGCCTTGGGGGCCCTCCCCGCTGGGGCTACGGTCCCTGGGGTTTCGGCATCTCCATCTCGGGCAGGAGGACCGGTTACCCCTCCCCTGAGGATGAAGCCGCGGCGCTGCGGGAAGAAGCGGCCTACTTGGAAGGGGAATTGGAGGCCATCAAGCGGCGCCTGGCCGAAATGGAGGGTTCCTCATCTTGAAATTCCGGCCCTGCCCTGGCCCTTTACGGCCAGGGCAGGAAGTTTTGCAGCAAGGGCCGCGCCTCCGGCGCCAGGGCCGCCTTTGTCATTTTTGCTGTATTTGGGTTATAAATCAAGAGCCGCCGACTCTCTCCGCAGCCCCACCCCCGCCACCATCCATTCATTTGGGGGTCGACGGGCTCCCTGGTTTGCAGGGGGCAGGGGCAGGGGCGCGTTTCGCGCCCCTGAGGCAACCTGGGGGGAGCAAGAGGTTCTGGTATCGGCGTTTTTCTCCGGTCTTCCATCTTCCCCGGCACCTGGCATGGAGTTTGCTCAGGTGGAAACGGTTGCCGGGCGCCGGCAGACGCTCTTTGCCGGCCTGAGGCAGCAACCGGGAGAGAGAAACTTACGGAAAAGGTGTGAAGCATGAGCATAATTGCGGTAACGAGTGAAGGTCCCTCACTGGACGATCAGGTGGATCCCCGCTTCGGCCGGGCCGCCGGTTTCCTGGTAGTGGACCTGGAAACCATGGATACCCGCTACATCAGCAATGGCCAGTCCCAGGTGATGGCTCAGGGGGCCGGTATTCAGGCCGCGGAAATCATAGCCCGTGAGGGCGTAGGCTGGGTGCTCACCGGCTACGTCGGCCCCAAAGCCTTTAAGGCCCTGAGCGCCGCGGGCATCAAGGTGGGACAGAACCTGGAGGGGCTGACCGTACGCCAGGCCATGGAGAGGTTCAAGAGCGGCAGTATCGAGTCGGCCCAGGGAGCCAACAGGACAGGACGATGATCGTGGCGGTGGCCAGCGGCAAGGGCGGCACGGGTAAAACCACGGTAACCGCTTCTTTGGCTACGGTTTGGGACGGCCCCCTGGTGGCTGTGGACCTGGACGTGGAAGAGCCTAACCTGCATCTCTTTCTCCAGCCG
The DNA here is from genome assembly GCA_028688935.1 of Syntrophales bacterium. Lineage (GTDB taxonomy): Bacteria > Desulfobacterota > Desulfobaccia > Desulfobaccales > 0-14-0-80-60-11 > SURF-52. The sequence goes on from JAQTXE010000013.1 coordinate 5,591, forward strand.
GCCATTTCCGGGAGCCAAACGGCCCATATGCCAGTGCCCCTGGTGGATGAGTCCAGATGCACCTACTGCGGCGCCTGCTCCGATCTTTGCCAGTTTAAAGCCATCAGCGTCATGGGCCAGTTGGTCTTGACCTTTCCGGAGATGTGTCACGGCTGCGGCGGTTGCCTGGCCGTGTGCCCCGAAAAGGCGCTCTCTCCGGGCCAGCGGGAGCTGGGAGAAATCAGTTGGGGACGCGTCGGCCAGGTGGTTTTTCTCTCCGGGAGGCTGCGCATCGGCGAGGCCATGAGCCCGCCCCTGATGCGCCGGGTAAAGGCCAAACTGGAGCAGATGCTCCCGGCTAACGGCGGCGACGCCATTATCGACGCACCCCCGGGGGTGAGCTGCCCGGCGGTGAATGCGGTCATCGACAGCGACGTGGTTCTCCTGGTCACCGAGCCCACCCCTTTTGGCTTCTATGACTTTCAGCTCGCCTGGGAGGCCTTCTCGCCCCTGGGCAAACCCCTGGCCGCGGTAATCAATCGGGCCGGACTGGGCCATGACGCGGTCTACCGGTTCTGCCGGGAAAAGGGACTGCCCATTCTGGCGGAGATTCCCTACGACCGGAGTATTGCCGAGGCCTATGCCCGGGGCCGGATCATCACCGAGGTATCCGCCGGGCTCCGGGAGAACTTTATCTCCTTGCGGGACAAGCTCCGGGACCTGGCCCGGCCAGGCCCCTCCGGAAAGGCCGTCCATGCGTGAGATCATCATCATCAGCGGCAAGGGCGGCACGGGCAAAACCTCGCTGACCGGGGCCTTCGCCCATCTGGCCGGGGGCCAAATCATCTGCGATCTGGACGTGGACGCCCCGGATCTGCATCTCCTCCTGAAACCGAGCCGGGAGCGGCAGGAGGAGTTTTACTCGGGGCATGAGGCCAAAATCGATCCCGGAAAATGCGATGGCTGCGGCGTCTGCGCCTCCCTGTGCCAGTTCGGGGCGATCCGGGAGAAGGGGTCGGGGTATGCCGTTGACCTCTTAAGGTGTGAGGGCTGCAAGGTCTGCGTGGCTTTCTGCCCGGCTGAGGCCATCGGCTTCCCGGAAAAACACTGCGGCCAGTGGTACATATCCGCCACCCGCTTCGGTCCCCTGGTCCATGCCCAACTCTTTCCGGGGGCGGAGAACTCGGGCCGCCTGGTGATGGTGCTGAAGCAACAGGCCCGGGAACTGGCGAAAGCCCAGGGCGCTGATCTCGTTCTCTGCGACGGCGCGCCGGGTATCGGTTGTCCGGTGATCAGTTCTTTGTCGGGCGCGCACCTGGCCGTGGCCGTCACCGAGCCGACGCCCTCAGGGCGGCACGACCTGGAGAGGGTGGCCGAACTCTGCGGACATTTTCAGATTCCCCTGGCTGTCATCATTAACAAGTATGATCTCAATCCGGAAGAGACCAGCCGGATTGCCGGGTTTTGCCGGGGAAGGAGCTACCCGGTGGCAGGAAGGCTGCCCCACGATCTCTCGGTTACCGAAGCCATGGTCCAGGGCTTGGTGGTCACCGAGTTGCCCGAGACGGCTTTCAGCCTGGGGCTCAAGCGCGCCTGGAGCCGGATCAGGGAACTGGCGGGCCTCGGCTGTCAGGGCCAAGCAGCCGCTTCTTTATGAAGGCTGAATAATACTGCCGGGGTGCACCTGGGGTACGCACCGGACGCCGGGTGGGGCGAACACCAGATTCACCCCTATCAGTATCTTTGATATGCGATGGAGATAAATCAGACCGGAAGCGCACGATAACATCAAGCTAAGGAGATTACCATGAACAGCATCACCATTGTTGCCATCCCCTCAACCCATCCCGGCGGCCTCGAGGCCGAGCTGGGAGCCCATTTCGGCCACTGTGACCTGTACACTCTGGTGAAAATCGCCCAGGGTAAAGTGGCAGAGGTCGTCACTTTGCCCAACGTGCCCCACCAGCAAGGCGGCTGCATGGCCCCGGTCAACCACCTGGCCCAAAACGGCGTGCAAGTCCTTATTGCCGGCGGCATGGGTCTGCGGCCCCTGATGGGGTTCAATCAGGTGGGGATCGACGTCCTTTATGGCGGCGGGGCCCAAACTGTGGCCGAGGCGGTGGAGGCCCTCTTACAGGGGAGACTGCAACGGTTCACTGCTGAGTTCACTTGTGGCGGGGGCGGGGCTCCGTCCCCGATGATGGGTAGATTCTAATCGCCAGGGGAGGGCACCGCGTGTCTGAGGGCGATTTTTCCGAAGCCGGGACAGTTGGGGAACAGTTCCTCTGCCTGGCCCGCTGTCCCAAAAACATCGGCTTGATTGATAATCCCAACGGCAAAGGGACGGCCGTGGGCCAGTGCGGGGATTCCATCGAAGTCTCCTTACGCATCGAGACGGGGGCCATTGCCGAGATTAAAGTGCTGCCCCGGGGGTGCATCTATACCCTGGTTTGTGCCAGCGCCATGAGCGAGCTGGCCCAGGGACGGAATCTGGATCAGGCCCTGGAGTTGGAGCCCCACGACGTGGTGGTGGCGCTGGGGGGCCTGCCGGAAGACCACCTGCACTGCGCCCGCCTGGCGGTCAATACCCTGGGGGAGGCCATTGCCGATTACTATCGCCAGGCTGCGCAGTTAGGTACTAAACAGCCTATCTGATCTACGGTGCACGCGGAATGCCGCCCTGTGTCAGAGCTCCATGATCCCTTTAATCCATAGGTGAATCCATGCTACACCTCGTTCTCGCCACCACTTGCCCGGAAGCCCTCCAGGCTTTCACCGCCGCCCTGGCCTCAGACCCGGAGGTGCGCCTGGAGCAGAAAGCCTCGGGAGCCGCGGCCCTGGAAACGGCCCGGGCCACTACTCCCCATCTGGTGATCATTGACGCCCATCTCCCGGACTTCCCGCCTTTGGAACTGGTGCAGAATTTGCTGATGGTCAATGCCCTGGTGAATACCGCGGTGGTCAGTCCTCTGGCCGACGAGGAGTTTCACGAAGCCAGCGAGGGCCTGGGGATTCTTTGCCGGTTGCCGCTGACGCCCGGTGCCGGCGAGGCCACCGACTTGCTGCACCAATTGAGGAAGGTTTTGGGATTGGCTGGTTAATTTCCTGGGGGCTACGGATCTCACGGGGCAGGGTTCCCGGAAGGTCACGTACAAGGAATCAGCAGGCGGAAAGTCAGCGGAACCCCGCGATGAAAAAAATGAGCTCTTCCCATAAAAAGAAAGCATTGCCTCCGGAATTGCCGGAATGGCCGAATTTTTATTATTCAGAGCGTTCCATAATTTTAACCATGAGAACCGGGTGCGGGAGGTTGACACGCCGGCAGGCCCGGCCGCGGTGAGGCTAGAGTCTCTGGTGGCCCCGGGCAGCCGCGGGAAAAATTTGCCAACTAATGGCACTTTTACCAACTAGCGATAGTAGGAGGTACTCCATGAAACAAGTGTTGCTGGTGGGTTGTGGAGCTTATATGGACAGCGGTTACGGCTGTCCGGGAGAGTGGCGCTGTTTGAAGGCGGCCACGGTGGGAGAAGGAAAATTTACCGAACCGGTGCAGGTCATGAGCTTTGTGAAGTGCAGTTGTCCGGGACGCAGCCTGGCCGCCAACGTGGGTATGGCCATGAAACTCTCGGAGATGAAGCCCGAGGCGATCTATCTGAGTTCCTGCCTGGCCAACGCCAAACCAGGATGCCCTTATAGCACGGCGGAAGAGATGTCCCAGCTCATTCAGGGAAAGACCGGCGTGCCGGTGATTTTAGGAACCCACGAATATCATTAAGGGTTCATGGCTCTATCTGCGAGCTGTCTGCAATAAGTCTTGACGGTTATTTTCCACCCACTACCGGGCAAGTCCGGGAAGGCATTTTCTGTGTTTGGCCCGGGGCCGATCCGGCATTAGCGCCCTCTGGGAAAGGAGACTGCCAAAGACTAAAGGCGGAAGTCCGTCCCACCAACCCGGGCGCTTGCCTGGTCTAAACTATCCCGCAGCCGACTTGCTTCACCCGGCGAAGAGAATATCCCGGAGAAGACGATTCTGCAAAAGGTCCACGCCCACCCCGGAGCAGACGATCATCCCGCCTTTCAAGAAATGGGCGCTTTCGGCGATGGCCAGGACCCGGCGGATATGTTGGCCCGAAATCAGCAGGGTGATGCCGGAGCGCCGCAGGTCCCGGAAGGAGTTGCAAAACCTGGTAACCAGTTTGGGGCTGAGGCCCATGAAGGGTTCATCCAGGAGCAATAAGCGGGGCTCGGACATGAGGCCCCGTCCCAGGGTGACCATGCGTTGCTGGCCGCCGCTCAAGCTCCCGGCGGGAGAATGGATTCTATCTTTTAGTTCCGGGAAGACCTGGAAAACCCGCTCCAGGCGCGCGGCCAGGCCCTGGCGCTTAAGATAAGCTCCCACTTCCAGATTCTCCAGAACACTCATTTGGGGAAAGACCCGCATCCCTTCCGGGACGTAGACGATCCCCCTTTTGACCACCTCCCAGGGGGGCAGCCCCACCAGGGGTTCTCCTGCAAAGATAATCTGCCCGGAGATTTCCGGCAGCAAACCGCTGATGGCCTTAAGCAGGGTGGTCTTGCCGGCGCCGTCAGCCCCGGCGATGGCGGTGATTTGGTGGCCCCAAACCGTGAGTTCGACGTCCTTCAGCACCGGATTCCCCGGGGGAGAGAAAGACAGATGGCGAACCTCCAGCAGGGGCCGGGGAGCGTCTTGTGGGGCCATACGGTTCAACCCTCCTCTCCGGCCGGGTCCCGTACCCCCAGATAAGCGGATTCCACTTCGGGGTCATGGATGATCTCCTGGGGCGGGCCGGCGGCGATGATCTCTCCCTGGTCCAGGGCCAGGAGCCGGTCGGACACAGGCATGATGAGATTGAGGAGATGGTCGGTGAGCAACAGGGTCAGGCCCTGGGTGCGCAACCGGAGAATCAAGTTGGTCAGACATTTAACCGCCTTTAAGCTGAGGCCCGCGGCAATTTCGTCCAGGAGCAGTAACTTGGGGCGGGTGGCCAGGGCCCGGGCCAACTCCAGCAGCCGCTGCTGCATCAGGCTTAAATCCCGGGCCGGCGTGGTTTCGCTCGCAGTCAGGGCCACCAGCTCCAGGAACTCCCGGGACTGCGCCCGGGCCTGAGCCGCAGCAGGCGGGGAGGGCTGGCCGAACCAGGCCCCGGTCATGACGTTTTCCAGGACACTCATTTCCGGGAAGATCTGGGGCATCTGGAAAGTGCGGGCCATACCCGCCCGGCAGAGACGATCCGGCGTCCAGTCGGTAGTCTTTTCCCCGAAAAAGACCACTTCGCCCCCGGAAGGGGTGACCCAGCCGCTGATGATATTGAACAGGGTGGTCTTGCCGGCCCCGTTGGGGCCGATGATCCCCAGGATTTCTCCTTCCTGAAGAGAAAAAGATACCTCCCGAAGGACTTGCTGGCCCCCGAAACGCTTACTGAGGCCCTTGACCTCTAAGCAGAGGCGCGTCTGGTTATCCATGCGGCGATGCCTTTGGGGAAGAAGAGGATGGTCAGAATGATCACCAACCCGTAAAGCGCGGCGTGGCCCTGGGGCAAGAGCGGCTGAAACACCAGTTGTTCCAGGGGATAAAGGAGCAAGGCCCCCAGGACGGGGCCGAAGAACAGGGTGCGGCCCCCAAAGATGGTGAAAATCAGGGGCAGGGCCGAGACATGCAGGCTGAACACCAGGGAGGGCTCGATGAGTCCCAAAATATGGGCGTAAAGACCGCCGCAAATCCCGGTCAAGTAAGAACTGCACAGCAGGGCCTTGGTCCTTTCCCGGTTGACCCTGATCCCCATCATGGTGGCCGCGGTTTCATTTTCCCGGAGCGCCCGCAAGGCCCAGCCCCACCTGGAGTCAATGATCGTTTTATAGAGGAACGTGGCCCCGATAACCAATAGCAGGAGGAGGTAGTATTGAGCCTTTAGGTCTGCGCCGAAGGCCAACTGCCAGTCGCCCAGGTGCAGCGTGGGCAGCCTGTCTAAGCCCGTCATGCCCATGGAGCCGGACGTGAGCGAATCCCAATTGTCGATGATCACCCGGGGAATTTCCACCGCGGCCAGGGAAGCCAGACCCAGGTAAACCCCCCGGAGGCGGCGGAAAAAGAAGCTCCAGATAAGGCCGAAGACCACGCTGGCCAGGGAACCCGCCAGGATGGTGAGAAAGGGCGACCAGTGCCAGTAATGGTTGAGCAAGGCCGAGCCGTAGGCTCCCAGACCGAAAAAGGCCGCATGGCCCAGGGAAACGGCGCCGGACAGTCCATAGATACTCCAGGCCAGGGCCAGGGTGCCGTAAAGGCAGGCCATGCCCAAGACCTGAAAGTATAAGAACGCGTCCGGAAAAAACAGGGGCCAGACCATCAGGCCCAAGGCCGCGGCCGTTACCAGGATGGAGGAAGGGAAAGGTCTCAGTTTCAAGGATTTACCTGATGGGGCTAGCCCGGTTTCCGGAAAGAAATCCCTTGGGGCCGGAAGTAAAGGAGGATGAGGAGCACCGCGGCGCTCACCAATTCCCGCCACTTGCTGCCCACGGTCAAGATGGCCGCGGACTCCATTAACCCCAGAAGCCAGCCGCCGAGCAGGAGGGCGCGGATACGGCCCACCCCGGCAAAGATGGTGAGGATAATAGCAATCAAAGTGGCCTCGGCCCCCGCCAGGGGATAAAGATACATGTTCTGGCCGTAGAGCGGTCCGGCCAGGCCGATGAGCATGCCCCCCAGGCCGAAAGCGATTAAGGACATGGATTTGACGTTGATCCCCGATATCTGGGCGGCTTCTTGATCCTGGATGGTAGCCCGCAGGGCCTTGCCCAGGAAAGTGTGGTGCAACCCCAAATGCACCCCGGCGGTGGCCAGCAAGGATAGGAGCAAGAGGACGACCTGATTCCAGGAAAAGGTGAGGCCCAGCCCGGGGATGGTAAAGGAAGAGAGCCCGGAATTCAGCAAGCGGTAGTCGGCGGAGAAGAGGACCAGCATGAGGTTTTGCAGCAGCAAAGCCAACCCGAAGGTGACCACCAGGGTATTCAAGGCGTAGGGCTCTTTCAGCCGCCGCAGCAAAAGATAAAGCGGTAGGGTGAGCAGGCCCAGGGCCAGCAGGCACACCGGCAGGGTCAGGTAAAAAGGCACCTGGCAGAATTTCCACAAAACAAAGGCGAGGTAGCTGGCCAGGACGATCATCTCCCCATGGGCCAGGTTGAAGGCCCGGGTGACCCCGAAGATGAGGGAAAAACCCAGGGCCACCAGGGCGTAAAAAGACCCCAGGGCGAAGCCGGAGACGATAATTTGGGGCCAGGGGAAGGCAGTAATGGACATGGTTAGGGAAATTAATCTCTTTTGTCTGACCTCACGCAAAGACGCCAAGGCGCAAAGACGCAAGAGTCCTTAAATAATAATTCTTGCGTCTTAGCCTCTTTGCGCCTTTGCGTGAGATACTCTCAGCGACGGGCCAAAGAAAAGTCCACCTGGCCGGTGGCCCGGTCCGGCGGGTAGACCACCACCATCTTTTGTTGCTGAATCTGCACCACCACGTGGTGATAATACTTGGGATCGCCCTGGGCGTCAAAGGCCAGCCGCTCCATGGGCAGCTTCAGGTCCAGGGAGGCCAGGGCCTTACTGATGGTCTCCCCCGTGGGCTTGGCCCCGCTTTGGAGCACCGCCTCAATGGCGGCCAGCATGGCTCGGGCCGAAGTATAGCCGTGCATGGCGGTGGTATTGGGCTCCTCCCCGAACTGTTGGCGGAACCCGGCCACGAACTCCCGGGACATCTGCTCCGTCCCCGGCTGCGTAATGCCGGGGTTCCAGGCGCAGGTGCCGAACAGCCCGTCCGCCCCCGGGCCCACTTCCCGGATGAAGCTGGGATAAGCCAACCCCCAGGGGGCGATGAAGGCTTGGAGACCCAGGGGGCGCTCCTTAATCTGCCGGACCAGGATCAGATTGTCGGCATAAAAACCCCCGGATATCAAGACGTCTATCCCGGCCTGTTTGACTTTGAGGAGAAGGACCGAGAAATCGGGCCAGCCGGGCCGGAATTTCTCCTGAACGGCCACCTTTTGCCCTGTTTGCTCCAGGCAGGATTTGAGGCTGGCGGCGAATTCGGTGGCCCCCGGGGTGGCCACGTGCAGTACCGCTACTTTCTTGGCTTTATAAGTCTGGCCCAGGAACCCGCATAGAGGCTGGACAATGCCCTTAAGGCAGGAAACCCGGAAAAAATAAGGATTTTTCCGGGCCGTCAGACCACTCTGCAAGCTGGCCGAAGCCACGAAGGGCACCCGGTATCTTAAGGCCAATTCGCTGACCGGCCCCACCAGGGAATCCACATAGCCGCCCACCAGGCCGATGACATGTTCCCGGAAGATGAGGTCCTGGGCCTGGTTGATGGCCACTTCCGGCCGGCTTTGGTCATCCCGGCTGATCAGCCTGATTTGACGTCCTGCCAGGCCCCCCCGGGAATTAACCTCCGCCACGGCGTACAGGATGCCCTGATGAATCTCCAGGCCGTGCTGGGCCAGGTGCCCGGACAGGGGGTCAATTTCGCCGATAACCAGGTCCTTCCCGGCAAGAGCGGCCCCGGGCGGCCCCAGGATAGGCAGAAGAATAGGAAAGAACAGGACAAGAATGAATCTTAAGGCTTTATTAGCGGAATTTCTGCACATAGGGAAGCAACCTTAAAGCAGGAGCCGCTTTTAAGGATATAGCTAACCTAGGTTGTTTCCAACAAAAATTATGAAAACTTTCCGGCGACCTTCCTTTAACTGGAACTTTGAACCTCGAACTTTGAACTGTCCACTGAAACGGAAGACCCTTTAATGGCCGCAAAAGTTTGAAAAGAATTGCCCTTGTGCCCCTTTTCATTTGGGGATCAGCCGTCTACGGTGTTAGTATATAATTGTTTATACCAAGTTGGGTGCAAGAAACGGTGCAAGTCGAGCAGCAATCCCTTATCTGCACGGGCTGCGGCTGCCTGTGTGACGACCTGGATGTGACGCTGGCCCAGGGTCAGCTTCAGGAGGTGGCCAATGTCTGCCTCTGGGGACTGAGCCGCTTCTTTCCCACCAAGAGATTGCATCCCAAAAAAGAGCGCCACCGCCTCTTGGAACCCCTGTCGAGGCTGAACGGCCGCCTCCAAGAAGTGCCGTATACCACGGCCCTGGAGCAGGCCGCTCAGATTCTCGGCCAGGCCCGGCGGCCCCTGATTTACGGGTTGACCAATACCGGTTCCTGGGCCCAGGAGGCGGCCCTGCAACTGGCCCGCAAGATCAAGGCCCGGCTGGAACCGGCCGATCTGGCCTTTAAAGCTCCCTATTATCACAGCCTGCGCAAGCACGGCCTTTATTGGGCCCCCCTGGAAGTCATCCGGGATGAAGCGGACACGGTGCTCTTCTGGGGGGCCAACCCCCTGCACACCTGCCCCCGCCATCTGGTGCGCTACAGCGTCTTTGCCCGGGGGCGGTACACGGAAAGAGGAGTGGAAGACCGGCAAGTGGCGGCCGTGGACCTCTACCAGACGGAGATGGCCAAATTCTGCCAACTTTTGGTCCAGATCGAGCCCGGCCAGGAGTTGTCTCTTCTTCAAGGGATTGGGGCACATTTGCCCGGAGGCTCCGGGGTCAAGCCCGCGGTCAAGGGGGCCAGGAAACTGGCGAAATTTCTCTCCCAGGCCGAATTCGGGGTCATCTTTTTTGGCCGGGGGGCCACTTATAACCAGGGCTTGGCGGTGCTCGACGCCCTGGGCGGCCTGGCGGCCCGGCTGGGGGAGAAGCAAACTTGGGCGCTGTTTCCCTTGTCCGGTGATTTCAATTCCCAGGGCCTCTATCACCTGCTGCTCAACGAGTTGGGCGCGCCGGAGGCCCCGGATTTCGGCCATGAAGGCGGGGTGCTAACCTCCTCGACGCCGGTGGATTTTCATGAATTTGACGCCATCTTGGTCCTGGGGGCCGACCTCTTTTGGTTTCTTCCGGAAGATCAGGCACTGGCCTTGCAGAAACGACAGGTGCCGGTGGTCTCGATGAGTCCTTTTGCCAACCGCACCACCAGTTGCGCCCAGGTGGTCTTGCCCACGGCCCTGGCGGGCCTGGAGGCCGCGGAAGTCGCTTACCGCATGGACGGGCTGCCCCTGGTCCTGAAGAAATTGCTGCCCACGGCCCTGCCTGCCGACCGGGACATTCTTCTGGACCTGATACAGGCGATGTAAATGAATATCAAAATAACCGGAGGCCGCCTCTACGATCCGGCCCAGGGGCTGGACGGGGTCCAACAAGACCTCTTTATTAAAGGGGACCGGATCGTCTCCAGCCTCCAGAAACCGGACCGGGTGATTTCGGCTGCGGGCCGGGTGGTGGTGCCGGGGGGGATTGATCTCCGGGGCCAGGTGGCCACCTATGGCCTTAATTTCCTGCGCCTATGGAACGGCTTTCCCTCTCTTGAAGACTTGGGCCGGCTTTATGCCGCCGCGGGCTACACCCATGTCCATGAGCCTTTTTTGACGTTGTACACCGCCGGCTACGTCCACCGCCAGTTGGCCGCCATCCCCCTGGTAGACACCTCCGCCTCCCTGGTGCTTAATTTGCGGGATCTGGATAATTACCTAAAATCACTTGATCAATTGGAAGAAGTGGCGCAAACCCTGAAATCCTTGCAGGAAAAAACCCGTTCCCTGGATTTCCGGCTCCTGGAACCCTTTGTCCGCTACCGGCAATCTTTTTATTCCCACCGGACCCTGGACACTGCAAAAACCCTGGAAGCCCTGACCCGGCTGGCCCGGGAGTTCGATTTACGCTTTACCCTGGAAGCCAGCCCCGAGGTCCTGGAGCTGCCTTGCCCCGAACCCCGGGCCTTTCATCTGGCGGTCCTGGGCCGGGCGGTGACCGATGACCGCTTGCTGGAGCTGGCCCTGGCCCGGCTGGCAGAAGGGGTCAGCGCGGATCTGGGGTTCGAGTCGCCCATAGCCGCGACTCCCTTGGACGGAAAGCCGGTTAAAATCGATTTGGGCGGCTACTACCCCCTGGACCTTAACCCGGCCGCGGGGGACCTGCTCCCCGCCCTGCGCCTGGCCCTGGCCCATCAGGGGCCGGGGCTGGCCTTTTCCCTGGGCGGGCCGGTCAGGAATCCCCTGAAGGAATTCCCCCCGCTTTTTTCCTGGCTCTGCGACCGGCGGGCCCGTCCCCTGGTGGATGCTCAGGCTTTGCCGGACCGGGAATTTTCCCTCATGGATTGGGTCTGGGCCACCCGTACCCTGCCCGCCAAGATTCTGGGCCTGGGGGACCGGGGGCATCTTGCGCCCGGGGCCCGGGCCGACGTGGCCCTGTTCGAGCTGCCCCCGGAAATTCCCCCGGCTAGTTGGGCCAAATATTTCGGCCAATGCCACACCCTGCTCAAGGCCGGGGAAACAGTTATCGAAAATTATGAACTGGTGGCCCCTAAGACCCCCAAGGCCACCTATTACCGCCGCCGCGGCGCTAAAGAGGGGCCGCTGCTCTCCGAAATTTGCCAGTACCGCAGTATCCGGCCCGAGAATCTCTGGGTGCCGGAGGAGTTAGGCAGGGCCTGGGTGGGACTGGATTAAAACGGCAAGCCTCACGCCAAGGCGCCAAGGCGCCAAGAAAAGACGCAAGATGTAAGGCGCGCATGGCGCACCGTGACCGGAATGACATTTTTCTTTTAAAGAATCGATTATTGCTTTAGCTCCGGAATTGTGAAAAATGACCAAAGGCAATGGTGTTCTCATTTTTCTCCTCCCACTTTGAGGGGGGAGGGTAGGGAGGGGGTGGCGCCTTTGAGTCATTGTGGTCCCAAAGTCGCCACCCTCCCCCTAACCCCCTCCCCTCAAGGGAGGGGGGACTTTAGCGGCCGTTTTTTTCAGCATCTGGTGTTTTCTTGGATTTAATTGCCCCTCTCAGGTGCCTGGAATCGGAGCTAAGATAATAATCGATTAAAGAAAAACGAAAAACCGAAAACCAACGACGAAAATCACGGATGGGCCGGAGGCCCAAGCATGGCGACGGTGGACGAACTCCTGGAATTTTTGCCCGGCACTGATTGCGGCCAGTGCGGGGGGAGTTGCCGGGAGTTTGCCGAATTTCTCAGCACAAGGGAACTATCCCCCGGAGACTGTCCGGTGCTGCACGAGCCGGATTTTGCCGGTTTCATCGAAGCTCTCCAGGAACTCCTGGGGCCGGCGGCCCCGGGCATGAGCATCGATCAGGAGAAATGTAACGGCTGCGGCATTTGCGTCACCATGTGCGAATACCACCTGGGGAACTGCGCCGAAGCCCGTTTGGGCCGGGGGCCCCGCCCCGGCGATTCGGTGGTCTTCAAGGTGGTCAACGGCCAGGTGGTGGTGCTCCACCAGGAGCTGTGCACCCGGCTGATTCAGGCCGCGGAAAAGTGCAACAAATGCGGGGACCATTGCCCCACTGGGGCTATTACTTTAACCTAAGGCCGGTGCCGGATGGGAAAAGATGGTTCTCACGCTAAGACGCAAAGGCGCCAAGAAAGACGCAAACATCTGTTTGTCATTCTGAACGGAGCGTTGCGGAGTGAAGAATCTCATGTTTGCAAGGTGAAACGACTCGCCAGGACGCCGTTCCTGGAATATCTGGTTAAGTTATCCGGCTTTTCCCCCTCCCCCTGCGAGGGGGGAGGGCCGGGGTGGGGGTGGCGAAATTAGGGCGGCGGGTCCAGAAATTACCCCCCCCTCACCCTAGCCCTCTCCCCCCAGGGGAGAGGGGATTAATGGTGGAATATCAATGTGTTAAAAATCAAGATAGGGGATAGACCTTTCAAAATGATATTCATTTTAGACTTTTTACGAAGCCATCAAAGTTCAAGGTTAAGGCTTTGGTGGGGCGGCCGTCTCTGGCCGCCTCCGGGAAAGGCGGGCACGGAGGCCCGCCCCACCAGGATTTTCATGATTCAGGGGAGAGCCGTTGGCTTCTGACTAACCGCCCATAAGAGTTAATCGGCCCGCTCTTTCTCCCTCTACCCCCGGCGGGAGGGTTGGGGTGAGGGGGGGTAATGTAGGGTGGGCACTGCCCACCAATTCTTTAGAAGAGGAAACCGTATACTATCCAAGGATTTGCCGTCTTATGGATGATAAACTTCGTCTCTCGCCAAGGCGCAAAGAAAGACGCGAAAATGTAGCTGCGCCCGTGAACGCCTGGTTTTTTAAGTCCCCCTTAATAAAGGGGGATTTAGGGGGATTCTCGAGCGCTGATAAAATCCCCCCTACCCCCCTTTAGAAAAGGGGGAAAAGAGGCGCATTGCCGATGTTGCTTAAATTCTGAAACGCTGTGATAGCCAAGGATTTGCCGTCTTATGGATGACAAACTTCGCCTGCAAGACCTCGATCTCCTGTTCAAAGAGGAAGTGGCCCGGGAGCCGGGCTGCGGACACCTCCTGCGCTGCTTTAGCTGCGGGGCCTGCACCGCTACCTGTCCGGTGAGCGAAATCACCCCGGAATTTTCTCCCAGCCTGATTATCCGGCAGATTCTTTACGGTCAAAGAGCCGCGCTCCTCTCCTCTCCGGCTCTATGGTACTGCGCCCGCTGCGCCCGCTGCTCCTTCCAATGCCCCCAGGACGTGCGCTTCCTGGATATCATCCAGGGCCTGCGCGCCATCGCCCTCCGGGAAGGCCTCATCAGCGCCGCCAAAGCGGAACTGCTGGCAAGAGGGGAAGGGCTGATCCAGGAACTGCGGGCTAAGATGATAGAGCGGATTCTGGCGGAGGGTGGTGAAGATACTGATCCTCAGGAAGTCATTTGGAGCCTAACAAAAAAAATGGATGAACAATAAGATATATATAACATTATAAATTATTCATACTAAACATTTTTTAATTAAAGATATTTGTTATATGGCTACATTGATCTGTTGCCCTAATAAACTTCAATGTTATTGTGCAATGCCAAATTATTTCTGGTTCAAAATATTATTGATAGGGAATATAAAATGACGGTTAAATGGATTGAAGGGAAAGGGTATAGTCCCGAAATTCTTTGCCAAATATTTGAGGAGTCGAAAGGTCGTATTAAGAATGGTAAAGCCTCATTTACAGGAGGATTTCTTCATTTTCCATATAACGTTGCAGTGCTTAGTAGCATGTTATCATTTGATAGTAACATCCCAGAACTTGAAAAAAGAAGAATAGTAAACAAAGCTCTTTTCAATGTCGGTGGGAAAGCAAAGATCACGCCTCAGACTCTTTTGCAAGAGATGGACAGGCTTGGAAGGAATTATTTAGGAATAGTTCCGAAAAAATTTGTATTGATTACATCATTATCAATAAGTAATCTAATTAAACTAAAGCGTCAAGTAATAAATAATTGTGTTATTACATTTAGCAATGATATATCACACGTTTTCCATAAAGAAATCGGAAAGATAAAGGAGGGGGCAACTAATTTTATTGATGGGGAATTTCCGAAAAATTATCTGTTTGTAAAAATTAGCGTTGAAGCAAAATCATATTCCGAGGCATTTGACAGAGCTATCAATGCTATCGACATATTTAGAGGTATTTGGAATTATTTTTATAATAGAAAATCGTATCGCATGTCATTTGGACAAAGGAAACCTGTTAATCGAATTGTTCCTGGTCCACTTCACACTCTTCATTTCCCAAACGGAAAGTTGGTTACCGAAAAGTGGTGGTACGAAACTGACTATAGAGGCCCTCTTGAAGCTTTTGATCCTTCAAAAGAAATTATAAACTTATATAAATTTCAAGAGAATATGAAAAAGAAATTAAAGAAAAGCCCATTTAGGGCTTTTCTTGAGGCAGCGATAGTCCGTTATACAAGGGCACTTGATCTTAAAGATTGGGATAATGCATTTCTGAGATTATGGAGTATTTTGGAAACCATTACATGCACAGGGATGAACGATACTCATAAAATAACAGTTAATAGAGCCTCTTTTTTGTACGAAGATAGAGAATATGCTAAACAGATATTAATCCATTTAAAAGAATATAGAAATAGAGCAATTCATGAAGAATCTGGCAACCAAGATATTGAAACGTTTATGTATCAGATTAAAAATTTTGTGGAAGCTACCCTTGAATTTCTTATTATAAATAAATTTAAGCTTAATAATCTAAACGAAGTTAAGCAATTCATGAATCTCGAAAATAATGAGACAATGCTTAAGAAAAGAATTAAATTAATTAATAGCGCGTTAAAATTCATGGGCAATCAATAGAATTATATGACGATCATACTTTTAATTATTATAAATGCTTATAATACAATAAAGATACAAATAGTGCCCAATTACCAACTCGTTCCCAAGCAGAGCTTGGGAACGAGTTGAGAATGGCCCTTGTCATGGCTGAAGCGCCCGCGACCAATATCTTAAATAGGCAGAGGGAGCAAGAAGACCACCAGGCTCTGGTGCGTCCTCTGGAGCAGGTGGCCTGTGCCCGGGTGCTGGTGGTGGGGGGTGGGGTGGCTGGGCAGCAGGCGGCTTTGGACGCGGCGGCCTTGGGGCTGCCGGTGACTCTGGTGGAGGCGGGGCCTTCCATCGGCGGGGTCATGGCCCAGTTGGACAAGACTTTTCCCACCAACGACTGCGCCATGTGCATCCTCTCGCCCCGGATGCTGGAGATTTCCCGGCATCCCCAGATCGACATTCTCACCCTCACCCGGCTGGCGCAAATCCAGGGCGAACCCGGGGACTTCCGGGTGATGCTGAGCTCACGGCCCCGTTATGTGAACGCGCGCTGCACCGGCTGCGGGGAGTGCGCCCGGGTCTGCCCGGTGAAGATCCCGGACCCCTATAACCTGGGCCTCACCCAGACCAAGGCCATCCATGTGCCCTTTCCCCAGGCCATCCCTCAGGCCGCGGTCATCTCGCCGGAGGCCTGCCGCCTGTTTAAGGGCAAAAAATGCGAAGCCTGCGTTAAGGTCTGCCCCGCGGGGGCCATTGATTTTCAGCAGAAACCTCAGAACCGGATTTTACACGCGGGCGCTCTGATCTTGGCCACCGGCGCCCGGGCCAACCTGGAACCGGATTTTCCCGGGGCGAAAGAAGCGGACGTGGTCACCAGCTTCCAGTTCGAGCGCTTTTTAAGCGCCGGGGGGCCGCACCAGGGCCGGTTGCTCAGGCCCTCGGACTTGAGCGAACCGGGGCGCATTGCTTTCATCCAGTGCGCCGGCTCCCGGGACGAAAGCCGGGGTGCGGCTTATTGCTCTTCGCTGTGTTGCCTGGCCAGCCTCAAGCAGGCCCTGGTGGCCCGGGAACTGAGCCATGGCCGGGCCGGGACCGTGATTTTCTATATGGACCTCCGGGCCCAGGGCAAGGGCCAGGAAGCCTATGTGGCCCAGGCGGAGGAAAAGGGCGTGCACCTGGTGCGCTCCCGGGTGACCGGGGTGGAGCCCCGGCCCGGCGGCGGGGTCCTGGTCCGCTATACGGACGCCGCAGGCCGCCCGGCCGCGGCCCCCTTTGATCTAGCGGTGCTGGCGGTGGGCCTCAAGCCCCCCGCCGATCTGGCGAAAGGCTGCGCCGTTTTGGGCCTCGGTCTCAATGCCCACGGCTTCATCCGGGGCGGAGCCGGGAACCAGGTGTTAACGCCCCGGCCGGGGGTCTTCACCTGCGGCGCGGCCCGGGAGCCCATGGACATCACCCAGTCGGTGACCACGGCCGGAGCCGCGGCCCAGGCAGCCGCGCAGCTATTGACCGTCAGCCGCCGGACCTTCGCGCCTAAGCAAAAACTACCGGAGGCCAAACCGGAGACGGAACTGCGGATCGGCGTCTTCTTATGCCATTGCGGCACCAACATCGCCAAAACCATTGATCTGCCGAAGTTGGGAAACGAGGTCCGGCAGCTCCCCGGGGTGGTGTACGTGGAAGACGAGATGTTCACCTGCGCGGTGGAAGCCACCCAACGCCTGGCGCAGACCATCCGCACTCATGCCCTGAATCGGGTGGTGGTGGCCGCGTGCACGCCCCGGACCCATGAGCCGATTTTCCGGGAGGTGGTGGCCGCCGCGGGCCTGAACCCCGGTTTTTTCACCATGGCCAATATCCGGGAGCAGTGCGCCTGGGTCCACCAGGAGGAGCCGGAGAAGGCCCAGGAGAAGGCCCGGGAACTGGTGGCCATGGCGGTGCTTAGGGCCCGGGTGCTGCCGCCCTTAACGGCCCACACCCTGCCGGTGACCCCTAAGGCCCTGGTGCTAGGGGGCGGCGTGGCCGGCATGAGCGCCGCGGTCTGCCTGGCGGACCAGGGTTTTCACACCTATTTAATCGAGCGCACCCACCGCCTGGGAGGGGTGGCCCGGCAGTTGCACTTTACCCTGGAGGGCCTTAACCCCGGGCTCTTCGTCCAGGAACTGGAGGCCCGAGTCTACAGCCATCCGAATATCGAGGTCCTCACCTCCACGGACCTGGCGAGTTGTGAAGGTTCCGTGGGCCGGTTCCGCAGCCGGGTCCGGAAAAAAACCGGGGGCCGCCCCCAAGAGCGTCTTCTAGAACACGGGGTGGTGGTGGTGGCCGTGGGCGGCCGGGAATTCCGGCCCCAGGGGCGCTATCTTTACGGCCGGGATGCCCGGGTGCTTACTCAATTGGAACTGGAGGACAGGCTCAATGACCAGGACCCCTCCTTGGAAAAGGTCCGGCGGCTGGTGATGATCCAGTGCGTGGGTTCCCGGGAGCCGGAGCATCCCTATTGCAGCCGTCTTTGCTGCAGCGAGGCCATTAAAAACAGCCTGGTGCTGAAAAGACGCTACCCCTTAATGGATATCACCATCCTTTACCGGGATATCCGGGCCTATGGCTTCAGGGAGGATTATTACCGGGAAGCCAAAGAAAAGGGGGTAAAGTTCCTTCCCTACCCCGCGGCCAGGCCGCCTAAGCTGACCACGGCCAAGCGGCGCCCCTTAACCGTGGGGGTGTGGGATGAATTGTTGCAGGAGGAAATAGCTCTGGCCGCTGACTTGGTGGTTTTAAGCGCGGGCATCGAGCCGCCGGCGGACAACGTGCGCCTGTCCCAGCAGTTGGGGATTCCCTTGACTCTGGAGGGCTTCTTTCTAGAAGCCCACCAGAAGCTGCGGCCGGTGGAGACGCCCACGGACGGCATTTTTCTCTGCGGCCTGGCCCACTATCCCAAGAGTCTGGGGGAGTCCGTGGCCCAGGCCCAGGCTGCGGCGGCGCGGGCGGGGGCCATCCTCTTCCAGCCGGAGTTGGCCAGCGGCGAAATCACGGCCCGGATTGACCCAGGCAGGTGCCGCCGTTGTTTGACCTGCCTGGAGACCTGTCCCTATGGGGCCGTGCGCCTGGATGCCGGCGGCCGCCCCGAGGTGCAGGAGGAACTCTGCCGGGGTTGCGGGACCTGCGTGGCGGAGTGTCCGGCGGAGGTGATAACCTTGAGCCGCTATACCGAGGCGGAACTGGAGGCCCAGATCAGGGCGGCTCTGTCGTAGGGAGGGGAAATCCCCAAATATAATATTATTCCGGGGGCTTATCAGCGAGCCCCCGGATGGTAACCGGCAGGAGAAGAAAAGATGATCAGAGCAAGTTTTTGCGGCTTATGTGACGATTGCCAACTGGGCAATCCCGCGTTTCTGGAAGCGGTCACCCGGCTCCAGAAATACCTGAGTCGCTTCCGGGCCAACTGGTGGCTGCATTGTTTCCCCGGGGAAGAGAGTTTCAGCTTCGCCGAGCTGCGCAAGGGCCTGGAATGGTTTCAGGCCCACGCGGATTGCCCGGGTTGCCAGGGTGGCCGGGGCCACGAGGATTGCCCCATTCGCCTTTGCGCCGTGGCCCGGGGGCTGGAGCATTGTTACCAATGTCCGGACCTGAAGCCGTGCGATAAATTCGACTTTTTGCTCACCGAGTTTCCGGACCTGAAATCCAGACTGCGCCGCCGGCAGCTGAAGTACTTCGCCCGGGAATTTCACCGCCGCCTGGAAACCAAGGGAACGGAAAAATAATTTCCCCGGCGATGGGAAGTATCCATTGGCAGCCAGATGCGCGGCTTTACTAGTGTTGAGCTACCGAAAGTTTATGGTAATTACGGTCCCGGTAATTGCACAAAACTGGTTTTTAAGTCCCCCTTTTCCAAAGGGGGATTTAGGGGGATTTTCGCAGTTTGATAAAATCCCCCCTGCCCCCTTTAGAAAAGGGGGAGAAATGCAGGTCTCCTTTGGGGCTTTTTCTTTAAAAACAACAGTATCTTATTGACGAACCGTCACCATGGATTTAGGGGGCCCATGTTTCCCCAGGTAAAAAAACGGGATCGAGCCGACTTCCTGGAATTGACCCTGCAGATGTATGTGGACCGGGTGCAACTGCGCCTTAATAAGCAGGTCTGCATCAGATGCGACATCTGCTCCCTGGTCTGCCCCCGGCAGGCGGTGACCATCATTCCCGGGGATACCGGGCTGGACATCGACATCGACCCCCGGCGCTGCGTCCTCTGCGAGATCTGCGCCCATTTCTGCCCTCTGGGGGCCCTCACTTTGACCTATAACGGGCAGACCAAGGCCATCCTCACCGAACATCAGGGCCTGGCCCCCTTCCTGCCCAAAATTCAGATGGACAAAAGCAAGTGCCCGGAACCCTGCCCGACGCAGCCCGAAGGCGAAGTCCACTGGTGCCGCCAGCAGTTGCAGTTGATCACCAATGCCCTGGAAGAGTGCCCCAAACATTGCCACAAGTGCCTGGAGGCCTGTCCCCGGCAGGCCATTATCCTGGACGAGACGGGGGGGCAGACGCAGCCCCAGCCCGATTTTTGCCTGCGCTGCACCCAGTGCCTGGGGGTGTGCCAGTATGACGCCATTGAGGTCAATCCCCAGTTTGCCGGGGAAGTGATTATTGATGACCACAAGTGTCCGCCGGATTGCCTTAAATGCATTGACCTTTGTCCGGTGAAGGCCATTGTCCGAGAGGGGGAGCGGGTCTTCCTCAAGGTGGACAGGTGCAGTTATTGCGGCGTTTGCCGCAACATCTGCGACGAGGAGGCCATCACCCTGACCAGAAGGGAAGTGATTGCCGTGCCCGGCAAGTTTTCCCAGGCCTGGGCGGAGGCGTTAACCAAGTTGGTGGGGAATGACTGAACGCTGAAAGCTGATGGCTAACAGCTGATAGCTTAAAATGACTAAAGAAATCCGCCTCGGAATCTATATCTGCCACTGCGGCCTGAATATCGCCGGCGTCCTCGACCCCGAAGCTTTAGCGGCCCAGGCAAAGAAGCTCCCCGGGGTGGCGGCCTGCCGCCATCATCTCTATACCTGCTCGGAAGCCGGGCAGTTGGAAATCAAAAAAGATATCCAAAAGCATAAGCTGAACCGGCTGCTTTTGGCGGCCTGCTCGCCCAAGCTCCATGAGGCTACTTTCCGCCGGCTGCTGGTGGAAGCGGGGCTGAACCCCTATCTCCTGGAAATGGTCAACATCCGGGAGCAATGCTCCTGGGTGCACCTGCATGAGCCCCAGGCCGCCCAGGCCAAGGCCCTGGAATTGATCAACATGGGCCTGGCCAAGGTGCGCTCAGCCCAACCCTTGCCGGCGCGCCAGGTGCCGGTGACCCGGCAGGCCCTGGTGGTGGGCGGCGGTCCCGCAGGTCTGCGAGCCGCCCTGGATATTGCCAACGCGGGTTTTCCGGTGGTTCTGGTGGAGCGCCAACCCATCCTGGGGGGCATGGCCAACAAGCTGCACCGCACCTTTCCCCAGGGGGAAACCGCCCTGAGCCTAATCAACCCCTTAATGGCCGCGGTGACGCTCCATCCCGGCATCCGGGTTTTAACTTCCAGCGAAATCACCGCGGTCTCCGGCTATGTGGGGAATTTTCAGGTAACCTTGCGCCGGGCTCCGGCAGTGGTGACCGACCGCTGCGACCTGTGCGGCCAATGTGCCCCGGCCTGCCCCCTAGAAGTTCCCGGGGAGATGGAGGAGGGCTTATGCC
>JAQTXE010000245.1 GCA_028688935.1 Syntrophales bacterium
TCCCCCCGTCTTCTTCATGGTCTGGATGATGGCCAGGTGCTCGATCTCCTCCAGGGACGAGCCCACGGGGATGACGATCCTGTCGTCCGCGGGGGAGTGGAGCCGGATTTCATCCGGCAAATCCGCCAGTCCTACCATATTGCCCTCACATAAGGCCACGGCCCGTTCCACCACGTTTTGCAGTTCCCGGATGTTCCCCGGCCAGGCGTAGTTCTGCAGGGCGTCCAGGGCCTCCGGGCTGAAACCCATGGTGGGACGGCTGTTTTCCAGGCAGAACTTGTCCAAAAAGTGCAGGGCCAGCAGGGAAATGTCCTCCTGCCGCTCCCGTAAAGGGGGGATGGGGATATGAATGACGTTCAAACGGTAGAAGAGGTCCTTGCGGAACCGGCCCTGGGCCACTGCGGCTTCCAGATCCACGTTGGTGGCGGCCATGATGCGCACGTCCACCTTCAGGGTCTGGGTCCCCCCTACCCTCTCGAACTCCCCTTCCTGGAGGACCCGGAGCAGTTTTACCTGGGTGGCCGGAGGCATCTCGCTGATTTCATCCAGAAAGATGCTCCCCCCGTCCGCCAACTCAAAGCGGCCCTTGCGCTGCTGGGTGGCCCCGGTGAAAGAGCCCTTCTCGTGGCCGAAGAGTTCGGATTCGATGAGCCCTTCCGGTAGGGCCCCGCAGTTAAGCTTCACCAGGGGCTTGGCCCGGCGGGGGCTCTGG
Source organism: Syntrophales bacterium (assembly GCA_028688935.1). Taxonomy (GTDB): domain Bacteria; phylum Desulfobacterota; class Desulfobaccia; order Desulfobaccales; family 0-14-0-80-60-11; genus SURF-52. Next base: position 713 of record JAQTXE010000245.1, read on the forward strand.
AAATGGATGGCTTCCGCCACCAGTTCCTTGCCCACCCCGCTCTCTCCGGAGAGCAGCACCGTGCTCTTCATGGGGGCCACCTGGCTCACCAGGTGCAGCACTTTGAGCAGGGCCGCACCCCGGCCGATAAGGCGGCCCGTGGGTCCCTTATCCTGGAGGGCTTCCCGCAGCCGCTGGTTTTCCACCAGGAGTTGCTGGGTCTCCAGGGCCTTGGTCACCACCTTCCGCAGTTCGTGCATGCGAAAGTCTTTGGTGATGAAGTCGTAAATGCCCCGTTTGAGCGCGGACACCGCCTCTTCCACCGTGGCATGGCCGGAGATCATAATGGCGATGGCTTCGGGCCTAAGGATGCGCAAGGCCCCGAAAAGCTCGGTGCCCTCCATATCCGGCAGTTTCAGGTCGATGATGGCCAGATCCACCGGGTGACGCCGCACCTCTTCCAGGGCCGCCACCCCGGTGCCTGCGGTGTGCAGCTCATGGCCCATCTTCTTCAACCCGGTCTCCAGGGCCTCCCGGGTGGGGGCGTCGTCGTCGACTACTAAGATAACGCTCATAGAAACAGTTTTCCGTTTTCCGTTTCCCGATTTCCGTATTTTGGGTTTTTGGTTCCGGTTATTACCAATAAATATAGCATCTCTTACACTCCATAAAAGAAAAGCAACTATTTTTTTCTTTTACGGAAAACTGAAAACGGAAAACGGTTCTCACAAGCTGTCCAGCCACCCCAGGATCACCCGGTGCACTTCGTCCAGGGTTTCCAGGGCCAGGTGGCCCCCCGGAGGCTCATAGGAATGGCCCAACCCCGGGAGCACATGGAGGCAGGGGCTCACCGGCATGTGGCTCAGCACCGTCCCCAGGCGGTCCAGGTGGCAGAAGGGGTCCCGGCCTCCTTCGATAAACAACGAGGGGCAGGGGAGCATATAAAGGGGCTGGTCCCGCAACTTCTCCGGCTTCCCCGGCGCATGCAGGGGATATCCCAAAAAGACCAGGCCGTTAGCGCCCACGTCCTGGGCCACGATCTGGGCCGCGAGGCGCGCACCCATGGATTTGCCGCCCAAAAACATCTCCAGGCCCTTGAACTCCTCCATCTCGCCCACGTAGTCCACCACCAGGCGGAAGACCCCTTCCAGAGCAGGGTCCGGGTCCGGGTGTTTGCGGCCTGCCTCGGTGTAAGAGAAATTAAAACGCACCGTCACCACGCCCTCCCGGGCCAGACTGGCGTGCACCCCGGCGATGAGGGGATGATCCATGTTGTTGTTGGCGCCGTGGGCCAGGACCAGGATGGCGGCCAGGGTAGCGCTCTTGGGCACCCCCAGGACCACCCGGATCTTCTGCTCGGCGTCTACTTGCAGGGTCAGCGGGCGTAGTTCCATATGATCCTCTCCGAGTTAGGTGCCGCGAATTTGGTGGTAATTTTCTCCATGGTCTCCAGAAAACCTGGTTTTTAAGTCCCCCTTTGGTAAAGGGGGATTTAGGGGGATTTTCAGGGCTACAAAAATCCCCCCTGCCCCCTTTAAAAAAAGGGGGTGGTAGAAGGCTATCCTTGCCGATGTCCCTTTATTTCTGAGAAACATCGATAGTTCAATAAATTATGCCAACAAGTCCCCATCTTCCGCCAGCAGGACCACAGGGAGTTGCTCCTCCAGCCAGAACCGCAACCCCCCGCCGTCCTCCCAGGGGATGAGATGCTCCCAGCCTCCCAGGTGGGCCACCGTGCCTCCCTTGGTGACCAAGCGCTTAAGCCGGCGGCTGACAAAAAACTCCCGCCGCCGGGTCTCCGGATCGCCGGGCAGGGGGAGCCGTGCCGGGGACCGCTCCAGGGCTGACCGGGCCCGGCGGAACTCCCGGGCCACCGCCTCCTCCAGGGACTCTTGCGGCTCCGCGGCCAGAGCCTGAAGATTGGCCGGAGTGAGCAGCTCCCGGCTGTAAGCGGGCAGATGCCGCCGGGACAGGCCCCCCAGATCCAGGGGCAGACACCTGGCGCCATGGCGGCGGCTATAATCCCGGGCCGCCCGGTACTCAAAGGGCAGGGCAATCCGGGCCGCCACCAGGCGGATGGCCGGATGCCCGGAGACCTCCGGCGGCAGGGCCGCCAGGGTTTTTTGTAACTGCCGCTGCCATCTTCCCTCCCAGACCCGGCGGTAGCGCACCGAAAACCGGCTGATCTCCACGGTGACCGTCTGCGGCCGCAGCCGCGCCAGCAGCCGCGCCACCCGCTCATACCCCCGGGGGTCGCCATGCACCGTACCGATGAGGACGAGGTTTTCCATTAATCCTGCACAAACTCCCGGCCTTCTTTCAGGGCCATCTCCGCCTTGGCGAGTTGCCTGCCCAAATAAATGGCGTGGTTGATGTCTGAAAGGGCCACGTCCCGGGCGATTTCGTGTTGCAGCCTCTCGGCCTTCTTCCCCCGGTACTCTTTTAAAGTCACGTCCTCAAAACGGTGCTCCACCAAGATATCTTTTCCGTCCAGGGTAATGCGGAAGTAGCCCATGGGGTCCAAACGGACCTTGAAAGGCCGCTTGCTGATGACCATTAAGGCCCGGTCCAGTTCCTTGGGGTCCAGGCCCAAGGAATGACTGATGACGGTGATAGCTCCAGGGGGCAGACCTACCCTCTCCGCCACCCAGTTCTGGATGGCCATCAGGCCGTAAAGATTCAGAGGGTAGGCATCCATGGCGTTGTGGGTGCGGAAGGTAGCGCTCAGGGTCAATTTCCCTTCAAATTTGCGGAAAAACAAGGAGACCAGACAGGGACGCCCCTCCTTCACCTTCAAGTCCCGCTTGGTATCCCACAACGCCACATAGGCCTTACGATCTTCCGGGTCTTTTTTGAACCGCTCCACGCACGCGGCCAGGGTGTCCAGTCCGAAATGGGTCCGCAGGCGGTGGCCGTAATTATAGGTCTCGTCCGGTCGCATCTCCCCTTTGAGGATGTTCTCTTGATAGCTGCGCAGCTTCTGGGGGTCGAGATGGACGGCTTTTAGTTTCTCCTCGGCCTCGAGCCTGGGCTTTTCCACCACCACCTTGACGTGCTGGAGTTCCAGGCGGTCACCTTTTTTCAAAGTCACCCGGCGGCCGAAACGGGTGAGGAGATGGAGCACTTCTTTCCAGGCTTCCAGGATCGTATCTCTCACTACCACGTGCCCCCGGGGGCTACTGGGGAAATACTGGACTTCGAGTTCCGGAAGGGGAATAATTATTCGATCAGATTCTGTTACATCCCTTCGTTCAAAAGCGTGACCAAAATCCTGGAAAACTCTCTGTATCTCTTTAATTGGTCCTTTCTCCGTAAGATCGCCAAACACGTCAGGTGGGACCAACCGCGGACGCCGGCGGACATGGCCATGAAAATGATCACGCTTTACCAGATCATCAATAATCCTATTTGTATGAGGAATGCGACAGGATGAAACCTTATCTAACCCCTCGGGCTTCACATAACGCACCAGGTTTGATTCTATCGGTTCAAGATCATAATGAAAAAAGTTGTATAACTCTTCCCAAGAGCCAGAACGATCATTTCCGCAACCAATTATCATTTGAATCTGCGGATTATACAAAAGATTCCGCAGCATCTCCCTCAGGCCGTTGCCATAGAGGGTGCCGAAGACGGCGATGGGGCTGGTGGCCGGGTCCAGGTCCACGCCGGCTTCCCGGAAGCGAGCAATGACGTAGTCCACCTTGGACCACAGGGTCACCATCCCGATGGTGCCCTGGGGATTGATCACTGTCAGCCGGTCGGCGAAATAGAGGGGCTTGAATTCCATCGGGGCAACTATACCAAAAACCGGGGCGAAGGGCAAAAATCCTGATAATCCTTTGGGGTCTGAAAAGTTCAATATTCAATCTTCAAACTTGAGATCCCCGCGAAATTCGTTTCCCTTGCCATTCTGAGGAGCGGAGCGACCGAAGAATCTCGTGCCATCGGAAATGCGAGATTCTTCACTCCGCTGCGCTCCGTTCAGAATGACAGAAGTGGGACTTCCGCAAGGGGTCTCAATCCTGGACTTTCAACCTTGAACCTTGAACTTAATTCCGGTTTTATCCACCCCCCGGTTGCTCCAACGACAAAAAGTCCTTATCTTTATGTCACCCGGTAGCCGCCCCCCCGGGGAAAAGATGTTGCACAACCACGCTCTCTGATGGTAGGAATGAAGAGAAGCCGTCCCAGCAGGTTTATTTGAGGACTATCAACTCTCTTATCACCATCAGTCTTAAAGAAAGGGTCAGCCAATGACAGCCTCCAAAGAAAGGATGTATCTCCGAAGTTTCCAGGAAATCAGCAAGGTCTTGGGGTCCACCCTGGCGGTGGACGAGGTGCTGGACCATGTCGTCCGGCAAATCACCCAGGCCATGAACCTCAAAGGGGCCACCATCCGTCTGGTCAATCCCAAGACCAACACCCTGGAATTGGTGGCGTCGGTGGGAGTGAGTGAGGAATATCTCCACAAAGGCCCGGTGGACATGGATAAGAGCGTGACCGACGCTTTAAGCGGCCGGCCGGTAGCCATTTTTGACGCCACCTCCGACTCCCGCATGCAATATCCCGAACAAGCCAAGGAGGAAGGCATCGCCACCCTGGTGGCCTTGCCCATGGTCAGCCAGGGCCAGGTCATCGGCGTCATGCGCCTGCTGACTTCGGAACCCCGGGAATTCACCATGGACGAAGTGGACTTCGCCTGCGCGGTGGCGGACATGGGGGCCCAGGCCATCAGCAACGCTAAGATGTACGAAGCCCGCACCCGGGAACTCAACTTCCTCAAGGGCCTGCTGGAAGTCTCCAAAGCGGTGAACTCGGCCCTGGACGTGAAAAAGGTCCTGCAACTCCTGGTGAAAACCGCCACCACCTCCCTGGATATCAAGGCCTCGGCCGTGCGCCTCCTGGACCAGAGACGCCAGCAGATGGAACTGGTGGCCTCCTACGGGTTGAGCGACCGCTATATCAATAAAGGGCCGGTGGGCACAGACAGATCCCTCACCGAAGCCATGACCGGCAAGGCCGTGTCCATCTACGACGTGGCCCTGGACGCCCGGGCCACTTATCCCCAGGAATCCGCGGAAGAAGGGATCAAGTCCATCCTCTCCGTGCCCATCTCTCTCAAAGGCAACGTCATCGGCGTGCTGCGCATCTACACCGCGGAACACCGGGACTTCAGCGACGACGAAATCACCTTTATCTCCTCTCTGGCCCAGCA
>JAQTXE010000246.1 GCA_028688935.1 Syntrophales bacterium
CGGGCCGCGCGCACTGAGCCCCAGGGTGACGGCAGCGTCGGCGCGGGCACCGGTGCCACCATCGGCAAGCTTCTCGGGGTCCCTCAGGCCACTAAGGGAGGCCTGGGCACCAGCTTCCTGGAAGGCCCCCAGGGCTTGAAGGTGGGAGCCCTGGCCGTGGTCAACGCCTTCGGCGATGTGGTGGACCCTCAAACCGGAGAGATCCTGGCCGGGGCCCGCACCGCTCCTACCAGCCGGGAGTTTGCGGATGCCGTGGCCCTGCTGCGCCAGGGGGTGGTGCGGCGCCGTTTCGGCGAGCCCAGCAACACCACCATCGGGGTGGTGGCCACTAACGCCCATCTCAGCCGGGAAGAAGCCCAAAAGATCGCGCAGATGAGCCAAAACGGCCTGGCCCGCTGCATCCGCCCGGTGCACACCCTGTTCGACGGCGACACCATCTTCGTTCTGGCCCATCCCGAAGTTGAGGTGGACCTTCATATCGTCGGCCTTCTGGCGGAGACAGCCGTGTCCCAGGCCATTATTTCCGCGGTGAAATCCGCCCACGGCCTGGGAGTGTTGCCGAGTTACCAGGATTTGCGGGGACAATGAGCTGTCAGCTATCAGCTAAAGAAAATTTCCGGAAAATAGCAATCATTCAAGATCATCGTATATTATGGGCTTTTCTCTGCCCTGTTTATAAAAGCTGACCGCTGAAAGCTGAAAGCTTGGCGTCAAGGAGCCGCTAGCCAGGCAAGCCATCAACATGATTAAACAAATAGACCTCATTGTTTTCGATCTAGACGGCACCCTGGCCGATTCCCTGCCGGATATTACCAAGGCCGCCAATCATGCCTGCCGCTCCCTGGGGCTGCCGGAACACCCGGTGGAGGCCATTAAGCACATGATCGGCGGGGGCGAGCGAAAGTTGGTGGAGCGGGCCTTGGGGCCGGACCGGCAAGAGCTGATGGAGGAAGCCTTCCGGCTTTATCTGGACTATTACAGCCACCACGTGGGGGATTTCACCCGCCTTTATCCGGAGGTGAAAGAGACCTTATCCCAGTTGGGCGGCAAAAAACTGGCGGTGCTCTCCAACAAGCGCCAGAGTCTCACGGAGGCGGTGCTTAAGGTCACGGGCATCTTGCCTTTTTTTGCCGCAGTCCGGGGCGGAGGCCGGGAACTGCCTCTGAAGCCTTCACCGGAGCCGCTCCTTGCCTTAATTAATGAGGTCCAGGGCGACCCGGCCCGCACCCTGATGGTGGGGGATAAACCCGGGGACGTCCTGGCGGGCAAAGCCGCGGGGACCCTGACCCTGGGGGTCACCTACGGCTACGGGGAGCCGTCAGCCGTAGTGGCTGCGGGACCGGATTTTTTGGTTGACAGTTTTGCCGCCATAAAAGAAGTTCTCCTGTCCTGAAAAGATTGGCCTCACGCAAAGACGCCAAGGCGCAAAGCAAGACGCAAATCTTGTTGATTTATGGGTGAGTTGTGGGCTCGTGAATGATTAACCGAAAAGTTAGCCGCCCCGCTCTTCCTCCCTCTCCCCCCGCCGGGGGGAGAGGGAGGAAGAGCGGGGGGTGAAAGCCCCCGGCTGATCTATGACCAGCCTAAAAAGTAATCTCCCTTATTTACCCAAAACCAGCTTCACCGTCACCGTGGCCGTCTTTTTTCCCGGATCAGGGAAGGTAATGGTCTTAACCACCTGGCTCAGGCACTTGGTCAGGGATTCGTAACCCAAAGGCATTTTGGGCAGCACCGGGCCGCTCACTTGGCCGCCTGCCCCGACCTTGAAGGTGAGGATGACGGCCGCCGGCAGCTTGATCCCTTTTTTCAGGGAATCCTGGCAACAGGCCGTCAACCGGTAGAGGTTGGCCTCCAGAGCCTCTTGGACGGCCTTCCGGTCCAGACGCCCTTGCACCTGCACCGACTCGATCTTGACGGCGGGCGCCTGGACTGCGGTGCTGGGCGGGGTGGGATGCACCCTTGCCGGCCTGCTCGCGCGCACATACGCCTCCGGGCTGGCGGCCGCGTAGAAAGGCGCCATGGATTTGGCTATGCGGCCTCCCGACAGCCCATATCTGCCGCCACCGCCCACGGCCAGGTCACTGACTCCCTCGGGGAGGGGCAGAGGCTGCTTCACGGTGACTAACTTGCCGTCGGCCCGTTTGACCTTATCCACCGCCACAAAAGAGGTGTAAGGAGACATCAGGCTGTATTTGAGCCCTAGGGCGGTGATCTCCTTGATGCGCGCCTCGTCTTTCCCCCGGTCTAGGCGGGTTAGATCCGCCAGGCGCATCAGCCGCTGCCGGGCCCAGAGCAGCCGCAGCGCGGCATTATCGGGGCTGGCTTCTTTCGCGTCCACTTTGATCTCTTGTTTAAACTCCCCCTTGGCGGTCTTCCCGGTGACCACGATGGCGCCCGTGGGTTTGCCCCGGTATTTGCCCAGGAGGGTCAGGGGCCGCTGGGCGAAGAGGTCCGGCAGGGCCGGGGGTTCCAGGTCCAGGACCTCAAAGCCCTCAAAAGAGACCTTAATATTGGTCAATAAAGGGCTCTCGATGTAATCTCTGAATCTGGCCGCCAGTTTCGGGGCCTCGCCGGGGTTGAGGACCACGAAGGGCTCACCCTGGCCGGCCCGGGCCATGCCTTCGATGAGGTGGCGGTTTACCCCCCGGCCGATGCCGAAGGCAAAGAGATTGGCGGCTCCCAGATTCTGGCGGATGAGCTCAAAAGTCTGGGGTTCCACGTGCACGTAACCGTCGGTGGCCACCACCACGATACGGGAGGTGCCGGGTGTCCGGGGCAGGTTCAGGGCCTGCTTCAAGGCCGTCAAAATCTCGGTGCCGCCACCCCCGCTCTGTCCTTTGATGAACCCCAAGGCCTGTTTCTTGTTTTCCGGGGTGGCCGCCAGGGACCCGGAGGCGGACAGGACCTCAGGCTTCCCCTCAAAGAGCAACACGTTGAGGAAATCGTGGGGTTTAAGGCCGTTGATGATGTCGGCCATCAGGGTCTTGGTGGTATCCAGGGGAAAGCCGTGCATGGAGCCGGAAATATCGACGATGAAGATATATTCCCGTTTGACCACCGCTTCCGGTTTGACCCGGGCCGGAGGCTCCATCATCAGCAGGAAGAAATTATCGTCTTTGCCGGGATACATGAGCAGGCCGCTGTGGATGCGGTCACCGCCCAGGGCGTAACGCAGGACAAAGTCCTTGGTGCCCCCGGTGGCCGGGTCCTTCAGGCTGATGCGGGCGGAGTTGGGACTGGGATATTTCACCTCAATATCGTGGCTGGGGCAGGATAATTTGCTGAGGGGCAGGCCGCCGTTGATTTCCACCTTGATATCGTAGCTGAAGGGGGGGGCCTGGCCTTCATGGAGATAGGGGTTTTTCACCCACCGTTCCGTCTCCGGTGCGCCTGCCTCTTTCATATTGGAGTAGCGGGGCCCCACCACCGTGGGGAAGACAAACTCATAGATCCGGTTTTCCGGCACCAGCAGTTCCAGGTAGGTCAGTTCCACCTTCACTTCGTCGCCGGGGAGGATATTGGCCACGTTCATCTGAAAGACGTTTGGCCGCTGCTGCTCCAACAGAGAGGTGGTCTTACCCTCTTTTTTCGCCTGTTCATAGGTCTCTCTGGCTTTTTGCCGCTCCATGATCTGGGCCACCACCACCCGTTTCCCCACGGTCATGCGCATGGCGTGGACCGCGGCCCGGGTGGAGGCCGGAAAGACGTAAATGGCCTCCAGGGTCTTTTTGCCCCGGTTCTGATAAACCTGGGTGATTTTCACCTCCGCCACCACTCCGGCGATCTTGACGTCGGCTTTGGTGGCTTTTAGAGGCAGTTGGTCTTTTCCCGGGTCATCGGTTTTCACCAGGAAATAAGGGGACAGGGTCTTATCCGGGACTTTGGCGCTCTCCGCCCCGGCGCTCAAAGGCCGGGTTCCGGCGGTGATGAAAAGGACGGCTAACAACAAAGGCATCAGGGGGGCAACAGGAAATGGCTTTCTCATTTTTTTCTCGATCCATGGTGGTTATTGGTAAATAATCGGAGCCTAATTTGTCGGCGTCCTCCAACTCAGGAAAAAAAACAAATCTGAGTTGGTCTTTTTTACTAACATTAGACGCTTAGTTTTATCTTTGAGTTAAATGAAAAAAAATATGACAGGGATTTTCCAGCCGCGGCAAAGGAGGGCGGCAACGGCATCCAACCCCTATTATCCCCGGAATTTCTGCGGCTCCCAGGGGTCGCTAGCGGAGCAATTCTATTGACAGACCGGCTGAGGCTTAATAAAATTCAAGACTAATGGCGGTGTAGCTCAGTCGGTTAGAGCATGCGGCTCATATCCGCAGTGTCCGGGGTTCGAATCCCTGCACCGCCACCAATTTTTTAAAATCGCGGTCAACTTTATTAGAGGGAGAATGAACATGAAGAAAATGGTTACCATTGCCACAGCCGGAGTCTTCCTGCTGAGCCTCCAAGGCGCCACCCTGGCTCAGAAGGTAGAGAAGGCTCCGGCACCCCCGATGGTAGAAAAGCAGGCTCCTGCGGCCCCGAAAGCAGAAGCCCCTGCGGCTCCCAAAGCGCCGGAAGCGAAACCGGCCCCGGCCAAAACCAAGGCCAAAGCTAAAGCTAAATCGAAAAAGAAGACCAAGAAAAAGAAAGCCAAGAGCAAGAAAGCCAAGAAGAAAGCTCCCACGGAATAAACCGGTCTTCAGACCGGCGCGGCAATCCCGCGGTTCCGGGAAAGCCCCAGACTGGTTGGCCTCCCGGAACCGCAAGCATGAAGGATTATGATGAAAAAATTACTCACCCTCGCCATGACGGGAATATTCGTCTTGAGTCTCCAGGGCCCCGGTCGGGCCCAAAAAGAGGTGTCACCGCCACCTATCCCGCCCCTCCTGGAAGGTCAGAGGCCCCTGGAGCACGTGGAAACCAAGGAGCCGGCGGCTCCTCAGAAGGTTTCCCAGAAAAAAGGCAAGACCCAGAGCAAGGGCAAGGTCAGGTCCAAGACCAAGTCCAAAGTCAAGACCAAGGCCAAATCTCGTCAGGCTAAAAGAAAGGCAAAAATTAAAAAGGCGGCTGTGAAAAAACGCCAGGCGGTCGCTAAGAAGAAAAGCCGAAAGGCCGGTAAGAAAAAGCGTTCGACAGTAACCCGGCGGGAGGCAGGCCCTGACGAAGGATAACTGGGGGAATACCAGGTATTTCCCTGGCTCAAGGGAGGACCACCGATGAATTTTAAAGGTAAAGCCGGAATTCTGGGTTTGGTTTTGCTCCTGGCCCTGGCCACCGGCGCCCAGGCCAAAGCGCCATCCCTGGCTTGGGATGGAACCCAATGGAAGGAATTTAACCAGCAGATTAAGGTGGCCTACATCAAAGGTGTGTTGAACATGGCTGCTTTTGAAACCGCCATGGGTGGGTCCGGCAGATCCGCCTGCGTTTCCCGGGCCTTCACCGAGGAGCTGAAGACCAAGACTTTAGGGCAAGTCATCGCCGAGGTGGACAAGTTTTATAAAGAGAATCCTGGTAAGATGAAGACCCCGGTGATCGAAGTGGTGATGCAGCGCTGCACCAAGCTCTGTCCTCCGGAACCTGCGGCAAAGGGGGGGAAGAAATGAAAAGGATCGTTGTTTTGGTGATGGTGGCCGCCTTGCTGGTGGGAGGCTGCTCCGGTATGTCCACCACGCAGCAGCGGGTGTTGTCCGGGGGCGCTATCGGCGCCGGCAGCGGCGCCCTGATCGGCTGGGCCGCGGGTTCACCCGCAGTCGGAGCTGCCGTCGGCGCCGGGGCAGGAGCCGTGGGCGGGTTAATCTATGACCAATATCAGAAATCCCAGGGGCGACCTTGAGGGGGCTCCTGGGCTGCCAAAAATTCGGCCCTAACCATTCCCGGAATTTAAGCTCAAT
>JAQTXE010000247.1 GCA_028688935.1 Syntrophales bacterium
CGCCAGGCCGTAGAGGGAAAAAAGGTCACCGATGGTGTCGATGATGACCGCTGGGTGCACCCTGGTTTCCCGGCCTTCTTTCAGGCGGCTGAAAAAATGGCAGGGCAAAGCGAATGCTTGCAGCAGACGGACCAACTCCGGGGCCCGTTCCGGATGGCGGGGGGCCAGGATCAGCAGGAGAGCAGGGTAGGGGACCCGTAACCCCTGATAAGCCTCCAGGACCACGTCCTCTTCTCCAGGGTGGGTGGACGCGGCCAGGAAGACGGGGGCAGGCTGCGAGGTTTCCCCGTCAAGTTGCAAAATCCGGCGTAATTCCGCCACTCTTGCCGGTTCCCGGGCCATCAGCAGGCGGTCGATTTTGAGATTCCCGGTGAGATGGATCTTGCCGGGGTCCAGTCCCAGGGCTTGATAGCGTTCATAGTCCTGGGGAGAACCCGCAGCATATAGTTCAATATAATTTAATATATCAATAAGATACCGCCTATATTTAATAAACCTTCTGAATGATTTGTCGGACAGGCGGCCATTGACTAGGGCCAGCCGCACCCCCGCCGCATGGGCCTGGGTCAGGAAGTTGGGCCAAATCTCCGATTCCAGGGAGACAAAGACCTGGGGTTGAAGATGCCGCAGATAGCGGGACACGGCCCAGGGAATATCCAGGGGGAAGTAGCAGACCTGTGCGCCTAAGGGGGCATAATTTTTCCGGGCCACGGCCTGGCCGGTCTCCGTGCCGGTGGTGATGATGATGGCCGCCTGGGGCAGAATCCTCTTTAATTCCTGGACCAAGGGCGCGGCCGCCAGGATTTCGCCCACGGAAACGCCGTGGAGCCAGATGCGGGGGTGGCCCGGCGGGGGAGGGGGGGGCAGTGCCACCCCCAGGCGGGGCAGAAAACTCTCGCCTAAGCCCCGGCGTTTCAGGTGCCAATAGAAATAAGGCCAGCCCAGGAGGCCGGCCAGGGTGCTGATGGTTTTATAGAAAGGAATCATCAGAAGCGGTTTTCAGTTTCCGGTTTTCGGTTTTCGGTTTTTTGCATGGTGGGGCGGGCCTCCGTGCCCGCCTGATATATTTTACAGCACAGCCTTTAGTAATGGGTCTGTGGAATACCCTACAAAATATGAACCCCTAAAACTCCCCACATTAAAGCAATTTCATATTGCTGACAGGTGAATATCTAGTCATGATCCACATAAAGTCTTGACTGCTTTTCCCCCTCCCCCTTCGAGGGGGGAGGGGACTTTTTTCTGCTTTCCAAGATGGAGCTTGAGTATGAGCAAAAAGAATCACAACAGTTTATCTTGTTTCTCGCCTGCATCCCGGCGGCGGCGGGCCGCTTTTTTGAAGGTGCCGGGGAGCGCGAAACGGGGGTACTCCAGGTTCTTGCTCCCCAAAATCTCGGCAATGGTCAAAATCTGCACCCGGGGGTAGCGGTGGCCGGGGAAGTGTTCCGGCTCGTAGAAGCCCGCAGCCGCGGCTTCTTCCTTCATGGGCCGGGTAGGGGGGGTAAGGGTGATAAACGCGGCGATGGGGGCCTTCTCCCGCTCCCGCACCTCTTTCAGGTCCCGGACCTGCGCGGCGCTGACGTGGCCGCTCTTCACCTGGAGGACCACTTTCTTATAGATGCCGCTGTTGTCGTCCTGGAAATTGATGATGCCGTCCACCCCGGAGTCCGCGCCTTTTTTCTTGTCCTGGGCGGGGCGGGCGTCCACCAGGCCCAAGGCCCAATATTCGAACTGATGGCGGTTTTCCTCGGCCAGGGCCTGGGCGCTGGTCAAGTCCGCGGGCTCGCCGATGACCTCGTATTGGCTGCGCTCCGGACCGAAGGTGTCATGCAGCCGGTTCTTTATGAGGGTGATGGCCAGGTGGGTGATGTCGATGCCCAGCCAGCGGCGTTTGAGGCGTTCCGCGGTGATGAGCGCGGTGCCGCAGCCGCAGAAGGGGTCTAAGACTACGTCCTCTTCGTTGCTGGAGGCCTGTATGATGCGCTCCAGCAGGGCTTCGGGTTTTTGGGTGGGATACTCTAAACGTTCTTTGTGCCAAGATCTTACAGCCTCAATATCCATCCAAATATCTTGGACGGGCAACCCTGAAGACTCATCTAAGTATCTTTTAAATCGAGGAATTCCTTTATTTGTATAATAAATTTTATTCTCTTTCTCCAAATTCTCCATTGTCGTTTTCGGACATCGCCAAATACGTTTAATTCCTTTCCACTCATATTCATAACCACCCCCAGAAAGCCCAGAAGCACTCAGGTTATCGGACATCCATCTCCGTCCATCTGGGTCAGTATAACGATAATATTGATTTATGTAGGCTTGGTCGTATGGTTGATATACTTGATTCCAGGTAGAATTATTTGTTTTTGTATAGAAAAAGATGACATCATGAACTCGACCATAACGCCTGGCATCGCTATGTCCCGATGTTCTTTTCCAAATTATTTCGTTCTTATAATTTACTATTCCAAAAACCGCATCCAGAAGCATCTTAATATAATGGCTCGCCGTCGGGTCACAGTGCAGATAAATACTCCCCGTGGGCTTCAGGACCCGGTGGAGTTCCACCAGGCGCACGGCCATCATGGTAAGGTAGGCCATCATGTCGTTGACGCCTAAAAAGCTGCGCAGGGCCTGGAGGAGGTCGGAGAGCTTCCGGGGACCCAGGGTCACCACTTCGTGGTAGGCGGCCTCGGATTCCGTGCCCCAGTGCCAGGTGTCTTCGAACGCGGTGATCTGGGCCGCGGACTTCTCGCCGCTTTTTTCCGCGAAAAGCACATTATAGGTGGCCTTGGAGTTGAAGGGCGGGTCCAAGTAAATCAGGTCCACGCTGTCCACGGGAATGTGCTCCCGGAGAATCTCCAGGTTGTCCCCGAAAAATAGCTGGTTTTTCCAGTCGGCCATGGGGTCTCCTGCCGGGGAAAAATCCCCCCTAACCCCCCTTTAGAAAAGGGGGGGATAAAAGCCTCGCTCTTTCTTTAATAATTCCGCAAAGATGGACAAGGAAGTCAAATCCCTGCCGGTGACCGGTTCATCAACCAGGCCTTTAAAGTCCCCCTTTATTAAAGGGGGATTTAGGGGGATTTTCAAGAAGATATTTTGATGGCAAATTAAATAATAATATCAAGGTCTTATAAAACGAGTTTCTACAATGCCCTCAGAAGGATTTTTTTGAGGAATTTGAGGTGTTACTAGGGGCTTAATAAACGCAGAAAAGCGGCTCGGCTGCCGGAGGGTTTTCGCCGGCGGAATTTTTACCATGACTGGTTGTAAGAGCCCAAGCCTGAGATTATCACTAGAAGCCATTTCAAAACCTCAATTACGCTAAACTGTCATTCTGAGCGGAGCGAAGAATCTCGTATTTCCGAGGTGTTGAGATCCTTCACTGCGTTCAGGATGACAGAAAAACCAGGTTTTGAAAGGGCCTCTAGTTAGATTTAATAAGATTCTTTAATTTTTGCCAGCCAATCCCGGCGCACCTTAAGGTAATCCGCCAGTATGCGGGCGTGGTCGAAGGCCAGGACCTCCGGTAAATTCTCCGGGGTAAAGACTGCCAGGGCGCGGGCGTCGTCCGCGGCTTGGGGAACGCCGCGGCCAAAAGCCACGTACACGGTGGTGATGGTGTGCTGCCGGGGGTCCCGGTCCGGGTCGGAATATGTATGGAACTGGCCTATTAGTTCCACCTCCAGGCCGGTTTCTTCCCGGGCCTCCCGGCGGGCCGCGTCCTCCAGGGACTCGCCGTACTCTACAAAACCTCCGGGCAAGGCCCAACCCCAGGGAGGCCGGCCGCGCTCGATCAACACCAGGCCCTGATCCGGCAATTCAATAATTATATCCACCGTAGGAATGGGATTGCGGTAACGCCGGGACCGGTAACTGCATTGGGGACAGACTTCTGCCACTCTCATCTTAGTTTACATAATATATATTATCAGACGTTATCTTTTGGGGTGCTTAACCGAAAAATTCCTTTTTCAGTAAATGTTTAAAGTCGTTATAGTTCAGGGACACCACCTGCCAGCTACCGTCCTCCGGGGCACGGCGCATACGAAAACGCATGGGGCGATGGTTTTTGGGATCATAGACCGTGACCTGTGCCTCCTCCCCCTGCACTTCAATTTTGGCGGTGGCCACGGCCGCGGTCAGGGCCAGTACCTCGGTGTTGGACAAGTCTTTTAGATAAGAGACGAGGGCTTGCTTAATCTGGGTCTCAAAACTATCGTAGAGTTTAGGGAAGATTTGGCGGGCAAACTTACGCCCCAATTGGCGGCCTAGATTGGTCCATTCATCGGATTGATCCTTAAGCTCATTGCTGCTCTTGGTGGATTCTTCCGCCAGATTCTGGAATATTTCCTTTATATCCAAATAGTTAAACAGCTTATCCATGTCCTTGGCCTGCAAAGCCAGGACCATCTGCTGCAAGGCGTAGCGGGGGGAATTTTTATACTGCTGGTAAAGGTAACCTCCCAGGATGGCGCCCCCGGCCAGGACGGCGATAATAATGGCGAAAATAACCGGTTTACGCATACATTCTCCTTAAAAATAATTTCCGGCCTGAAGTTATACCGGTTGCCGAAAGTTTATTCCGCCCCCTCACCCTGACCCTCTCCCACCGCCGGGGGGAGAGGGAATAAGAGGAAAGAACTTTTGGCAGATGCTATAAAAATACCTGAACCTGATAATTACCCCGAATAAGTCAGTTATAATAAAACTTCCGCAGCGCGCGGCAGGATCGGAGCAGGATTGGCGGCGGCGCCTGGATGTCTATAGTATAATACAGTCTAAAGGAAAATCGAGATGGAACCTGCGAAATTACTCTCCCGGGAGAACTTGAAGAACGGCCTGACCCTGGAATTCTGGGACCGGTCCCAACCCCTGACCGGGGATCGCTGGCAAGCGGTGGTGGAAATCCGGGTGCCCGTGGCCCTGACCCCCGAGACCCTGCCGCCGGAATTGCGCCCCCAAGGGGACCGAGTCAGCGCGGCTTTGGGACCGGTAGTGGTTTTTATCAAGCAAGAAGGACGGATTTTCGTGGCAGCCGGGGAAATCCCCGCCCTGGTGGCGCAACTCCAGGAACAACTGCGGTCTTCCCTGGCGGCCTATCTGGCCCACCCGGAATTTGCCCCCAGGTTTATCCGCAAAAAGTTTGCGGACTATCAGGAAAGGAAAAAAAGGCGGCAATAAAAATCAGGGATTATAGGTGAGGGGATACTGACCAGAATCTTTTGATTTTCAACTCCCCTCCCCTCCCCACTTTCTATCAACCACTTACCCTTGCTTTTTTCTGACCACTGACCACTGGCTACTGACACAAACGGAGGCCTCATGTCCCAACTGCCGGAGGTGCGTCTCACGGCCAAGGGTTGGCGCTGGCAGCGCACCGGGCATCCCTGGATCTACTTGAACGACCTGGCGGCCCCGCCTGATCTGCCTGGCGGAGCCGTGGTCCGGGTCCTGGACCACCAGGGCCGCTTTCTCGGGCTGGCTTTTTACAGCACCAAGTCCCGTATCGCCTTGAGATTCCTTACTTATCAGGATGAAACCATTGACCGGGGCTTTTGGGAAGAGCGCCTGCAGCGGGCTTTGGCCTATCGCCGCCGGGTGGTGGCCGGCACCGATGCCTACCGACTGGTTTATGGGGAGGCAGACGGCTGCCCCGGACTGATCGCCGATACTTACGCCGGGCACCTGGCCCTCCAGGTCCTGCATCCGGGGATGGAGGCCGTGCTGCCGGAAATCATCGAACTCTTAAAAAAGCACCTGGCGCCGGTATCCATTACCTTACGGAACGACGTGGAGGTGCTGAGTCTAGAGGGTCTGCCCCGGGAAGTGGCCACCATCTGGGGGGAGCTG
>JAQTXE010000014.1 GCA_028688935.1 Syntrophales bacterium
TGCAAAAAAAACCTTGAAATGCTGGCGCATCTGGGAGAAATTTACCTTTTAAATCTGCTGCCCCCACCCGGCAGCCGCCGGGATGATAAATAAATATATGCCAAAATCGCTACTCATCGTCGAATCGCCCACCAAGGCCAAGACGCTCCAGAAATACCTGGGGTCCGATTTCCTGGTGCACTCCTCCATGGGCCACATCATTGACCTCCCCAAGAACGAACTGGGGGTGGACCTGGAGCACGACTTCCAACCCAAGTACGTCACCATCCTGGGGAAGGCCAAGGTGATCAGCGGCTTGAAAAAAGCGGCCGCGGGTATTACCGACATCTACCTGGCCCCGGACCCGGACCGGGAAGGGGAGGCCATTGCCTGGCACATCGCCCAGGCTTTAGGGGATAAGGAGCACCGTTTCCACCGGGTGCTGCTCGTGGAAATCACCCCCAAGGCCATCAAAGAAGCCCTGGCCCAACCGGTGGAGTTGAACCAGCCCCGCTTTGAGGCCCAGCAGGCCCGGCGGGTCCTGGACCGGCTGGTGGGCTACCAGATCAGCCCCCTGCTGTGGCAGAAGGTGAAGACGGGTCTGAGCGCCGGCCGGGTGCAGTCCGTGGCCTTGCGCCTGGTGGTGGACCGGGAAAGGGCCATTCTGGCCTTCGTGCCCGATGAATACTGGTCCCTGGCCGCCTGCCTGGAGGCCAAGGCCCCCCCGGCCTTTGTCGCCAATCTCCTGAAAAAGGACGGCAAAAATATCAAACCCACCAGCGCCGGGAAGGTGGAAGAGATCCTGGAGGCCTTGGAAGCCGCAGAATTCCGGGTGGACCAGGTCTCCAAAAAACCCCAGCGCCGGAACCCCTCTCCCCCCTTCATCACCAGCAGTTTGCAGATGGAGGCCTCCAGGCGGTTGCGCTTTCCTCCCCGGAAGACCATGCGCCTGGCCCAGAAGCTCTATGAAGGCCTGGAAGTGGGAGAAGAAGGCCCGGTGGGTCTCATCACCTATATGCGTACGGATTCCACCCGGGTCTCCAGCGAGGCTCTGGACGCGGTGCGGGGTTTTATTGAGGAGGCGTACGGCAAGGATTATCTGCCGGCCAAGCCTAATGTCGACAAAAGCCCCAAAGGCGCCCAGGAGGCCCATGAGGCCATCCGCCCCACCGGTGTGAGCCGCCGCCCCCAGGACCTGAAACCTTATCTGGCCAAGGATGAACTGGCCCTCTACGACCTCATCTGGCGGCGTTTCGTAGCCTCCCAGATGGCCCCCGCGGTCTTCCAACTGACCACCGTGGATGTGGCCGCCGGGCCTTATCTCTTCCGGGCCACCGCCTCGGTGCTCCAGTTCCCGGGGTTTACCACCCTTTACCAGGAAAACCAGGAAGAAGGGGAGCAGCCGGCCAAGCTGCCGCCCCTCAAGACCGGAGAAATTCTGACCCTCCGGGATTTCGACCCCCAGCAGCATTTCACCAAGCCCCCGGCCCGCTTCACCGAAGCCAGTCTCATCAAGGAGTTGGAGGTCCAGGGCATCGGCCGCCCCAGCACCTATGCCACCATCCTCAGCAATCTCCAGGACCGCCTCTACGTGGCCAAGGAGAAATCCGGCTTGCGCCCCTCGGAAATGGGCATGGTGGTCAGCGACCTGCTGGTGGAAAACTTCCCGGACGTCATGGACCCCAAATTCACGGCCCGCATGGAAACGGACCTGGACCGCATCGCCGACGGCGATGTGCCCTGGCAGGGAGTCATGCGGGATTTCTACGGCCCCTTTGCCCAGGAACTGGCCGCGGCCAAGACCCAGATGCGCCGGGTTAAAAGCGTGCCCACCGATATTATTTGTCCGGATTGCGGGGGTGAGCTTCACGTGCGTTGGGGCAAAAACGGCGAGTTTATCGGCTGTTCCAACTATCCCAAGTGCGGTTTTACCGGGGACTTTACCCGGGATGCCCAGGGCAAGATAAGCCTTGCAGGCCAGGAACCGCCTGCCCCTGGGACCCCGGATGAACAGCCGGGCGCAGCCCCGGCGGTCCGGGGCAAGCCTGCGCCCACTGGGCTCACCTGTCCTAAGTGCCAGAAGGAGTTGCTGTTGCGCCGGGGGAGGTTGGGAGAATTCCTGGGTTGCTCCGGCTATCCCAAGTGTAAGTTCACCCAGAATTTTACCCGGGGCCCCCAGGGAGAGATCATCCCCCAGTCTCCGGAAGACGAGGCCGCTTACACCTGCCCCCGGGAAGGCTGCGGCGGCCACCTGCTGAAGCGCCGCTCCCGCCGGGGATTCTTTTATGGCTGCAGCAACTACCCCAAATGCCAGTTCACCATGAACCAGCCGCCCCTGGACCAGCCCTGCCCACAATGCCAGTTTCCCTGGCTTATGAAAAAAGGCAAGAAAATCCTCTGTCCCCGGGACGAATGCAGCCACCAGGAGGCCGCCCCGGCGACGAATTAGTGGTAGCACAGGCTTTCCAGCCTGGGCGGAAAAAATCTTTTCAATGCGGCAGCAAAGGGATGAAAAGCAAAAAATAGCATATTCACACCATCAGCCGCAGTTAACCAACAGTCCCCTTTTAAATTCCGCGCCTCTGAGATGGCCACAGAAAACAGAAAACAGAAAACAGAAAACCAGCAAGTAACCATCATCGGCGGCGGGCTGGCGGGGGTGGAGGCGGCCTGGCAGGCGGCCCGCCGGGGGGTTGAGGTCCGGCTTTATGAAATGAAGCCCCGGCGGTTTTCCCCGGCGCATCAATCCCCCTTATTGGGAGAGCTGGTCTGCAGCAATTCCCTTAGAGCAGATAATGTGGAGAACGCGGTGGGCCTCCTCAAGGAGGAAATGCGGCGGCTTAACTCTTTGCTCCTGGCCGCGGCCGCGGCCACCCGGGTCCCCGCAGGCAAGGCCCTGGCCGTGGACCGGGAGGCCTTTGCCGCTTACCTCACCGCGGCCCTGGAGAAAGAGCCCTTGGTGGAGATTGTCCGGGAGGAAGTGACAGCACTGCCAGGGCAGGGGACTACCGTCCTGGCCACCGGTCCCCTAACCTCGGACGCCCTGGCCGGCGCCCTGGCACGGATCACCGGCCAGGAGCACCTGCATTTTTATGACGCCATCGCCCCCATTGTCCAGGCCGATTCCCTGGATCGCTCCAAGGTCTTCCGGGCCTCCCGCTACGGCGCCGGGGACGACTATCTGAACTGTCCTTTCACCGCAGAGGAGTATGCCGCGTTTTACCAGGCCTTGACGGCCGCGGAGCAGGTGCCCTTGAAATCTTTTGAAGAGCCTCGCTATTTTGAGGGTTGCCTGCCCCTCGAGGTGATGGCTGCTCGGGGGTATCTCACCCTGGTTTACGGCCCTTTAAAGCCCGTGGGGCTGACCGATCCTAAGACCGGGCGGCAGCCCTTTGCGGTGGCCCAACTCCGCCAGGAAAACCGGGAAGGCACCCTTTATAACCTGGTGGGCTTCCAGACCAAACTGAAATACGGGGAGCAGGAACGGGTCTTCCGCCTCATTCCCGGTCTGGAGCAGGCTGAGTTCGTGCGCCTGGGCTCCATTCACCGCAACACTTTTATCCGTTCCCCGGGGCTGTTGAGCCCGCACCTCAACTTTTTCAAATCGCCCCAACTCTTTCTGGCCGGACAGGTCTCCGGGGTGGAAGGATATGTGGAATCCGGAGCCATGGGGTTGCTGGCCGGGATCAACGCCGCCCGCCAGGTTCAGGAGCGGCCTTTGGTGACGCCCCCCCGGGCTACGGCCCTGGGCGCGCTGGTGCACCATCTCACCAATACCGACACCAAGGATTTCCAGCCCATGAACGTCAATTTCGGCCTCTTCCCCCCGCTTCCCGGGCGCATGCCCAAGAAGCTTAGGGGCCCGGCCTATGCGGCCCGGGCCCTGGAGGAGTTGGCGGCCTGGCAGAGGGAAATCGAGGAAGGGGGATAGGGGCCGGTAAGTGAGCAGTGACCAGTGACCGGTAATCAGTGGGGGCATCCAAGACCTTACTTTTAAAATTGACTGGTGGTTGTAATTAATTGGCCGATGTTTTTTCCGGCTTTCATGCCTCTTTGGTATCAGCTTTGAAACTTGAACTTGGGCGGCCATGAGGTCCCGGTTAGTCTTGCTCGGCTTGATATTATTAGGGCTTCTAGCGGCACCCTCTCTAGCCGGGGGATCGGCCTATCTTGATCCGGACAAACCGCCGGCCAATAATTTAGGCCCGCTCATTACCGACACCGCGGTACCCATCGGCCAGGGGGAATTCGCCGTTCAACCCCTGGCCGCCTTCAACTTTCAGGGCGGACAGTTTTCCCCCAACTGGCGCCGGGTCAGCAGCCACGGCGATTTCTACTCCCTGCAACTGCCCATGATCTTCACCTACGGCCTTGCCCCCAACGTGGAGATGTGGCTGTTAGTGCCGTACCTGCATAACTGGGCCCGGAGCGCAGAATTGCCTACCTCCCCGGGGGTGGGCTCCGCGAACTTCGGCGGCCTGGGGGATACCACCCTGGCTATCAAATACCAGTTCCAGGAAGAGACCGCGCTGCTCCCCACCTGCACCGCGTTTGCAGGTTTCGGCTTCCCCACCGGCCACCACCGCCGCCTCAATCCCGCCAAACTTGGGACCGACCTTTTGGGAAGCGGCGCCTATAAGTTCACTCCCGGGCTCAATCTCTCCAAATGGTTGCGTCCCATTTATCTTTATGCCAACCTGTGGTACACCATGCCCACCACCGCCACGGTGGACGGCGAACGGATTCATGAGCGGGACCTGGTGACTTTAAACGTGTGCGCCCAGTGGATACTTACGGAGAAATGGTCGCTGCTGTTGGAGTTTTACGGCAACTGGCAGGGGGGCAACCTCCTGGGTCCCCAATCCCGATTGGCGGCCCAGGCCCTTATGGGCCTGGTGGTGGGCTGGGAGTATAATTTAAATGAGCATTGGAGTTTCGCCGGGGGCCTGGCCGTGGACGTGGCCGGGAAAAATGTCCCTTATCATTATGCTCCCCTCTTGACCTTGCAATATACTTTCTAGAAAAATTAGGAGCCTCTTTTTTAGGCAGGAGTTCCTGGACCTTTGGTTCAGCCTCAAATTATGAATATATTCTGCATCTTACTTTGCGCCTTTGCGTCTTGGCGTGAGGCCTAACCCTGAATTTTTCCTGAGGAAACCCTATGGACCAACAACGGGTGGTTATCATCGGCGCGGTGGCCCTGGGCCCCAAGGTGGCCTGTCGCTTAAAAAGGCTGCGCCCGGATTTTCAAGTCACCATGGTGGATCAAGGCGAGTATATCTCCTACGGCGGTTGCGGTATCCCTTATTATATCTCCGGAGACCTTAGTGATATCAAGGAGTTGATGAGCACCAGCTTCCATATGGAACGCACCCCGGAGTTTTTTGAAAAGGCCAAGGACGTGCGGGTCATGACCCGCACCCGGGCCCTGGCGGTGGACCGAGAGAGCAAGACGGTTAAAGTGCATCACCTGGATAATGGTCAGGAGGAGGACTTGCCATATGATAAGCTGGTCCTGGCCACCGGCAGCCACCCCAGGCGGCTTACCGTCCCCGGCGGCGATCTCCCCCAGGTGCTGCGGGTCGCCAACCTCAATGACGCCCTGGTGGTGCGGGAGCAGATCTCTCAAGGCCAGGTGGGAAAAGCGGTGATTATCGGCGCCGGTGCCGTGGGCCTAGAAATGGCGGAGGCCCTGAGCGACCTCTGGGGCGTGGAGACCACCCTGGTGGAAATCGCCCCCCAGGTGCTCCCCGGGGTGCTGGACCCGGGGTTGGCCCGCATGGTTTTAACAAACCTGGAAGGCCATGAAATTACCGTGCATCTCCAGGAAACCGTTAAGGAAATCCGCGCTGGCCGGGGGGATTATGCCCTTGAGGTGGTGACCGCTGGCCGCACCCTGGACGCGGACCTGGTAATTACCGCCCTGGGGGTGGCCCCCAACTCTCAACTGGCGAGGGACTCAGGGCTGCTGGCCGGTCCTTCCGGGGGCGTGGTGGTCAACCAGCGGCTCCAGACCTCCGACCCGGATATCTATGCGGGCGGCGATTGTATTGAGAATATTCATCTCCTTACCGGCAAAAGGGTCCATTTCCCTTCGGGCTCCCTGGCCAACCGCCAGGGCCGGGTCATCGGCACCAACCTGGCCGGAGGGGCCGCCACCTTCCCGGGCATTGTGGGGAGCTTCACCCTGAAGACCTTCGATATGGCCGTGGCCGCCACCGGCTTGAGCCTCACCGCGGCCCGAAGGGAGGGCCTGGACGCCATCTCCGCCCTGGTGATCCAGGCGGACCGGGCCCATTTCTACCCCGGCCAGGACCTGATGTATCTGGATCTGGTGGTGGAGAAGAAAACCCGGCGCCTCCTGGGGGTCCAGGGCCTGGGGGCCAACGGCGACGCCCTGGTGGGGCGGATTAACAGCATTGCCGCCCTTCTCCCCCGGCGGGCCACCCTGGAGGACCTCTCCAACCTGGAGGTGGCCTACGCGCCGCCTTTTGCCGCGGCCATGGATATCGTCAACGCCGTGGCCAATACGGCGGAAAACATCCTGGACGGTTATAACCGCACTACGGACGTGGCCGAATTCGAAAAATGCTTCCTCACTGACCAGCCCGAGGATACCATTTGCCTGGATGTCCGGGGAGCGCAGAACGCCGCGCCCTATGTGGACCTTTTCGGGGAGCGCTGGCTCAACATCCCCCAGGAGACCCTGAAAGACCGCTTCGCCGAAATCCCCGCGGATAAACGCCTCTTCGTGGTCTGTAACTCCGGCGTCCGTTCCTACGAAGCCCTGCGCCAACTAGAGACCGCGGGCCTCTGTAACGCCGTCAACCTCCAGGGCGGTGTGGCCGCCTTAAAAAAATCCGGCCTGCTGGCAGGGGGAGAGGAAGAAAAGAAATAGGGGGAGAGGGGGGATTATCGTGGCAGGACTTTAACCCCCGATCCCCAGGATAAAATATGAACACGCGGTTAGCAGTTTTTATGCTGATAGTAGCCCTGGCCTTTGCCAATGGGTGTGAGACCACCGCCCAAGCCAAGGCTAAACAGGATCTGGAAAATTCTAAAGCAGCTTATGAAAGGTGCCTGCAGCAAAATCTTGGCGATCCCTCTAAATGTGAGATTTTCAAAAGGCTCTACGAAGCCGACTTGGAGGTTTATCGAGAGGCCGGTAAATCGACGGGCCCAACCTTTACCGGTTTCTTTGAAGTAGGTCCGGGAGACTCCAGGAAATAGATATCTTCAGGCATTTTGTAGCTGCCTAACCGTGAGCACTATCTTTTTTGCTCCAATCCGGTGATCACCTCCCTGGTCAAAAGGGACGCCCAAGAATTTTGCCAGGGCCGATGGCGTCAGGCACCTGGGGCTTTAGCCTTGCTTCCGCATCACCACCACTAGTTGGTTCCGCCCTGTGGGTGAATTGTTTGCTCAGTAAGGAGGTATCTGGTATTTGGGGGGCCGATACGGCCTAAACCTGGGGAAAGAAATTTTCTCACCGATTATGCTATACTTAGATAAAAAAACTAGTATAAAAAATTTTGGTAAAAAATAATCGTGCAAGGCCGTTTCATAGCTAGACTTTTAAACCTGCATCAGCAGCTCAACTAGAGAAAGACGCCAAGTAAACCACGATGACTCTCAGAACCAAAACCATTATTCTTCTGGCGATTATTACTACTATGGCCCTTGGGGTCACCGGTTTTTTTTACCTTCAATTTCTCCAGCAATCCATCAAGAACTCGATTTTATCCGGGGTAGATGCGGTGGCCCAAACCACCTCCGAATCCATCGCCCGGTTTCTCGACGATTCCTTAAGGGATGCCCGGGTCGCATCCCTGGCCATACCGGTGTCAGCTCTGGAAAAAAATGACCTACCCACGTTAGAAAAGCGCTTAGGCAAACTGGTGGAGATCTTCCCGAAGTTTGAAAACGGCATGTTCATTCTGGATAAAAACGGTCGGATTTGGGTGGATTATCCCACCTTTCCTCAAGTAAGAGGCGTGGACGTTTCCTTCCGGGAGTACTTCCAGCGGACCATGAAAGAACAGCGAGGCATAATCGGGGTTCCCTATATCTCGAAACGCACCGGCCAACCGGTGCTCACCTTTACCGCGTTATTGCGCGGTTCTCATCATCAGATTTTGGGGATGTTGGGCTGCTCGGTACAGATCTTATCTCCCAACGCCCTGGGAGGTTTGCGGAAGACCAAGATAGGCAAGACCGGCTATATCTATGTCTATGACAAGTCCAGGCTGATGATCCTCCATCCCCAAGATGCCAGGGTGTTAAAGAGGGATGTGCCTCCCGGGGTTAACCGGTTGTTTGATGCGGCCATCAATGGTTTTGCCGGCATCGGCGAAACGGTGAACTCCCGGGGAATAGCCATGCTCTTGTCTTTAAAACATATTCCTGGGACCGACTGGATCATCGGCGCCCAGCAACTCCAGAGCGAAGCCTACGCTCCCATAGTCCAGGCCCGGCGCAACATGTTGCTCGGCATTTTTTTGGCAGTAATCGCCTCGGTCTGCGTGGGAATCATCGCCGTCCGCCGCATAACCCAACCCCTGGCCCGGTTGCGGCAAGGGGTCCTCTTATTGGAAACCTCAGAACATGAAGGAGACCGCAAAATTAAGGAGGTGTTGGCAGACATCCGAAGCAGTGATGAAATCGGGGAATTGGCCGGGGCCTTCCAGGATATTTCCCAAAAATTACAAGAAACCTTGATATCCTTGCGCCGCGCCAGCAATGATTGGGAGCGCACCTTTGATGCCGTCCCCGAACTTATAGCCATCATTGATGATCAGAATAACATCGTCAAAATCAACCAGGCCATGGCAGAAAAACTGGGGGTGAAGGTTCAGGAGGCCGTGGGTATGAAGTGCCAGGAGCTGTTCCATGAGCCTGCGACGCCAACCCCCTCGTCCACCCTGCAACCGGAATCTGGCGATGACCTGGCGTCTATCCAGGAGCTTCTCCAGCAAAAACTGGGCGAGGATTTCCTGCTGAGCGCTTCGCCTCTAAAAGGCCAGCATGGAGAGTTGCTGGGATCGGTATTTGTCGCCCGGGATATTTCCGAGCGCCGCCAGGCCGAGGAGGAGCGGGGCAAGCTCGAAGCCCAGATGCTGGAAGTCCAAAAGCTTGAGAGCCTGGGTGTCCTCGCCGGCGGTATCGCCCACGACTTCAACAACCTGCTCATGGCCATCTTGGGCAACGCTGACCTGGCGTTATATTCCCTTTCACGCACGTCCCCGGCCCGCCCCAGCATCGAAGAGATCGCCCGGGCTTCCCAACGCGCCGCCGACCTTTGCCGCCAGATGTTGGCCTACTCCGGCCGGGGCCGGTTCGTGGTCGGCCGCTACGACCTCTCGGAGATCGTCCGGGAGATGGCCCAGATACTGGAAGTCTCGATCTCCAAGAAGGCTGTGCTGCGCTACTCCTTTGCCTCAGAACTTCCGGCGGTGGAGGCTGATGCCACCCAACTGCGCCAGGTCATTATGAACCTGATTACCAACGCCTCCGAGGCCCTGGGCGACCAGAACGGCGTTATCTCGTTGACCACCGGGGTCATGGAGTGCGACCGGTCCTACCTGGCCGAGAGTTACCTGGACGACAAACTGCCGGACGGCAAGTATGTTTTCCTGGAAGTGACGGACACCGGTTCCGGCATGGATGAAGAAACCCGGCGACGCATCTTCGATCCCTTTTTTACCACCAAATTCACAGGGCGGGGGCTCGGCCTGGCGGTGGTTCTGGGCATCATCCGGGGACACCAGGGGGCCATCCAAGTCTACAGCGAATCGGGTAAAGGTACGAGCTTCAAGATCCTGTTGCCGGCCTTAGCCTGGACGCCGGAAGACCAAGTGCCCATCACCATACCTAGTGTTCCCCTGTCTCCCGGCAAGACCGTTTTACTGGTGGATGATGATGACAACGTGCGCCGGGTGGGAACCAAGATGCTCTCCATCCTGGGTTTTAAAGTTCTGACTGCGGCCCGGGGGCGGGAGGCCCTGGAGATCTTCCGGGCCGGCGGGCAAGAGATCGACTGCGTCATCCTGGACCTCACCATGCCGGAGATGAGCGGCGATGAAGTCCTGAGGGATCTGCGCCACTTACGTCAGGACGTCTGTGTGATCCTTTCCAGCGGCTACAACGAGCAGGATGTGACTCAGAAGTTTGTGGGCAAAGGCCTGGCGGGGTTTATCCAAAAGCCCTATACTATGGAAAACTTGCGGATAATTTTGAATCGCGTTCTGGTATCGGCCTAGCGGGTCACGGGTTAATCCGGGATTTTCTGGATGCTCGAAGCAGGCGGCTTTTCGGCCACAAGAGCCGGCCCGGGTATCCGCGATGTTGCCAGCCAAGGTCTTTTCAGGTATATTTAACCAACACTGCTTCAGAATCTGAAGATCTATCAGAATCCCGCCCCGGTACACCTAGAGACCTTCCTTATCCCCGGCAAAAAATTGCCTCCCAAGAGAATGGCGTCTGGAATGCCGGGCTGCCGGCTGTCCAGAAATTCGCTCAGGCCTGATTCAGGACTATCAAGCATATCCTCCGGCCCCAAGGTCCACTAGGGCCCCCGGGATCATTACAGATTCTGGATCTCCAGAGGCTAGAGCAGTTAACAAATTCAACAAAAAGGAGATCAGTATCTCCATGACCACTATCACACCTTTAAGGGAGAAAATTTTGGGATAGCTCGGGCCTCCTTGGCCCTTATGTTTTTCTTGCTCCTCCTGCCGGGAACCGCCAGAACTGACACGAACTGGTGGGAGCAGGCCCCACCCCCCGTGGTGCACGGTCAGGTCATGCCGTCCCACTGGTGGGCAGAGGTCAAGCGCTCCAGCAAGCGTTATCATGTCAATCCCTTTTTGGCCGCCGCCGTAGCTTGGATCGAAGGCAATGGCTGGGACGGCGACCGGATCGGGCACAGCCCCTTCTGGGGCCCTATGGGTATCAACGAGTATTGTCCGGTTCCTTATCAATTGCTGACTGACCCCCTCGGCAATATCCGGGTGGGCGTAGCGGCCCTCCGGGGCCGTCCCCCCAAAAAAGTCTTAAAGCGCTACAATGCCAAGTGGTTCAAGGATCACTACATCAGGGACGTTATGGCCCTGAAAAGGCAGTTGGAGCAGGAGGCCCGGATGCTAGTTGGTCCCTTGGCCGCCGCCCAAGGCAGAGGGACTTCTCAAGGCCAAGGATAATAACCATACAGAGAAATCTGTTTCTTCTTGGCTTCGGTCTCCTGGAACTAGTGGTCTGGGGGCTTAGGAAGTTTAATCAGCCGGATGAGAACCAAAGGCAGGGTCAGCCATGGCCCTGCCTTTGGTATTTCCAAGTCCCAGCGAATGGCTCGCCGATATCAAGCTCTTCGGATTCTGAGAATTTTGATAAAATTATCCATGAAAAATTCCCTTTACAAAAGAGGCGCGGAAAAATTTGCTGTCAAAATTGCGGCGAAATTACGTCCATACAATTTACAAACCACAATCTAAGGATTATATTTTATTTTAATATAAATTATTTCAATTCCAGTTAAAGGTGAAGGAAGATGAAAATGATCAAAGCGGTTATCTTGACTCTGGTTTTGGCCCTATTCCTGGCAGGGCCGGCACTGGCCGCGGCCGCGCCCCCGGTCCAAACCACCTGCCCGGTATTGAGCGGCAAGATCAACAAGGACATCTATGTGGACTATAAGGGCGAGCGGATCTATTTCTGTTGTAAAGGCTGCGACGCCCAATTCCAGAAAGACCCGGAAAAGTACATGAAGAAGATGCGCGAGCAGGGGGTCAAGTTTGAGAAGGCCCCGGCCGCCAAGAAATAAGCGGGGCCGATTGATAAGCGGGGGACAGGTAAAGACCTGTCCCCTCTTTTTTCCCTTAATTCCGGCTCATTCCCCGATAATCTTCACCAGCACCCGTTTGCGCCGCCCCCCGTCGAACTCGCCGTAAAAAATTTGCTCCCAGGTGCCGAAGTCCAGCCTGCCGTTGGTGACGGCCACCACCACTTCCCGGCCCATGATCTGCCGCTTCATATGAGCGTCGGCGTTGTCTTCCCCCACGTTGTGGCGGTATTGGGAGACCGGCGCATGGGGAGCCAGCTTCTCCAACCAGACCTCGTAGTCGTGATGCAAACCGGATTCGTCATCGTTAATAAAGACGGAGGCGGTAATGTGCATGGCATTCACCAGCACCAAGCCCTCGGTGATGCCGCTTTCTTGCAGGCAGCGCTCCACCTGGGGCGTAATGTTGACGAAGGCCCGGCGGCCGGGGACCTGGAACCAGAGTTCTTGACGGTAGCTTTTCATGAAGAGCTCGTTTCAATTTTTTTGGGCAATTTGCCATCGCCCGGAAGGGTTTGTCAAGGGTGGCAGGGGAAAGCGACGGAGGTGTATGCCTCAAGATTTGGAGATAAAATACTCCCGGGGTCACCGGCAGGAGGCCGATGACCCCGAAAGCCCCTCCCGCTACGGTCTTGCCGGTGGTTGGGGCCGGTCTGCCGGGGGAAAGAAACTCTTAGGTTTTTCTGAATGCCTTAGGGAAGCCCTAGAGTAAACAGACCACGGATTCCCTTGATTTTTTGACGCCGCAGGGTTCTGAACTACTTCTTATCGCCTTTGCCCGTTTCCTTTTCCACCAGCGGCCGCTCACAGGCCGACTCCGCGCTGGCGCACCACTCCGGCAGCGGCTCGCCGGTACCCTCGACGGGCCGCTCATATTGGTCCACCACTTTCCAGCCCTTGGCCGTAAAGGCCGACAGGGGCGGGGGTTCAATGCCGCCAAACTTGAAGTTCTTGGGCCCCCGGGTGTCCAGCACCTTTACGTCCACTTCGTGGCCGTCTTTTTTTACCCGATAGCCCCATTCATAATTGTTGGTGGTGTTGGGGGTGGTGTGTTTGCCGAAATAAGTGACTTTATCTCCCTCACTTTTGACCTGGGAGAAAGTAAAGCAGCAATCCCCTGTTCCCGCGCCCCCGGGCCCTGTGAGGCCGCCGCAGCCGCAGTTGGCCCGGAGCAGGTCCAAACCGTCCACCCGATAGCCGTGTTTAATTTTTTCCACACAAGACATAATGGTTCTCCTTGTAGCTATGGTTGCCGCAATGGCTCAATGGTCTTTGGCTAAAAAGTAGGCACGGGATTGGAAAAATCAATACAAGCCGATTTTTTTTCGGGGGAACAGGCGGGATTAACGGATTATAGCTCACGCCAAGACGCAAAGGAAAAATATTTTTTAAGGCACTTCGCCTTCTTCCCAGGTGATTGCTTGCAGCCCCTGGCTTTCAGAAAGTCTTTTGACGATCTGCCCCCAGGGTTTATTTTCCTTGCTTTGCAGGCGTAGCCGATAGGTTACCGCTTCCGAAGGAAATTCTACTCTATAGTTAACGAATTGGATGGAGATCGCGTAATCATTGAGGATCGCTTTAATCTGGTCCAGGGGCTTATCCATTTTGTCATACTTTAAAGTAAGAATGGTGTGCTCATCCCGGGAGAAGACGGGCTTGATACGGCGGAATCCATAAAGGATCAAGAGGCTGATGGCCATACTGAAAACCGCAGGTAAGATATAACCCGCGCCCACCGCCAGGCCCATACCGGTGACAATCCAGAGGCTGGCCGCGGTGGTCAGGCCCCTGACGGTCCCCCTGCCGGTGATGATGGCGCCTGCGCCGAGGAAACCCATGGAGGCGATGGCATAGGAGGCGATCCGGGCCGGGTCCAGGCGCACCACCGAATGGGTCTGGTCCAGGTGGCGGTAGAGGGACTCCATGTGCAAAGAGAGCATCATCAACAGGCAGGACCCGACGCAAACCAGGATATTGGTGCGCAGGCCCGCGGCCTGGCCGTGGGTTTCCCTCTCAAAGCCGATGGCCGCGCCGATGATGGCGGCCAGGGCCAGTTTCCCGAACATCATCTGCAAGTCCCATAAGTTCCCCATCTACATCACCATTTCCTAAAAATTGACTGGCCTGATAGGTCTGGCATAGCAGAGTACTGCGAAAAAATAAATGGGAAATAATCCGTGCTTTTCAAGAGGCCCGGGCTGACTGGGGGGGATGGCAGCAAATTATGGCTTCCTCAAGAGCGATTTAACCAGGGTGCGCGGAAAGCCGTCCGGAGCCTTCAAGGGGGATGGCCCAGAGCAGAGGGTTCATCCCGGAAATACTCCGCATAAAACCCTCCGTCATCTCCTGTAAGACCTCCAGCCGGGCGGAGACTTCGTGAAGCTTGCCCAGCAATTTCTGATCCAGACCGGAGGCAGGAGTATCTATCACGGGTTGCAGGGCCGCCGTAGAAGAATCCAGATTATATTGGATAAATTGAAAAACTCGCTGGCATTTCTCCAAGAGAATCCGGTTTGAGGGAGCCTGCCAGTTCCCGGCCGCCAACCAGCTGGCTTTGCCGGAGATTTTTTTAAGGCAGGCCACCACCCGCCGCCAGAGGTCCGTCAACCGGCAGGGCATCAAGAGATAATCATCGACTTCCAACTGGTAAGCTTCAAAGGGAAAAGCCGTTTCGCCATCCTGACTGCACAAAATCATCTTGATCCGAGGGTGGAGATCTTTGACTTGCTTCAGAAACGCCAATTCTTTTCCGCCCTCCTGATTGATCCGGGCCAGGATCAGGTCAAACTCCCGGACAAAGGGGGCCGCATTCCGGATGTCCTCAGACTCCACCGTCAGAACCCGGCAACCCTTATGTTTCAAAACCCATCCCAAATGCCGGTAAGGTTGAGAATCATCAGCCAGCATCAATACGGTGTATCCACTCAGCATATGATGTCTCCTCTAAACAGCGATGAATGATGGTTAGGTGGGATAGGGAACCTGTTAACCAATGAAATTTTATTTTTTTACCCCCCTTTAATCTTGAGCGGTCCTGGGAGGGTAGAGATCATGGCCTCCGAGAAGTTCGGCCACCACCTCTTTCAGGAGGTCGGTGTCCTCTTTTTTCTCCAGAAAAACCGCGGCTTCAGGCAAATGTCGTTCGGATTCCGGCGGGAAGGAGTGAATGACCACCGGCAGCGAAGGTAGCTGTTCATGCAGCAGTTCCAAAACCTTAAGTTCGGTGACGTAAGGTAACTCCAGGTCCAGAATCAGGAGGTCCGGGGAATTATGGCCGTGGAGGATATTGAGGACGTCCCGGCCATCCCGGGCCACCTCCACCTGGTAGCCCTCGGCCTGGAGTTCCCGCCGCAGAAATTCCCGTACATGACGATTGCGGTCCGCAATGAGGATTTTGCCTGGAGAATTCACGGACTTTACCCCTGTTATCGACCCTTAAAAGCAATGGCCGTGCCAAACAGACGATGAGGGCGGAGGAGTCTAAGTCCCAGGAAAATAAGCATGATCAGCCAACGACCAGACAATTGGCTAAGAAGGGAGTGTCGATTTTTTTTACATTTCGTAAAAGAATCCCAGCCGTCAGCTGCTATTTTGTCTGTCTGGCGGCCCCAGGTTTTTCCGGCCACTGGACCACTGCCAGGGCGGCTTCTGCATCCCCGGGGAGGGATTTGGGGGAGTGAGGTGGTTTAAACAGGGTTCAGCCCTGGTCGCTCTTGATGGAGGTCTCCACTTTCAGGTGGTATCTATCGATCTTGGAGAGCAGGGTGGGCCGGGAAATTCCCAGGAGTTTGGCGGCCCGGGTGCGGTTGCCGGCGGTCAGGTCCAGGGCCTCGCTGACCACCAGGGCCGCAAAGCGGTCCATAAAGGCTTCAAACAAATTGTCTCCGGCGCCGGCCAGGAGCGCCTGGCGCACCCACTGGCGAATGCTTTCCCGGGTGAGGTCGTCGTCGGCCCGGGGGGGCGCGCCTTCCCTGCCGATGGCCCGGGAGATATCCTCGGGGTGGATGGGATAGCCCCGGCTGAAGATCAAGGCTTTTTGCATGGCATTGGCCAGCTCCCGGACGTTGCCGGGCCATTGGTGGTTATTGAGC
This sequence comes from Syntrophales bacterium, assembly GCA_028688935.1. Taxonomy (GTDB): domain Bacteria; phylum Desulfobacterota; class Desulfobaccia; order Desulfobaccales; family 0-14-0-80-60-11; genus SURF-52. Next base: position 15,907 of record JAQTXE010000014.1, read on the forward strand.
ATGGCCTTGGCCTCCAGGGTCATGCCGGGGTTGGGGAGGTCCATCTCCCGGGCGAAGCGGGCCAGGAAGTATTCAGCCAGCAGGGAAATATCAGCCACCCGGGACCTTAAGGGAGGCAGCCAGAGGGTGACCACTTTCAGGCGGTAATAAAGGTCCTCCCGGAAGCGGCCCGCGGCCAGGGCGGCCTCCAGGTCCCGGTTGGTGGCCGCCAGGATGCGCACGTCCACAGGGATGGGTTCCCGTCCTCCCAGGCGTTCGATGCTCTTTTCCTGGAGCAGCCTGAGGATCTTGGATTGGATGCTGAAGGGCATGTCCCCGATTTCATCCAGGAAGACGGTGCCGCCGTGGGCCTGTTCGAATTTTCCCACCCGGCGATTGACCGCACCGGTGAACGCGCCTTTCTCGTAGCCGAAGAGTTCGCTCTCCAGCAAGGTCTCAGGGATGGCCACGCAATTGATCACCAGGAAGGGTTTGTCGGCCCGGAGGCTGTGCTGGTAAATGGCCCGGGCCGCCAGTTCTTTGCCGGTGCCGGATTCGCCCCGGATGAGCACGGTGGCGTCGGTGGCCGCCACCCGGCCGATGGCCTTGTAGACCTCCTGCATGGGTTTGCTGTTGCCGATGATGGCGTCCCCGGAGGTGGCGTCCGGGGGCACGTTCATCTCCACCCGGGAACGCATGAAGCGCCCCGCGTCCAGGGCCTGGGCGATCAGGGCCAGGATGTCGGGAATATCGAAGGGCTTGAGCACGTATTCGAAGGCCCCCAGCTTGGTGGCTTCAATGGCGGTCTCGGTGGTGCCGTAGGCGGTCATGATGATCACCGGCAGCTTGGGATCGGTCTCATGCATGGCCCGGAAGGTTTCCAGGCCGCTCTTACCGGGTAAGCGCACGTCCATGATCACCAGGTCGGGGGCCGCGGCCTTAACCATCTCCAGGGCCGCTTCCCCGGTGGGTGCAGTCCTTACCCGGTGGCCTTCGGCGGTGAGAAGCTTTTCAAAGCTCTGGCGCAGCTGCGGATCATCGTCGACGATTAAGATGTGGCCCATGCCTGATCCTTTAGAAATGGCAAGGTGATAATAAAGGTGGCCCCCCGGCCTTCCCGGGAGTGGAGTTCCAGCCTGCCGCCGTGGTCTTTGACGATGCGGTTGGCGATGGCCAAGCCCAGGCCGGTGCCTTCCTCCTTGGTGCTGAAAAAGGGGTGGAACACCTGGTCCTGAATGGCTGGGGCAATACCCGGGCCGGTATCCGTGACCTTGAGGATGGCCACCCGCCCCAATTCCGCATCGTCTCCTTCCTCTTCCTGAATGGTGAGTTCGCCCCCTCCCACCATGGCTTCACAGGCGTTGACCATCAGGTTGACCAGGACCTCCCGTAGTTGCTCGGAATCGGCCATGATCTCCGGCAGGCGGTCCCGGCGGTCAAGTTTCACCTGCACGCCATAGAGATGCAGGCGATTCTTCATGATCTTCAGGGCCTGGTCCACCACTTCCGAGGGGCTGATCTTTTCCTTCATGAGCTTTTGGGGCCGGGAAAACTGGAGAAAATTGCTGACAATTGTGTCTATGTGCCGAATCTCTTCGGAAATGGCCTCCAGGTCTTCCCTCTCGGGGACATTCAAGTCCACGGAACGGTTCATGGACCAGAGGCGCATCTTCACGGAAGTCAAGGGATTGCGGATGCTGTGGGCTGCGCCGGCGGCCAGTTTCCCCACCAAGACCCACTTTTCCGCCTGGGCCAGGTGCTCTTGGCTCCGCTCCAGTTCTATCTGGGCCTGGCCCATGTCTTCCATGAGGCTATGGACGCGGTGGCTCAGGGCGGTGACCTCATTCGGCGCCTGGGAGCTGGGATGGGCCGGCGCGGTTTCCCGGGCCAGCTGCCGGATGGGGCCCAGAATCTGTTTGAGCAAAATATAGGCCAGCAACACGCCCAAAATGCCCACCGCCAGTATGGCCACCAGGGCGAAGGCGTTAATGAAGCGCGCCCGGGCCTGGCTTTCGGTGCGCGCCCGGGAGATGGCGTATTCGTGCATTAACTTGTAGCGGGCACAGAGATCCAGCAGGTTCACATACTGGCCTCGCACCTGCCAATGCAGCCTGGCCCCTTCGCTCTTCTTGCCTTCCCGGTATAAATCGATCACATACTGGCGCGCTTTGAGGTATTGCTGATAGTCCCCGTCGATTTCCCCTAAGATTTCCTCCATAGGCGCAGTGGAGGCCGATTTCCGGGCTTTCTTAAGCCAGATGTTGAAGTCCAGGTTATTCTTGTCGATTTCCTTGAGCCACTTCGGGTTGCCGTCCAGGAAATAATAGGTCAGAAAACCCTTCTGCCGCAACAGAGAGTTCTCCAATTCCTCCGCGGCCTGGAAGGAAGCCATGTTCTGTTCCACCAGGGAGGCCAGCAAGGAATCCATGGCCTCATTGTGCCACAAGGTGACCAGTCCCCCCGCCAGGGTGGTGCTGATCAGGGCCGCCAGCAGCGTCAAGATGCGGGCTCGTAAACTGAGACCCTTCCACATGTCGTTGATTTTGCTCCTACGGGCAACGGGGACGCAGCCCCGGACACGTTGCTCTTTCCCGGAATCGGCCTTTAGCGGGAAACCATGAATTAAGCGTCTTTAGGCACCTTATCTCAGCGCTCGCGCACAATTCCCGCAAGACTAAACATTTCAATAATTATACCAACATATTGGATTTTTAAGAAAGAGACATTTTGCGGGAGTGGGCGAGGGGCCTGGCGGGGCGAGCCACTGGACCCGTCTTGCATTCCGGGCTTCTTCCCTCACCCCTAAACAGACCCAGGTTTTACGAACTGTAAAAAAACCTGACAGAAGCGACGCCTCCTCAACGCCCGAATGGTTCGGTCTTGGCAGAGACCGGAACCATAGGCTTCACGGGCCTGGAATTCTCCTTGGAGATTAAAAGTGACCGGGGGAAGGCGCTAAAACCTGGGACCGAGTCAATTGGAGCATTGTGTCTTCATCATCTCGAATCTCCTTCAACCCACGCCGGGCTGCCTTGAAAGCCTCCCGAAGGTGGTCTATGTTTGAAATTATCGGCAGGCTAAACTCCTGGGGAAAATTGACCTTTTAGGAAGTTTTAAGTTATTCTGAATCCCACGAGAAGGGTTGCCTTTAAAAATGTTTCAGGTTCAATAATCGTAAGATAAGATCTCAGTGAAATTCCCCTTTCTGTCATTTTGAAGGGAGCGAAACGGAGGGAAGAAACTTGTATGTTCAACTACTTACGAGATTCTTCAGTCGCACCCCTCAGAATTACAAGTGCGGGGGCTTTCGCAGATGTCTCAAGCTAGGTCCCTAACCACCGATTTTGCCCGGGAAAGCCGAGGATGCGGTATGGCTTCTGAAATGGAAGAAAAATTTCGGGGCAAGGCCAGATTTTTACAGGAACTTATGGCCTTGCAGAACAGACTCATGGAGTTGGCCCATTTGGCGGCTATGGCGCTGGAGAAGAGCGTCCGGGCCGTGCTGTGGCGTGACAGGGAACTGGCCCGCGAGGTGATCGTCGGAGACGTTGCGGTCAACAGTCTGGAGGAGGCCATTGACCGGGAATGCGTCCACCTCATCGCCTTATTCCAACCCGTAGCCGGGGATTTGCGAAAACTCATGGCCGTGGCTCGGATCATTATCGAACTGGAACGCATCGGCGACTCTGCCACCAACATCGCCGAAGAGGTGCTCACCCTGACGCAATTACCCCCCCGGGCCTATCATCCCCAACTGGAGTTCATGGCCCAAAGCGTTCAGGAAATGATACGCCATAGTCTGGAGGCCTATTCTCGGAGCAATGCTCACCTGGCCCGGCAGGTCTGCCTGGCGGATGATGACATAGATGCCCTGGACCAGGCCATTATCCAGGATCTGCTCCTGGAGATGGCCGAGGCCCCGAGGGCCATTGTACCCAGCCAGAGCCAGATTAATATCGTGCGTAACCTGGAGCGGGTGGGCGACCACGCCACCAATATCGCCGAACAGGTGGTCTATATGGTCGAGGGAGAAAGCATCCGCCACCGCTGCCAGGGATAGGCCGTAGCGGGAAGTGCAGCGCATCCCGCCTTTCATTTATGCCACCATTGATGAAGGCGGAATACGTTTCACTCTCCCGCCCTATGATTGCCGAAAAAAATTCTCACGCAAAGGCAGAGGCGCAAAGGCGTGCTCCGCTTCACCTGGCAGATAGCCGTTATCCTCTCAGGGGTTTTAGAAGAGAGTGCCGAATTTCCTAAGACCATCCCGCCGCTTGCCAACTTCTTGACTCGATAATCCACAGTATCTATCTTACAAGCATTCCCCGTGTCCTGTTCTCTTAAAGACCTTGGTCAATGCTGTTCTGCCAGCGCTTCTCAAGACCTACATGGCAAGGAATCGGGGCAATACAAATCAATACTCTGGAGGTCAGATATGAAAACGCGGAACAATCCTCCCGGAGGGGCGGGCGCCGCAGCCAAAATGGCCTACCGGACCGTGAAGATCGACGGCCTGGATATTTTCTTCCGGGAGGCGGGACCGCCGGATGCTCGCGTAGTGCTTCTGCTCCATGGCTTCCCCACTAGCTCGCACATGTTCCGAAACCTGATCCCAGCCCTGGCCGGCGAATTCCGCCTGGTTGCTCCGGATTACCCCGGCTACGGGAACAGCACGATGCCCGCCGTGGACCGGTTCGAGTACACCTTCGACCATCTGGCAGAGGTGATCGAAAAATTCACGGATAAAGTCGAGTTGAAGAAATATACGCTGTACGTTCAAGACTATGGCGCCCCCGTCGGTTACCGCTTGGCTGCAAAGCACCCGGAGCGCATACAGGCGCTTGTAGTGCAAAATGGCAACGCCTACGACGAGGGCATCGACAACGACTTTTGGAAGCCGATTAAGGCTTACTGGCAGGAAAAAACCGCGGAACGCGCGGAGCCGTTGCGCGGCTTTCTCACCCGCGAAGCCACTATCTGGCAATACACCCACGGTGTCAGGGACAAAGAAGCGATCAGCCCCGACAACTGGAACATTGACCAGCCGCTGCTCGACCGGCCGGGGAACACCGAGATCCAACTATCTCTGTTTTACAGCTACGGCAGCAACCCGCCGCTTTACCCGAAGTGGCAGGCTTACTTCCGCCAACACCAGCCGCCGACGCTCATCGTTTGGGGGAAGAATGATCAAATCTTCCCTGCGGCCGGGGCTGAGCCATACAAACGAGATCTGAAAAACCTGGAGTTTCACCTGCTCGACACCGGACACTTCGCTCTGGAGGAGGACGGCGGCACGATAGCAGATTTGATGCGGAACTTCCTGCGCAAGCACGTCGCGCGGTAGACCATTAGGGAATGGCTTTTCTTCCAATGGGGATAGTGGCCTGATAGACTACCGTAGCGCATCGGAGATGATCGGTGTGCACCGGCAGCCAATAATTAACCGCCATGCGCTCAGATATACGCTGATATGCAGATTTCCGCCCGCGTCTTTTGCTGATGGCTGATCGCTGAAAGCTGACAGCTACCCCTCCTACAGGCTCAACGCCGGATAACCCAAAAGCCGGTTCACCTCCTCCGCCAGTTGGGGCGAGGGGGTGAGGTGCAGTTCCGGGGGCAGGGCCAGGACCGTGTCGCCGTTATGGGGCGCCAGGAAGTGCAGGAACGCGGGGACCGGTCCCGGGTGGCGGGAGAGGATGTCCTTTAGGGCCAGGAGCAGTTCCCGGGTAAGGGTGCGGCTTTGCAGCCGGAAATCCAGTTTTTCCGGCCAGCGGGGTAGGACGCTTTCCAGGGGCGAAATTTCCTGGGCCACCAGTTTGGGGCCTTTTTCTTCCTGGATCAAATTGCCTTTAAGCCATAAAGCCAGGCTGGGCCGGTGTAAATAAGGCGCCACCCGGTCGTGGAGTTCCCCGAACACCAAAACTTCTACGGACCCGGCCAGGTCCTCCACGGTGAGGATGGCTATCCGCCCCCCTTTTTTGCTGACCTTTTCCTGGACCCGGGTGATGACCACGCCCAGGGCCACCTCCTGGGAGTCGGGAAGGTCCGCCAGGTCGGCGGTGGTGACCTGGGCCAGGGATCTCAGGAGGCCCCGGTAGGCGTCCAGGGGGTGGCCGGTGAGATAGACCCCCAGGGCTTCTTTTTCCCGGGACAGTTTTACGGACTCCTCCCAGTCAGGGACTTCCGGCAGCCAATCGTCGTCGCCGGACGCGGGCAAGTCCCCGAACATGGACATCTGTTTGGCATCTTGCAAGCGTTTCAGGTTTTGGGACTTTTCCAGGGCCCCTTCCAGGCCCTCCCAGAGCCGGGCCCGCTGGAGCCCCAGGGAATCGAAGGCCCCGGCCTGGATCAAGGCTTCCAGGACTTTTTTATTGACCTTGGTGAGGTTGGCCCGGGCCAAGAGATCCCCAAAACCGGTGAAGGGGCCGGCCTTCCGGGCCTCCAGCATATCCAGGATGGCCCCCACGCCCACGTTTTTCACCCCGGAAAGGCCGAAGCGGACCTTGCCGTCCTCCACGGTGAAATCCCGGTCGCTGCGGTTGATATCCGGGGGCAGCAGTTGAATCCCCTGTTCCCGGGCCTCCATGATGTGTTTGGCCAGGGAGGTGGTCTGGTTGATTTCGCTGTTTAACAGCGCGGCCAAAAACTCCAGGGGGTAATGGGCCTTGAGGTAGGCGGTCTGATAGGCGATGAGGGCGTAGGCGGCGCTGTGGGACTTGTTGAAGCCGTAACCCGCGAACTTTTCGATGAGATTAAAGAGGGCCGTGGCCTTGTCCTGGGGGATGCCCTTGGGCTTGGCTCCGGAGACGAAACGCTCCCTTTGGGCCGCGAAGACCACCGGATCTTTCTTGCCCATGGCCCTCCTCAGAATATCCGCCTCGGCCAGGGAATAGCCGGAGATGGCCGCGGCGATCTGCATCACCTGTTCCTGGTAGAGGATGATGCCGTAGGTCTCTCGGAGGATGGGCTCCAGTTGGGGCAGCAGGTAGGTGACCGACTGTTCCCCGTGCTTGCGGCGCACGTAGTCGTCGTGCATGCCGCTTTCCATGGGCCCCGGGCGATATAAAGCCACCAGGGCGATAATGTCCTCGAAGGTGGAAGGTCTGAGGCGCACCATCAGGGCCCGCATGCCCGCGCTCTCCAACTGGAAGACCCCGGCGGCGTTGCCGGACTGGAGCAGGGCGAAGGTCTCCGGGTCATCCAGGGGAATGGCCCGGATGTCGAATTCCGGTTGGTGGCTGCGGCGGATGAGGCGCACTGCTTTATCAATGACCGTGAGGGTGCGCAGGCCCAGGAAATCGAACTTCACCAGTCCGACTTTCTCCACCCCCTTCATATCGAACTGGGTGACCAGTTCCCCTTTGTTGCCTTTGTAGATGGGCAAATACTCCACCAGGGGCTTATCGGCGATGACCACCGCCGAGGCGTGGGTGGAGGCGTGGCGGGGCAGGCCCTCCAGGGTGGCGGCGATGGTCAGGACCTCCTGGACCGCGGGGTTGGTGTCCCGCAGTTCCCGGAGCCGGGGCTCCATCTGCAGAGATTGCTCCAAGGTGATGTTCAGCTTTTCCGGCACCAGTTTGGCGATCTTGTCCACTTCGGCGTAAGGCACTTCCAAGGCCCGGCCCACGTCCCGGATGACCTGGCGGGTCTTCATGCTGCCGAAGGTGGTGATATGGGCCACGTTTTCCCGGTGATAGGAATGGATGACGTAATCGATGATCTCCCCCCGGCGCTCAAAGCAAAAATCGACGTCAATATCAGGGGGGCTGACTCTCTCCGGGTTAAGGAAGCGTTCAAAGATGAGACCGTAGGCCAGGGGGTCCAGATCGGTGATCCCCAAGGCGTAGGCCACCAGGCTGCCGGCCGCGGAGCCCCGGCCCGGCCCCACGGGAATCTTGCGCTGGCGCGCGTGGTTAATGATATCGGCCACCACCAGGAAATAATCGGCAAAGCCCATCTTCACCAGGACGCCCAGTTCATAATCCAGGCGCTGCCGGTAATCCTGGGGAGAGCGTTTACCGTGATTCGCCGTGGCCTCAAGTTTAGCCTCCAGCCCTTCCTTAGCCTGGCGGGTCAACATCTCGGTGGCGGACTCTCCCTTGACCCCAGGATAGACAGGAAAGTGAAGGGTGCCCAGGTCCAGGGTGACGTCGCAGCGGGAGGCGATTTCCCCGGACGCGGCCAGCAAGGCCGGATAGGGCAGGGATTGGGCCATTTCCTCCGGGGTTTTAAAGTAAAGCTGGTCCGTGCTGAACTGCATGCGGCCGGAGGCGTTCACGGTTTTGCCGGTCTGGATGCACAGCAGCACATCATGGGCCTTAGCGTCCTCCGGCTTGAGATAATGCACGTCATTGGTGGCCACCAGGGGTAAATTCCAGCGGGGGGCCAGCTCCAGCAGCGCCTCGTTGACCTTGATCTGCTCCGGCAGGTTATTGGCCTGGGCCTCCAGGTAAAAACGATCCGGAAAGATTTCCCCATATTCCCGGGCTGCGGCTTCTGCGCCTTTAATATCGCCGGCGGACAGATGCCGGGCCACCTCCCCATGGAGACAAGACGATAGGGCGATGAGGCCGCCGTTGAGTTCCTGGAGCAGCTCTTTATCCACCCGGGGCCGGTAATAAAAACCCTCCAGGTGCGCCTTGGTGACCAACTGGATCAGGTTTTGGTAGCCCTGGCGGTCCATGGCCAGGAGCACCAGATGGTGGTTGTCACCCTTCCCGGCCTTGCGGTCATGGCGGCTGTGGGGGGCCACGTAGACCTCGCAGCCCAACAGGGGCTTAATACCCGCGGCCTTGGCCTTCTGGTAGAAATCCAGCACCCCGAACAGAGAGCCGTGATCGGTAATGGCCACCGCCGGCATTTCCAGGGCCGCGGCGCGTTTCAGCAGATCGGGAACGCGCACTGCGCCGTCCAGCAGACTGTAGGCGGTATGTACATGCAGGTGGATAAACTCAGAAGGCGCCATAGTTTGTCTCTTCAAGGGAGCTTGGGTGCAGCGAGGCTTAAGAAAAGGACAAGGCCTTTTCCCGATCCTCTGGTTTGGTCTTTTTATTGCATCTTATCTGGAAAAGGCCCCGGTGGCAAGTCAGGGTAACATGTTGATAAAACAAGTTATTATTAACTAGAGGTGATTGGGCCGCATCTGCCGTAGTACTTGCCAACCGGAAATTTGTTCCTATCTTTCAAAATAAGGAGAGAGGAAAATGAAGGACGGCTGGCACTTTCTTTCCTTCCGCTGGTGGCTGGTGCATCTTTTGGGGTTTTCCCTGGTATATGCCGCGGCGCGGCTGAATTCCCTCTGGTTTACATGGTGAGACGAACGGCGCCACACGTTTTCCGCCCCTTGTCCCCATCGCCTGGCCCTGGCCTGACTTTTATGGCAGTGGCTTGCCCGGGGCCCGGTAGGTAATACCGGGGTGCCCCCCCTTCCTGATTTCTGACCATCTTCCCACCGGTAAAAACCAGGTGCAGCTTTTGGTGATTTTTCCTTGCCGGACCGGGAAGAAGCGCCAGCCCGCGATTCTTGACAAGCGGCGCAAAATGATAATATGATGAAATATTTAAATAGACTGATCAACCGCCGGAAAAGAGCCGCAGAATCAACCTGGTTTGGACTGAAAAAGCCGTGGGGGAAGAGGAACGGGGGAGGAGCGCTGCTTTGTCCCCAGGAGGAAAAAAAATGAGGCAAGGAAGCTGGAAGTGCTATCTGGTGGTGCTGGCAGTATGCTGTTCTTTGGCGGCCTGTGATCCTTACGCTTATTACCCGGCCAGGAGCAAACCCATGACTCCACCCCCGGCAGGCGCCCCGGCAGGCGGCGACGCCCCGGCGGGCCAGGCTGCTCCGGCTCCGGCCCCCGCCCCATCTTTGGACCAGCAGGTTCAGGACCTGCAAGCCCGGGTCCAGCAATTGGAGACCCGTCTGGCGGAAATGGAAGGCCAGCAGCCGCCGCCCCCGGCTCCCTCCCGCCGGGAGGCGGAGCGTGCCCGCTACAAAGCCCCAGGCGCCCCTGCCGGCTACCCCGCTCCCTCCAAGGGGCAGGAAAAGCTCTATGTGGATGGCTACCGCTTCTATCAGAAGAAAAAATACGCTCCGGCCCGGAACCTGTTCGCCAAGTATCTGAAGGCCCAACCCCGGGGCTCCAAGGCTCCGGAGGCCCGTTATTACCTGGCCTTCTGTTTTCAACATGA
>JAQTXE010000248.1 GCA_028688935.1 Syntrophales bacterium
GGAGAGAAACGCGGGCAATTCCCCGAAACTTTCCCTGAGGAAGACGTATTCCCCTCCGGCCTGGGGGAACCGGGCTCCCAGCTCCCCGTAGCACAGGGCGCCGGTCAAGGCAAAGAGCCCCCCCACCGCCCAACACCCCAGCATGGCCCAGGGGTTGCCCAGGGCCTGGATAATAAACCCCGAAGTGGTGAAGATGCCGGTCCCCACCATATTGGCCACCACCAGGACGGTGGCGGAAAAGAGGCTCAACTGCCGGCGGCGGTCCGGGGCCGGAATTTCCTGGGGGCTGACGCTCACGGCTTTGCCCATGGCTCACCTGGCGGTAAAAGTAAGGCTGGCGGAGTACATATTTTCGTCACACTCCTCCTGATTGGGGTACGGGGTCTTATGGGAGGCGATAATAAGCCACCTCCCCGGTTTATTTACGTTGACCCGGAATTCCCCCTTCGCGTCGGTCTTGCCGGTAACCGCGAAGGGATTTTTGGGGTCGGACCAGCCGTCATAAGTGACCTTGACCGCGGCTCCCCGGAGCGGCTTGCCTTGAAACAAGACCTTGATCGGCAAAGAAGCCCCCGCTTTCAGAGACCCGGGGTTGACCAGAGGCACGATTTCCAGGACGGTCTTGGTTTTCCGGTCAAAACCCTTTTTGGCTTTGCCAACGGTGAGCAAGGTTTTGGCGGCCATGTCGAAATGAAAACAGTGGTTGGCGTCCGGGACCCCTTTTTTATTCCCCAATTTCATGCCTTCCCGGGTGCGGGTGACGAACCCGGGGACCACCTGGGCCGAAACCAGATAAACCCCGGCCGCCGGGGGGATCAATTCATAGCGGCCGGTGGCGATGGTTTTCAAGGCCACCTCCCGGCCATCCCCGGCCCAAACCCGGACCGGCCCCAGGCGCTCCGCCTTGATCCCTTCACCTTGGGGAAATTTATGCCCAAAGCCGATTTCCACCTGGACCGGCTCCCCTGCTTTAGGGTGTTCCTGATTGACGCTGAGCCAGAACATATGGGCCCAGGTCCCGGAAGCGGACAACAGGAAAATTAACAGTGCGCCATAAATGACAAGATAATTCCTTTTCATAAAATTTCTCCTCGGCACCCGGAATCTCCCGGGTTTTTATTTGGATAAGATGAAATTAGGCCCGGTAATGGCCCGGCCCACAATAATCATCCCCAGCCATTTCTCATTTTCCGGCGCCATCCGGGTCAGGATATTGTCCAGAGTGCCCTTGACGACCTTTTGCTTTTGGGGATAACCGGCATGGTAAACCACCGCCACCGGCAGATCGCCGGGGTTATACTTCTTCAAGGTGACTACCAGGTCCTGGATTTGGGCCAGGGCCATGTAAAAGACCAGGGTGCCGGGGAAGCGGGACAGGGCCTGGGCCAGGTCCTCGCGGTCGGATTTTCCGAAAAAGGCAAAGGGCGCGGTCTGCAGCACGAAGCGGGCGCCGCCGCCGGTTGCGGCCTTTTTCAAGGCCGCCATGGACGCGGTGTAGGCTCCCACCCCGGGGATGATCTCCACCTGTTCCGGGCTTAACCCCTCCAGGAGCCAAAAGGCCCGGCTGAAGATGGTGGGGTCGCCGCCATCCAGGAGGGCGATCTTTTTCCCTTGGCCTAAAAGAACCTTCATCTGCTGGACAAATTCATCCCGCTCCCGGGATTTTTGCGCCACTATCTTCGGCCGCTCCGCCGGTGGGAAGGTGGACAAATCCTTCATCCAGATTTTTCCCTGGTAATGCCATAACTTCTTCCAGGGGTCCTGCACCTTTTTCCCCTGCAAATAAGCCTGGAAGGTCTTGGCCGTCTGGGGCGAGCACAACACCAGGTCCGCGTTTTTCATGGTGTCGATGGCCTTCAGGGTGGCGAGTTCGGGACCCGCGGGGCCGGTGCTGACCACGTAGCACATCCCGGGTGGCGCCGCCGAGGCGGCTCCCGGGGCCGGGCCGGACGCGAAGGTTAAAGCGATTACCAGAAGCAGAAATATGGTACTTAATTTGGTCATTGGTCATCCTTTCCTTTTAGAGATGAGGTTACCCTCAATAGCGCAGCTGAACGCCGCCATAGAAGGTGGCGGTTGGCATCTGATAACCCGCGTCCTCTTCATAGAATTCACCGGTCAGGTTTTCCACGCCGAAATAAAGAAAACCTTTCATGCCCCGGTATTGGCCCACGGGATAACGGCCCTCCAGATTAAGGGTGTAAAAACCCTTCAGAGGCCGCAAATAGGCGCTCGTGGCTTGATTGTTCGCCACCGTCACCTGGGGCTGGTACCGCTTGGAGACCAGGCGCACATAGGCCCGGCCTTCGGCGCCGTTGGGCGCCTTGTACTTCAGGCCGATATTGGCCTTATGCTCCGGCAGTTCCGTCAGTTCCCGAATATTCCCGTTCAAGAGGTCCGGACTGGTGCTGGTCTGCTGCCAGGTGTAATTGGCGAACGCGGCCAGGTTATAAGGCAGCCCCACCTGCCCTTCCACCTCCACGCCCCGAAAGGTGGCCAGGTCCAGGTTATAGACCACCCGGCTGGGACGGTAACCGAAGATGGTGCGGATATAATCATTGATGTCGTAATAGTAAGTCCGGACCCGCACCTGGGCATTCCAAGGCAGCTTCTGGGTAACTCCGGCCTCGTAACTCATGCCGAACTCCGGAGACAGCCCCGGGGGCCGGTTAACCGGCTGATAACCGGCGCCGAACCAGTAAAATTCCGGCAGGGTGGGAAAGCGGGTGCTGTAATTCACGGAGACATAGGCGGTGGTGGTGTCCGTGGGACGGATAGTCAGGGTGCTTTTAGGGCTCAGAGCATCGGCTCTCAAACCCCGGACGTTGTTGAGGGGCTGGGCCGCGGCGTCATAGTTGTCGTAGCGCAGACCCAGGTAGAGTTCAAAGTATTTTAGAAAAGGCACGGACGCGTCCACGAACCCGCCATGGAGCTTCTGGGCGTTCTTTAACCCGGAGGTGCTGGTGGGCAGAGGTGCCCTCACATACGCCGGATCCAGGTAGTTATAGGAAATGCCCCCGTAACCGTAGTAATTTCCTTCCAAGCCGAACCCTAAGCGCACCGGCCCCGGGTTCTGGCGCACTTTTAAGTTCCAGCCCCAGGTGTCTTCATCCCAACTCCCCCGTTGGGCAATCAAGCGCCGGGGATCGTTCAGGGCGTAAAAAAAATCCTCCCGCACCGCCTGGAAATAAAAGAGATGGAATTTTCCTTCCCCGTACAAGAATTTCTGTGTGGCCTCCAAGTCCAACTCGTAGCGCTGGGAATAAATGTGGCTGCGGTCTCCGTAGGTCAATCCCCGGGCGCCGCCGGTTTCGCCGCCGATGAAGTTAATCCCCGGGCCGTAGAGCGTGTCCCCATCGCCATCGGGATCGTTCTTATTGTAAAAAATGGAATCAGGCCGGTTGTAGACGATCATCCCTAAGTCCTGGGCGATATAGCGGGCCGAGCCGGTGAGGCTGAAATTCCAGGGAAAGTTGTAGGTCAGGCTGCCGTTGAAATTAACCCGGTCATGGACGTAGTTATTCCGGAGAAAACCTTCGGTATTGGCGTAGCTGGTGCTGAAGGAGTACTGCAGCGGCCCCTTGCTGCCCGTGGTCAGCATCCGGTAGTTTTGGGTCTCCCAGCTGCCCCAATAGGAGTCGAAATAGATTTTGGGCTCCTTGCTCCCTTTCTGGGTGTTGATGATCACCGCCCCGCCCAGGGTGTTGCTGTATTCCGCGGACAAAGGCCCCCGGATGATTTCCAGGCGCTCCAGGTCCGAGGGGGTGATGGAGGTCCAATCCACGAAAAACCCGCCTTTCACCCCGGAGCCCTTCCAGGTGCGGCCGTTCAGGTAGATCTGGTAGCGGGATTCATCAAAGCCCCGAATGGTCATCTGGCGGTTTTTCGCCCCCAGCAAGGAGCGGCGGCTCAGGTCCACGCCGGTCAGCTCTTCCAGATAACCCGGCAGGTTCTGCAAAGGCCCTAAACCGATGTCCTCTTTAGTGATGATGCTGCTGGTGGCTGCTTTCTCGGGGTATGACAGCACCTCAATCTGGGGTATCTGGATGGCCGCTTCGGGCTTTTCCTGGTCCGGCTTTTCCTCTTTAGTGCTCTCCTTTTTCACCCCCTCAATTTGCTCCGGGGCCGGTACTTCTCCGGCACACGCCGCCATTGGCAGAGCCCCCCAGGAGACTAAAAACGTCAGATAAATTACCGCAATCCTGCCCCACATCCCCTTTCTCCTTTCCCAGTCCAGACGTAAGCTTTGAGTTTTGACAACCCGCCCTGCCTCTGGTAGAAAAGGAGGCGGGGCTGTGGTCTTCCCGATCCGGTCCTGGAGAAGGCGGCTTTCTTCCTGGCAGGGGGGTGAGCCGCCTTCTCTCTGGGCCTAAATAGGCAAAATATTTCTGTAAAACAACAATAAAAAAAAGCCACAAGACCCCACCTACAGGTGGCTCGCCTTCGTGGCTTCAATGTTTAACCTTAAATTGCTTATGGATGCGCTGCTGCCGGGGTTCAATCCCCTGGCGTTGCCGTCATTTATAATCGGGTCGGCAAATTCCTGTCAAGCAATTTTTCTCCGGCATATAAGCCTTAGGGCCAAAATTACGTTCTTACGCGGGTTATAATTTATGACCATTGGTTTATAACGGCCCTCGAGGAGAGGCTGCTGGTTCTTTCAATGGAAATCCAGGCAATCCTTTTCCCTGGTAAAAGTGGCCCCTTGTTGCCGGCCGCAGCATTGGAACTCGGCCTTAAGGGCTTCGAAGAAGAGATCGCCGGTAGCGGGTGCGGGGTAAACCTCCACCCAGGTCCCGCATTGCCCACAGCGGGCCAGATACTTCCCGTCTTCGGTCATTTTCGTTTCGGTCATTCCCGTTCCCGAAGCCGCCGTGTAACGCCCTAGTGCTGTTCGTGGCCCCGCCGGGGGGGGCTGCCTTCCACCCTTGTCATGCAAATAAAGATTTATTTTTTTTGGGCTGCCAGGACCACGAATCCGCCCCGGCCATGGCCGGGCAGCCAAGGCTCCACTTCGGTGATTAAGGGTAATTCTTGAACCAGCGTCTGTCCGGTAGCGATGTTCTCAAAGCCCAGATCTTGCAGCCACCTGATTACGAGCCTGACCGGATAAAAGCGGGCCTGCCGGTAAAACTTGCTCCCGGCTTTTTTCTCTTCATAGGACCGGCCCAAGGGGGTGTCCGGATCGATCAGGCCGATGATTAATTTTCCGCCGGGTTGAAGCACCCGCCCGGCTTCCCTCAGACCCTGGAGTGGATCTTTAAGGAAGCAAAGCACGGTGACCATCAGGACAAAATCAAATATCCCCTTAGCAAAAGGCAGCTCTTCCCCATAAGCCGCCGCGACTTTGATCCCCCGGCTCCGGGCGATGGCGGCCATGGCCGGCGCCGGCTCCACCCCCGTGCCAATCCTCAAGGGGCCGGCAAAGCGCCCGGTGCCCACGCCGATTTCCAGACCCCGGCCGGCAGGCGGCAGGAAGGCCTGGAGGGCCAGCAGTTCGGAGCGGTAAACCGGAAGGTGGCGGTCGAACCAGGCGTCATATTCCTGGGCGTGTTCGGCAAAAACTTTAATCATCTCAGCCGTGGGGCGGCCCCCACAGGAGATATTCCAGGGGATAGTCCAGTTTGAGCCAGGGCGCCTGCCGCTCCAAAGCCGCCAGTTTTTCCCGGAGTGCCGCAACCTCGGCCGCCATCTCCTGATCTTGGGGTTGCTCCCCCTGGGCGGCTTCGGCCGTGTGCAGCGCCCGGCGCAGCCGCTCATATTCTAATATCAAAGGTTGGTTTTGCTCCCGGAAGCGCCGGTACTCTTCCAACTCCTCACATTCATCA
>JAQTXE010000015.1:0-3518 GCA_028688935.1 Syntrophales bacterium
TCTTGAGTTGGCTGCTGCCCGGGGTGGAGGTCTTCCTGATGTTCTGGCTGCTGGGCCATTCCATCGGCTGGGACCTGGCCATCTGCCTGGACGCCGTGGCCATGCTTTTTACCGCCTTGGGATTCTTTATCCCCGCGGCCATGGGGGTGCAGGAGGGGGGGAATATCCTCCTGGCTCTGGGATTTGACCTGGGGATGGTCCTGGGGGTGGCCTTCAGCATCCTAAGAAGGCTCCGGGAAGCCTTCTGGTTGAGCCTGGGGCTGCTGGCGGTGGCGAAGGAGAAATAAAGTTTCAGCTTTCAGCAGTCAGCTTTCAGCTTTTAAAATAAAAACGGAGTAGTTGTTCTTAGATATTTATCTGACTTCCAAAATGCAGAAACCAGATCCAGAACCCAGCCCGGTCATTAAGCTGAGCGCTGATAGCTGAACGCTGAGCGCTTCTTCATCTACCCCAAAATACGAAAAGCGGTCTGCTTCAGGCGGCGGATCTCTTCTTCGGCCCGGTGCAGGTTCTTCTGATGGATGGCGTCCCGGATCTTGCGGACGATCTCATCCAGGACCAAGGGTTTGAAGACGTAATCCGCGTGTTCCAGGTAGGTCAAGCGGGTGGTATGGCTACGCTGTTGCAGCATGAAGATGAAACGCATGGAAGGGTCGCGGTGGCGGACGCTTTCCAGGAACCGCTGTTGCTGCGTCAGCTTGAAGTCGGTGATCAGGAGGTCGAAGGCTGTTTCCTCCAAAGCCTGCAACGCCTCAGCCACGGAGGACACCAGGGTATATTCCTGGAACCCGCAAAGACGCATGACGGAAGAAAGGAAGTCTCGGCACCAGTCTTCCGGATCCACCACCAGTATCCGCACCCGGCGATTACCAAGCATCTCCTTCATCCCGGCGCCTCCTTGCAGGTCGTGTAATCTATAATTTACTAAATAAACGGCTCCCTTGGCAAGAGGCAGTTTTTTCCGGTCCAGGCCGGGTCTTCCGCGTCGCCGGCAGGGCAGTACGTGGCGCCAGAGGTCAGGGGATAAAGATTTCTTCTCCGGGATTAATGGGGCTCAGCACGATACCGTCCTTGACCTTGGGGTAGAAATAAGTGGATTTCCGGGGCATGATCAGGCCCGCAGAGGCCACCTGCTGCACCTGGTCCACCCGGGTGGGGTTCAGGAGGAAGGCCAGGTTAGCTTCCCCCCGCTTCAGGATGCTGATCACTTCCGGGAGCTTGCTGGTGAATTTGCAGGTCTGCTGATCATCCAGGGCCTTGGCGTCCAGTCCCAAAATTTTCTCAAAGATCAGATAGTTCAATACCGCCACGTCCAGTTGGGCCAGGGCCGGATGCATCTCCCGGGCCAGGAGTTTTTGCCGCACCCCCGGCCGCAACTGGAGCCGCCAGGCCTTAAGCCCGAAACCCAGGAGAATGAAGGTGGTTTCTTTAGCGGCGGTGGCGGCCAGGTTCTCCTGGAGGAACTCCACCCCGGGACCGTCCCCGCCTCCGTGGTAAGGCAACGGGGTGACTTCGAAATATTCCCCCAGGCGCCGGAGGAGAGGACCCTCCTCCACCTGCTTCACCCTGGGGCCCGCCAGCAGGCGGTGGGCCATGAGGATGACCAGCTCCGGATCGTAAATGTTGGACAGATACATCAAGATGTAGTTAAAGGGCGCGTTGGCCGGGGCCTGGGGGTACCGCTCCTTCATCAATTTCTGGTAGTTCAGAGCCGTCTCGTAGCGATGGTGCCCATCGGCGATGAACAGGGACATCTTCTCAAAAGCTCCGTGTACCGCGGCCAGGCAAGCGGGGTCAGTGACCCGGAAGGCCCGTTGATAATAACCCTCCGAATCCTTGAAAGCCAGCATCGGCGCCGTGGGCAGGCTTTGGCGCAACCTGCCCAACACCAGGTCTTCAGGATCGGGAAAAATGGCAAAGATGGGAGAAAAATGAGCCTGGGTGGCTTTGAGCAATTCCAGGCGATCCTTTTTCGGCGCCGAAAAAGTCTGCTCGTGGGGACGAATTACGCCGCTGCTGAAAGGCTCCAGCCGCACCAAAGCCACCAGACCCTTCCGGGTGAATTTGCGCCCCTGGACGACAAACTCCGTTTCCCCATAGTAATAGGCCGGGTCCGGATCCCGCACCAGCACTTCTTCCTGCTGCCACTGCCTAAAAGCGGCGGCCGCCCGGGTGTAGCGGTTTTGGAGCAGATCGTCACCCGGCTGGGCCTGGGGCAAAATCAGACGCACCATATTGTAGGGATTAAGGGCCGCGAAGGCTTCCCGTTCCTCGGGACGAATCACATCATAAGGCGGGGTGACCACCTCTTCCGGATGCGGGATTTTAGCGGGATTATAATATAACGCCCGGAACGGGGCGACTTGAGCCACTGCTTGCTCCTCCTCGCATGGGATTAACGGGTTAAATTTAACATTGATGGGGCAGAGGTCAAAGGATAAAAAAAACTTGAGGGTCCGGGGACACTATCCTCCAGAGCCCTGAAAAAAATCTTGACCCTGGTAAACTCAAAAGTTATATAAATTTGAATAAGCTTTTTTAATGATCTCTCTTGGCAAAGGTGGGTTATGCGGATAACCCCTGCCCCGACGGGGGGAGGGGTTAAACAGGTTTCGGGGTAAAAAAAAGTGGGGCAGCGTTCCCTTCCTCGTGCTCTCCGAAACGGCCGGGGCCCAATACCTTGTACCCTGAATTTGGTTAAATTCAGGGCCGCGTCGGCCAGCGGCGCATGCAGTTGATTCTGCCGGATGTTCCCGGTGATGCTAAACCTGGTGCGAGGAGGACGTGAACTTGAAAAAACCAGCTATTGGTTTCGGCTTGCATCTCACCCTGGACGGTTATGGATGCAATCAGGAACGATTGGCTAATTTGGATATCATTTATGAATTCCTGGAGACCTGCCCGGACCTGATCCACATGACCAAAATCATGCCCCCTTACGTGTTTAAATACCACGGTAAGGTGCCGGAGGATTGGGGGGTCTCAGGGTTCGTACTCATCGCTGAAAGCCACATCAGCATCCACACTTTCCCGGACCGGGAATATCTCAGTCTGGATATCTTCTCCTGCAAAGATTTTGAATACCAGCAGGCGATAGATTATGTCACCGAAGTTTTCGGCATCACCCGCCATGAGCACAATCTTCTGGACCGGGGTTTAGAATTTCCCAGGGAGCCCAGGGCCGTGGAACATTTCATGCGGCAGGAACGGAATCAGATGCGAGGCTGAGCATGGATGAGGCCGAGAGTTCTTCTTCCGGCTTCCTTAAGCGGCTTCGACAGCGCTTCACTCGCAGGACCATTACGGAGCCGGAAGATCTCGAACGCGAAATCCAAAACATCATCGATGTCGGTGAAGAACGGGGCTTGATCAGCCGCCGGGAAGGCGAACTCATCGAGAGTATCATTGAATTCAAGGATACTCTCGTCCGGGAAATCATGGTCCCCCGCCTGGAAATCGTGGGGGTGGAGCGTCACACCCCCCTGGACCAGATCATCGCGCTTGTCCTGGATAAGGGC
>JAQTXE010000015.1:3528-25972 GCA_028688935.1 Syntrophales bacterium
TCCCGGTTGCCCGTCTTCGAGAACGACATCGATCATATCAAAGGCATCCTCCTGGCCAAGGATCTCCTGGAGTTCTGGCAGACCCCCGAGGAGACCTGGGACCTGGGCCGGTTGCTGCGCCCCGCCTACTTCATCCCGGAAAGCAAAAAAATCAGTGACCTCCTCCGGGACCTGGTGGAGCGCAAAACCCAGATCGCCATTGTCATCGACGAGTATGGCGGCACCGCCGGCATCATCACTCTGGAAGACATCCTGGAGGAGATCGTCGGGGAAATCTATGACGAATATGACCGCATGGAACCCCGCCTGGTCCCCGAAGATGACGGCGCGGTGCTGGTGGACGCCCGCCTGGACGTGGAAGAGTTGATGGAGCATTTCCATCTCCCCCGGCCGGAAGGGAAATTCGAATCCGTGGGGGGCTTGCTCATTCACCTCCTGGGCCGGGTGCCCCAAGTCAATGACCGGGTAGTCGTGGAAGACCTGGAAATCCTGGTGGTGGCCGCCGACGAACGCCGGGCCAAACAGGTGCGGGCCCGGGTCCTGCCGCCTGCCGAAGAAAATACTTAACCACAGAGACACAGAGAGCACAGAGGAGCACAGAGATAAAGAAACCATTTTATTTTTGGCGTTTCCCGCACCAAAAATAATAAATTCCTTTCTCTGTGTATCTTTGTGTTCTCTGTGTCTCTGTGGTAAATTTTTTTATGCGCCTTGATCTACGACATGTTCTGGCCGCGGTGCTCTCCGGGCTCCTGCTGGCCGCGGCCTTTCCCAAGTGGGACCATAATTATCTCCTGGTGGTGGCTCTGGTGCCCCTTTTCTGGGCGATTAAGGGGCAGTCCCGGAAGGCCGCGTTCTGGCTGGGGCTGATCTCCGGGCTGGCCTTTTACTCAGGGCTTCTATACTGGATCATCTACGTCACCTATGTCTTCGGCGGCCTGCCTCTGCCTTTGTCCATCGGCGTCATGTTGTTGCTGGCCGGCTATCTCAGCCTTTATCGCGCCTTCTGGGCCCTGGGGGTCAACTGGGGCGAATCCCGGGGACTCAACCTCCTCTGGTGGGCCCCGGCCCTCTGGGTGACCCTGGAATACGGCCAGACCTACATCATCAGCGGCTTTCCCTGGGAACTCCTGGGCACCGGCCTCTACCGCTTCCCGGTTTTCTTACAGGTAGCCGACCTCACCGGGGTTTACGGCCTCTCCTTTCTGCTGGTCCTGGTCAATGCCGCCATTTTTCTCCTGTTAAATCCCACCAAAGGCCGGGAGTCCCGGCGGCTGGCCTATGTGCCGCTCCTGGTCCTGATCCTGGCCGCCTGGGTGGGTTACGGCTACTATCGCCTGGGGGTCCTGGAAAAATTAGCCGGGGCCAGTTCCCAGGTCAAGGTGGCGGTGGTCCAGGGCAACATCAAGCAAGGGGATAAATGGAAGAAAGAAATGGTCCAGGCTACCCTGGACCGTTATGGGGAGTTGACTGCCCGGGTTAAAGGGTCCAAATTGATTGTCTGGCCGGAGAGTGCCGCGCCCTTCTTTTTCCTGCGCACCCCGGATTTTACCGCCCAGGTCCAGGAGATCGCCAAAGCCTCGGGCGGCTATCTCCTCTTCGGCGCGCCCGCCATGGAGCTTACCGCCCAGGGGGATAAATATTTCAACCGGGCCTATCTCCTGGCCCCGGACGGCAACGTGGCCGGGTACTACGACAAAGCCCACCTGGTGCCCTACGGGGAGTATGTGCCCTTAAAGCGCTTTTTTCCTTTCCTGGGCAAGATGGTGCTCATGGTGGGGGACTTCACCGAAGGCAAGGTGGGAGGGGTGGTGACCCTGCCGGAAGGGGACGTAGGACCCCTCATCTGCTTTGAGTCCATCTTTCCCGATCTGGCCCGGGCTCAGGTGAAAAACGGGGCGAGGCTGCTGGTGAATATGACCAACGACGCCTGGTACGGCACCACCAGCGCGCCTTACCAGTCCCTGGCCATGGCCGTGCTCAGGTGCGTGGAAAACCACGTCTGCATGGCCCGGGCCGCCAACACCGGCATCAGCGCCTTCATCAACGCCGACGGCCGCATCCTCTGGCAATCCGACCTCTTCGTCCCCGCCGCCCAGGCCCTGAACCTCCCCTGGCTCCAAGGCGGCACCCTCTACACCCGATACGGCGACGTCTTCGCCTGGGCCTGTATTATTTTGGCAGGTTTGGGGCTGATTTCAGGGGGCCGGCGGCGAGGAAGCATGGGCTAAGGACTACAGGCGAGACACCTGTGCCACTGGCCCAAGCCCCACAGATCAACTATGACCACCGAAAACCGAAAACCGAAAACCGAAAACGGTTTCAAGACCGGCCATGTCGCCCTCATCGGCTTGCCCAATGTGGGGAAGTCCACGTTGCTTAATAAGCTGGTGGGGGAGAAGCTGGCCATTACCTCGCCTAAGCCCCAGACCACCCGGCACCGGCTCTTGGGGATCGTCAATAAGCCCGGGGTGCAGTTGTTGTATCTGGATACTCCGGGGGTGCTCGAGGCCAAAGGGCCTTTGAACCAGAGCCTGGTGGACGCAGCCTTAAGCGCCCTGGCGGCCGCGGACGTGGTGGTCTGGCTGGTGGAGCACCGGCCCCCGGACCCGGCAGACCGGGTCTTACTGCCCCATCTGCAAGAGCTCTCCCAACCCCTGGTGGTGGCCATCAACAAGATCGACCTGATCTCCAAACCCAAGCTCCTGCCCCTAATGGAGGCTTACCATCAGCTTTTCCCCGGCAGCCCGGTGGTGCCGGTGAGCGCCCTTTTGGGGGACGGCCTGCCGGAGTTGGAAGCCGAAATCATTAAATTGCTGCCCGCGGCCCTTCCCGTTTACGAGGAAGACCTGGTCACGGAACAGAGCGAACGCTTTCTGGTGACGGAGTTGATCCGGGAGCGGCTTCTGCACCACCTGGGGGAGGAAATGCCCTATGCGGTGGCGGTGAACGTCGAGGAATTCGATGAAAGCCGGCGGCCGGACCTGGTGTCCATCCGGGCGGTGATTTACGTGGAGCGGCCTTCCCAGAAGGGCATCGTCATCGGCAAGAAGGGACATTTGCTCAAGACCGTGGGCCAGGAGGCCAGAGTGGAGATGGAGGACCTCCTGGGCTGCCGGGTCTTTTTGGAACTCTGGGTCAAGGTGTGGAAAAACTGGCGCAAGGACCCCCGGGCCCTGCGGATGTTGGGCTACCAGACCTGATTTTTCATTAAGAGTGGAAAAAATCCCTTACCCCCACCCCAGCCCTCCTCACTCAAGGGGGAGGGAGTTAAAGGAAGAAACTGCTTTCCTACTGTTGGTACTCATAGCCTCATTGACAATTGCCCCGGATATACCAATAATAAGGTTGTGAGGCGTAACCGATGACCCGCAGGCTGACGCAAATTCTCTCCGGGGTTTTCGTTCTTCTTCTTTTCTCTCCCAGGTATGCCCTGGCCCAGGGCTGGTTCGAATGGGGCACCCAAGGCTCCTATGTCCACCAATTCGCCCACCTCCTCTTCTTTGCGGCCATGGTCTTTTTCATTTTCGCCATGCGCCACGAGAAGCTGCAACGATATCGAGGGTTTCTCTATCTAATCTGGGGTTGTGCCATTTTGGCGTGGTGGAATCTGGACTCCGTGGCGGGCCATACCCTGGAATGGGGCTTGACCAACCCGGTCATCTTGGGCCACGGCCTGTCCGAGCGCCTGCTCATGGAGAATACGGAAACCTGGTTATACTACATCACTAAGATCGACCATTTTGCCCTGTTGATTCCGGCCTTCTACCTCTATTACCGGGGGCTGAAGGTCTTGGCCCAGGAGTCCCAATCCGAAACGCCATGACCACCATGCCCCTCTTCCCCATCTGGTTTTTCCAAGTTCTGGGCAGCGTTGCGGTTCTGGTCTTCTCCCTTCTTTCCCTCAGAATTACCCGGCGCCTGACGGCCCGGGATCCGGAAAACGCTCTGTGGTTGTTCCTGGACTGGCTCACCATGGGTTTCGTCATTTTTTCCATCTCCCACGCCGTTTCCCATTTTCTGCAAGAAATCATCAATTATTACGGCCCCAGCCAGAGCCTGTGGCAGCTCCGGAGAGCCTTCGGGGGTCTGGACAGCATCATCTATGTGGTCATCGCCGCCACCACCCTCTTTTTCCACCGCATCCAGCGCCTCTATCGCCGCATGGAAGCGGACCATCATCATCTGGAAGAAACCAGCCATGAGATCCTGGCCCTCAACCGGGAGATGGAAGCCCTGGTGATGGAGCGCACCATGTCGGAGATGGCCTTAGGCATGGCCCACGGCATCCGCAATCCGCTGCACGTCATCGGCGGCTTCAGCCATCGCCTCCTCAGGAAGACCGACCCGGATGATCCCACCCGGGCCTGGCTGTCGACCATCGCCGAGGAAGCCCGGCGCATCGAGCAGATGGTGAGCCGTTTTGAATCCCTGGCCCAGAGAAAAGAGTCCTTTTTCAACCAGGAGGACCTCAACAGTATCGTTAGCACCACCCTGCAGTTGCTGCGGCCGGAGCTTAACGCCAAAAATATTACCCTGGTCACCAGTTTTCACCCCGAGCCTCTGGTGGGGCGCCTCAACGGCCATCTGCTGAAAGTGGCCATCTCCCACCTGATCCGCAACGCGGTGGAAGCCACCCGCCCCCGGGGCAAGATTACCGTGCGCACCCTGGTGGAAAAGGACTACGCGGTTCTGACCATTCAGGATACGGGTAAAGGTATGCCTCCGGACGTGGTGGACAAGGTCTTCGTGCCCTTTTACACCACCAAGATCGGCGGCACCGGCTTAGGTATGGTCTTTGTGCGGCAGATTGTGGATGAACACCGGGGGGTCATCACCCTGGACAGTAAGGTAGGCCGGGGGACCACCGTGACTATCCGGCTGCCCTATCGTTTTGCGGAAAAAGTGGAGTTGGAGGAAGCGCCACAAACTCCGCCCGCGGCCGAGGCCCCGCCGGAGTCCAGCGGCGGAGCAGTCTAGCTTTTCTCAACTTCCCCGTTTTTCGGTCCGGGACACCAGCCAGTAAATCGCCCCCAGAATCAAAATGCCGGCCAAATAAAGAAGTTCCACCTGGAGGGGCTCATGGGCCAGGGAGGCCACCAGCACTTTGCGGATAAAGGCCACCAGGGCCACCCCCACAAACAGGGACAACTGAAAGTGACCTCCTTGCAGACGATCCACCTCCGCCTCCAGCAATTCGATCATCAGCCAAAGGATCAGCAGGGACCCTAAAGCCGATACCAGGCCTTTTTCCGGGCTGCCCGTGAAGATCATGCTGATATCCAGGGCCAGCACCGCCACCACTCCCAGCGACAGGCCGATGAGGCCAACAAGCAGCAGCATATTGAGGCCAAAGGTGAAACGATTGGCAAAGCGGATCAAGGCGTTGTCCAACCGGTAGGAGAGAAAAACCCGGCGCATCTCCTCTTCATGATAGGTCCGGGCGATGATATCCAGGTTGAGGTCCAGAATCTTCTGCAGGGCGCGCAGAACCGGCTCCCGGCGCTGCTCCTCCACTTCCGTGTCGATAATCTGCTCGAGTTGCAGGCGCAGGAAATTCATCCCCACATAAACGAAATGAGCCGACAGGCCGATGCGCACATGGGCGTGGCCGATACGTTGCAGGCGCTGGTAATAGCGCTCATCGAAGGGCCCCTGGAACAGGCCCAGCAGCCAGGTGCGGTGCGCCGCCATCAGCCTGGTCATACGGGAGTTGTCCTGGAGAAACTTGGCCGCGTCCGGCATTTGCTGGAAGAGCAGGTAGAAATCGCTTACCAGTTGGTCGGCGTGGGGCTCCACCACCGGCAACAGGCTTCCCAGAGTTGCCATTTCTGCTTCCGTGAACCGGTAGTTGTCCTTAATTTCCTGAAAGGTGCGCATGCTGGCATCCCGGCGTCAAAATGTCCAGGGCTGGAGGGGGCACGGCTGCAGGGGCGGGCTTATACCGGTTGGCCGAAAGTTTTTTCCGCCCCCCCTCACCCTGACCCTCTCCCCCCGTCGGGGGGAGAGGGAATAAGAGGAAAGAACTTGTGGCAAATGCTATAAAACCCACCCATAGAATCCCAGTCCCCCCACCATCTACTAGCCCGTTTTCAGGGCGATGGCGTCTATTTCAATGGCCGCGCCCTTGGGCAGGGCCCCGGCCTGGATGGTGGTCCGGGCCGGGGGGTGTTCCGGGAAAAATTCGCCATAGGTCCGGTTCATTTCCATAAAATTCGCCATGTCGGCCAGGTAGACGGTGGTCTTCACCACGTCTTTAAGAGTGAGGCCCGCGGCGGCCAGAACAGCCTTGATATTCTGGATCACCTGCACGGTTTGCACGACAATGTCCCCTTCCACCATCTTGCCGCTGGCGTCCATGGGAATCTGGCCGGAGAGGAAGACCAAGGGGCCGGCGGCCAGGGCCTGGGTATAGGGTCCAACGACAGGGGGGGCTTGATCCGTGGTAATCACTATTTTTTTCATGAAAGTTTCTTCCTTATGTTTTGAGGTTGCGCTTCCATCTCCCGGAAATATAGTCCAGAAGCGATTAATTGTAAGAAAAACCTTGAAGAATAGCCCAGGGTCTGCTAATTGTAACCAAAAACGCCCGGAGGATGTTAATGGGGCTGTGGATGAAGTGCCCGAAATGTCAAACGCCTAACCCCCTCTTTTTAAAGACTTGCGCCAACTGCGGCCATTCCCTGGAGAATTTACCCTCGAAAGAGCGGGTGTATGTGCTGGAATCCGCCAGCGCCGCCGCAACGGCACCCTCGCGCCTGCTCAAGGCCACACCGACTCCGGAGTCGCCGCTGCCGGCCAAGACTCATGAGACCCAAACCGCTCCCGCCAAGGCCCCCCCAAAGGCCAAGGCTCCCAGAAAGCCCCGGAAGAAAAAGAGTTAAGCCCTGGCGGCAGCAGTTTGCTCCAAAATTCCCAGAAGCAGTTGCACCAGCTGAGGTTCGGCCCGGGCCACGGTGGCCACTATCTCTTCCAAAGAAGTGGGGGCCATGGCGTCCGGGAGATTAAGATTGCTGAGCACGGAGACCCCCAGGACCTGAAGACCGGCGTGCACCGCACAGATGGCCTCGGGCACGGTGGACATACCCACCGCGTCCGCGCCGATCAGCCTGAGAAACCTGGTCTCTGCCGGGGTTTCCAGGTGGGGTCCTTTGACCGCCACGTATACCCCTTGCCGTAGTACCAGACCCCTCTTGAGGGCCGTCTCCTCCGCCACCTGCATCAAGTAGCGGTCATAGACCCGGCTGAGATCGGGAAATCGGGGCCCCCAGGCATCGACGTTCTCCCCTGTCAGGGGGCTGTCCCCCAGGAAGTTGATGTGGTCCCGGATGAGCATCAATTCTCCCGCCTGAAAGAGGGGATTGAGCCCCCCCGCGGCGTTGGTGAGGACCAGTTTGCTGAGGCCCAGGGCGGCCATCACCCGCACCGGGAAGGTCACCTGGCGCAGGGAGTAGCCCTCATAAGCATGCAGCCGCCCCTGGAAGAGGAGCACCCGGGCGCCGGCGAGGCGGCCCCAGCTCAGGTGGCCCCGGTGGCTGGGACTGGTGGCCCGGGGATAATGGGGTAGTTCCTCGTAGGGGAGACTGCCTTCCTCTTCCATCTGCCCGGTCAAAAGCCCCATGCCGGTTCCCAGGATAATGCCCCATTCCGGTGGCGTGTCCCAATTCCGGCCCAGAAAGGCGGCGCATTCCTCCACCTGGTCAAAATATCGCGGTGCGCTCATCTTTTTCCTTCTCCCGAAATAATACTTCAAGATATGCTGCTTTCCCATATTCGTCAATGCCTGACGCACCGGGTATGGGCTTATACCCGGTTTATTCCCTTGACAGAAGGGGGCCGCGGCCTTAAAAATAAGGACACCAAGAGCTGGAGACCTGGGTTAATGGCCAGACCTAAAAAGTGCCGGTGGGTGAAGATGGAACCGGGGGTGACTTTTTTTAAGCCCCAGGGGATTCCCCTCCGGTCCGTGGAGCATACCGTGATCACCATTGATGAAATGGAGGCCATGCGGTTGTCTGATTTTTTGGGTCTGAACCAGGAAGAGGTGGCCAAACAGATGCAGGTTTCCCGGCCCACGGTGACTCGTATGCTGGCCCGGGCTCATAAGGCAGTGGCTGATGCCCTGGCCCACGGCAAAGCCATTCGCATCGAGGGGGGAGATTATCGCCTGGTGGGCAAATTTCTGGAGTGCCGCTTCTGTGGCCACCGGGAGGCCGCTCCCCCACAAGGGGGGGAGGACCCACACACCTGCTCCAACTGTCAGAAAGAAGATTTCTGCAAACTTTCAGGAGACCAGGATCACAGTTAATTCCGGAGCAGCCCGCAGGCCCTCAAGCCGGGGGGGATAAAAGGAGATGGATGGCATAACCTATAAAGAATCGGGGGTCGATATTGATAAGGCCGAGGCCTTTGTCGATAAGATCAAACCCCTGGTTAAGTCCACCTTCCGCACCGGCGTTTTAGGGGAGATCGGCGGCTTCGGCGGCCTCTTTCATCTTAACGCCCAGCAGTATAAGGACCCGGTGCTGGTTTCCGCCACCGACGGGGTGGGAACCAAAATCATCGTAGCCGTGCTCATGGACCGCCACCATACCATCGGCATCGATCTGGTGGCCATGTGCGCTAATGACATTATCACCCATGGGGCCACGCCTTTATTTTTCCTGGATTATCTGGCCATGGGCCAGCTGGCCCCGCAAACCGCAGTGCAAATACTGGAAGGCATCACCAACGGCTGTCTGCAAGCCCGCTGTTCCCTGATCGGCGGCGAAACCGCGGAGATGCCGGGTCTCTACAAACCCGGGGATTACGATCTGGCCGGTTTCGTGGTGGGAGTGGTGGACCGGAGCCAGATTATCGACGGCTCGGATACCGCCGTGGGCCACCGCCTCATCGGCATTGCCTCCAACGGCCTGCATGCCAATGGCTTCTCCCTGGCGCGCAAGGTCCTGCTAGAGCTGCATGGCTACGGGGTGATGGAGGAAATCCCGGAACTGGGAGGGACCCTGGGAGATGAACTCCTCAAGCCCACCCGCATCTACGTGGAGACGGTGCTCAATCTCCTCCGGGATTTTCCCTTAAGCGGCATCTGCCATATCACCGGCGGCGGTTTGACCAATAATCTGCCCCGCATTCTGCCGCGCTCCTGCCAGGCGGTGATCCAGCGTCAATCCTGGACGGTGCCCCCCATTTTCAAGTTTCTCCAGGAGAAAGGCAACATCCCTGAAGAGGAGATGCTCCGGACCTTTAATAACGGCATCGGCATGGTGTTGGTGGTGGCCCCTGATCAGGTGGCGGACGTGCTGCTGCGCCTCCAGGGCCTCCAGGAAGAGGCTTATGAAATGGGGGAAATCGTGGAGCGCAAAAATGACGCCCCGCCGTTGGTTTATGTTTAAAGCAGTTTTCTGTTTTCCGTTTTCCGTTTTCCGTTAAATAACAAGAATAAACAATGTCTTAACTATATAGCTAACAAAGAGAAGAATTGGTTTGAAAAAAGCTAAAGGGACAAAAGCCAAGCCTTTTGCCCCTTTATTTTTGTAAATTTAAAATCTTTTACTGAAAACGGAAAACCGCCTTTAAGTTTTGCCGATGAATTTAATGAAATTCATAAAATAATTCATATCAAAGACCTTTTTCTCCTGGAGACCGGCCATTTCCATGAGGGCCTCTTTGGAAGACAGGGGGCGGTTATGGGCATTGCCGCTGGTCAGGACTTCATAATGGTCCAGAATCCGCAGAACCCGGGCCCAGGGGTCGATGGCATTAATTTTCAAGCCCGCGGGATAGCCGGACCCATCCCCGTTTTCATGATGCTGCAAGGCCATGTATCTCACTTCCCGCCGCAACCCGGGCATATTGGAGACTATCTTGTAACCCACGGCGGGATGGGAGTCCGTGGGCTTGTAGCCGTTCCGGGGAACATCCTTGCCCAGCAGCTCCGGCTTCAGTTGAATCAAGCCGATATCGTGGAGCATGGCTCCCAACCCGAAATTCTGGGCCTTTTGGGCGTCCCAGCCCAGGAAGCTGACGAAGGCCAGACCCATAAAACAGACATTGAGGGAGTGGTTATAGAGGACATGATCATGGCGCCGGATGTCCAGGATGGAGCGATGGAAATCGACTCCACCTTTCATCAAATCGAACATGCTGTCAATCAGGCGCAGGGCCCTAAACATCTGGGGACCGGCGCTGATCTGCTCTGAAGTAAAGAAATTGCGCACGCAGATCAGGGTGGTGTCATAAAGCAGGGTGACCTTCTCCTCCGGTTGCCGGGTTTCATCCGGTAGCACCTTTTCCAAAGAGCGGTCCAGGTAATCCAGAACTTTGGCTTCATTTTCCTGGGAATAGTAGAGCCACTGAATCTCCAGGGACTTAAGCTTCTTATACCACTCCTGTTTAAAAACCTCGTTTTGGGGACAGGCCATGATAAATCTCGGGTCCTGCTCCCCTTTGTTTTTCACCTTGAGGTAGACGTCGAAAGGAATTTCATCGCCGGCCGTCAGATTGCGCAGCGGCAGAGGGATATACCCTCCCCTTTCCTCCCCGATGGCGGGGGCGGCGATTTTACTGGTCTTCAAGTCATGGTCGAGGATTTGCTTCATAGATCGGTCATGGCAGCGCAAAGATATTTTAGACAGGCTTCACCCATCATCATGATAATCGGAAATCCGGACGGGTTTCATAAAATAAATTTATCAAAAAATTTTTACGAACCATTCAATTAGGTTGCCGGCTGATGCGGGGGAAAAGCGGCCAACTTTCTGCAAAAAAAGGAGCGCGGTTATTAAGCTGACTGCCGTCAACTGAGAGCAGTCAGCTTATCCCGCGCCCTCGGCCAAGCCGGGACCTCAAGATAACAGCCGCCAGACCCGGAGGTTATCGGGGAGGGAGGGTTCCGTTTCCCGGGGGGACTGCAAGGAAGCAAAGACCGCCTGGGCCAGGACCCGGCCTTTGTCTTCCTGGGTCTCCTGCCATTCCCCATA
The DNA here is from genome assembly GCA_028688935.1 of Syntrophales bacterium. Taxonomy (GTDB): domain Bacteria; phylum Desulfobacterota; class Desulfobaccia; order Desulfobaccales; family 0-14-0-80-60-11; genus SURF-52. The sequence goes on from JAQTXE010000015.1 coordinate 14,511, forward strand.
GGTCAGGGCCCCCACCTTGCAGGCCTCCACGCAGGCCGGGACCCGGCCCTGGGCTTCCCGTTCCGGGCACTGGTCGCACTTCAGGGCCACCGCCCGGTGATCCGGGGCCTTATAAAGGGAGGCGTAGGTCAGCACCCCGAAGGGGCAGGCCATGGCGCACATGGCGCAATTGATGCACTTGCCCGGGTCGATGTCCACTGTGCCCCGGGGAGTGCGGTGGATGGCCCCGGCAATGCACACCGCTTGGCAAGGCGCAGGCTCGCAGTGGCGGCACTTGTTGGGAAAGGCCAGGTGTTGTCTGCCGGGATAGATGCGCAACCGGGGCCGGGGGCGCACCCCTTCGCCTAAGGCTGCGGCCAAATCTTTCGTCTGGGAATGCTCTACCGCACAGGCCAGGCGGCACTGCCAGCAACCCACACAACGCTCAGGCCGGACGATTACGGTTTTCATAAAATTATCCCCTTGGGGTTATGGGCCCCGAAAAGATTTTTTTCAGCCCCACAACAGCCCCGGCGTTACCGGCTCCGGCGCCGGCAGTCCTTGGGCCATGAGTTGGAAATAGATGCCCGCGTGCGCCACCGCGCCCACCAGGGTCAAACCCACCAGACGGCCCTCCCGGTAGGCCAGGCGGCGGTAATGGCCCCGGGACTGGTCAAGTTCGGCCACTATCTCGCAGTCTTTGGTGTCATGGGGTCCCAGACCACCGGAGATGATCTTGAAGCCCCGAAGGGAGAGGCTGTTTTGCGGCAAGAGGCCGGGGTAGAGGCGGCTCCCACCCCCCATATTGGCCCCGGCCACCCGGCCCTGGTCCACGGCCGCCGGCCAGATGTGATAGGGCCATTGCCCTGGGCTTAAAAGGTGATGCGGCCGGCAGCAATCCCCGGCTGCAAAAATCCGGGGGTCCCGGCTGCGCAATTTACGGTCCACCAGAATCCCGCCTGGGTCGCCCAGGCCCGTGCCCTCCAGAAAATCCACGTTGGCCGTCACCCCCACGGAAAAGAGCACGGCTTGGGCCGGGAGTTCCTCCCCACTATTGAGGATGAGCTTCTTAACCCGGCCCCCGTCCCCCTTAAGGGCCACCGGCCAGGAATGGCAGCGCAGGTCGATGCCCATGGTGGCTACCGCGTCCATCAGCATGGCTGCCGCGGTGGCATCCAGCATGCGGGAGAGGGGCTGGGCCCCCCGGGCCAGAAGGGTTACCTCAAATCCTCGACGCATCAAAGCATCCGCGGTTTTAAGGCCCACGGCCCCGGCTCCCACCACCACTACCTGCCGCACCCCCTCAAGTCCGGATTCCAGACGCCGCCAATCGGCCAGGTTGCGCAGGGTAAAGACCCCCTCCAGGTCTTCCCCGGGGATGCCCGGCACCTTAGGCCGGGCCCCGGAGGCGATGAGCAGCCGGTCATAGGGACAGACGCGGCCCGAGGCCAGCCGGACTTCCCGGTCCGCCGGGACCACCTGGACCACCTCTTCCCCCAGCCGGGCTTCGAACCCCCATTCCTGGAAATAATCTGCGCCCTTCAGCCAAACCTTCTCCGGTCTGATTTCCCCGCTCAACAGGTAGGTGAGCAGGGGGCGGCTGTAGAGGGGTTGGGCCTCATCGCTGATCACGGTGATGGAGCCCTGGGGGTCCCACTGCCTCAGGGTTTCGGCCGCGGCCTGTCCCGCGGCGCTGGCGCCGATGATGACGTAACGCATAAATTTATTCTACCGCGAAGCAGCAGCTTCAGGGAAGAAAAATAGCTACTTTCAAAAAGGGGAAAAGGGGAAGAGGGGAAGAGGGGAAAAGTTATTTTGGCTCGAACCCCCTTTCTCCTTTTCCCCCTTTAACCTTTTCCCCCATATTCCCCCTCTTGCATAACCGCCCCTCCTGTAGTAGTGTCCTCCCCAAACGGTCCGAAGTTTGAAAACCAAGTGCGCAGGACCACTTGACAGGCAAAGATTTATCTTAAAATTTAAGATAGTTATGGAGGGAAAAATGAAACCCATATCCCGGGCGTTGATGAGTGTTACCGACAAAGGCGGCTTGCTGGAGTTTGCCCAGTTTCTCACCCAATACCAGGTGGAAATCCTCTCCACCGGCGGCACGGCCAAGATGCTGCGGGAAGGCGGCGTGCAGGTAAAGGAAGTCTCCGATTACACCGGCTTTCCGGAAATGCTGGACGGCCGGGTGAAGACCTTGCACCCCAAAATCCACGGCGGTATCCTGGGCCGCCGGGACCTGCCCGGGCACGTGGAGCAGATGGTCAAACACCAAATCCAGCCCATCGACCTGGTGGTGGTCAATCTCTACCAGTTTGAAAAAGCCGTGGCCCAACCCGGCTGCACCCTGGAAGACGCCATCGAAAACATCGATATCGGCGGCCCGACTCTGCTTAGGGCCGCGGCCAAAAATTACCAGGCGGTCACCGTGGTGGTGGACCCGGCCGACTATCACCACCTCATGGAAGAGATCAAACTGAACAAAGGCGCCACCAACCTGGGCACCCGCTTCCGGCTGGCCCGGAAGGTCTTTAAACTCACCAGCGCTTATGACGCCGCCATTGCCCATTACCTGGAAGACAAAATAGCTTGCTGATGCCTACGCCTAAAGCCATAAATATGAGCCGGGGCCGCGTCCTGGACCTGAGCGGCCCCCATTATTACCAGGACATGCTCACCGGCATTGCCGAAGAGATCCTGGCGGAGTTGGCCGAAATCGAAAAAGTGGACCTCCCTTCCCTGCCGGAGGAGGATTTCGAACAGGTGGTGAGCGTCACCCAGATCCGCTTACTCAATGAGCTTTATTATTGTCTGGGGCAACTCCGGGCTGCGGGGGTGGAACTGGAGGTGAAACAGGCCATCCAGGACCTCCGGGATATTTGGAACCGGTACATCGACCGGACCCACCGGCCCGAAGCCCTGAAATTCCAGGTGGACCCGGGAGAAGAGCGGGTGCAATAAGCCAGGGAGTTGTGGTGCTTGTCCGGCATAAAAGAGGCGGCCTGGGGCCGCCTCTTGCATCAGCGCCTGGTGGGAAGAGAGATCAGAAATGATAGGCCACGCCCAAGACGATGCGGTGGCTGGTGTAGTCGAAGGTGGCGGTGCCTCGCTGCACAGTACCATCCGCGGCGAGGAATGAATGACTTTCCAACTCCACGTCCCACTGCTGGGAGAACTTATACTCCACAAAGGCGGAGACGTTTTTCAGCATCATGTAGCGCACCCCGGCCATCAGATCCAGGGCGAAATTTTTAGCCGCATCGACGTCATCATAAAGAATCACCAGGCCGGGGCCGATGCCCACATAGGGTTGCAGCCGGCCAAAGGGCACCTCCTGGTCGGGGAGAAAACCATAACGGCCGACGATATGCAGGGCCATGGTCCAGTTGACCCAGCGGTCGTCGGGCGCGATAGCCCTGGTGGACCCATTAACCGGCCGGCTCAGGGTAACGACCTGGTTACTCACCGCCGAACGGGAATAATTGGTTTCGATTTCGAAGCCTAAATAACGGATTGACTGGAGAAAATAGCCGAGTTTCAAACCGCCCACTACCGCAGGATCGAACTTTTGCCGGGAAGTGGTGAGTCTTCCTCCTCCCGCCGGGGCAATGCCGCTCAAGTATTGCAGGTCGGTATTTTGCACCAGGGAGCCGCCCAGATAACCGCCCACGTAAAATTCCCCCGGAAACCAGCCAGGTTCTTTTTTACCCTGCTGGGACGGCCGGTTCCGCCAGAGGCCGTAAGCAATGGCGGAAGTGCCGATCACTCCCAAAACCGAGGCGCCGATGGCCAGGGTCGTATCTCCTTGGCCCGCCAGGGCAGATTTGCCTTCACCCGGCAGCAACAGTAAACCTAGGATCACCAGTACGCACGCCAATCCTCTCCCCGGAAAAGACCGCATCAATTTCTCCTCCCCTCTTGCATAAAAGCACTTTATTCTTAGGATTTACCTGGGGCTTTGTCAATCCCCTATCAGCTGACCGCCAGCGATGATAAATGATAATAATTCCGGAAAATGGTATAAGGTATCCGGGAGGTTTATCTCCGGCAAGGGGGTGAGACTTGGCCGCAGCACTGCAAGAAACCCTGGAAACCCCGGTCCTGGTGGAACATCAGGCCGGGATGTTGGAGCTGGTGCTGAACCGTCCCCGGGCCCTCAATACTCTGAATCCGGAGATGATCCGCCTGCTGCAACAGGGTCTTAATACCGCCCGGACGGAGGGGGACTGCCGCCTGGTTCTGCTCAGGGGGGCGGGAGAGCGGGGTTTTTGTGCGGGTGGGGACCTGAAGGCCCTGGTGCAGATGGTGCGGGAGAAAGCCTGGGACCGGGCGTCCCGGTTTTTTCAGGAAGAATACGCCCTGGATCTGGACCTGCACCGTTTTCCCAAACCGTTGGTTGCCCTGGCCGCGGGGATTACCATGGGAGGAGGGCTGGGCCTGGCGGCCGGAGCCGATCTGGTGGTGGTCACGGAAGACTCCCGCCTGGCCATGCCGGAGACCGGTATCGGTTTCTTCCCGGACGTGGGGGCCACGGGTTGGCTCTTCGCCAAATGCCCCCCCGGCTATCCGGAGTATCTGGCCCTGACGGGTAAGGAGGTACGGGGAGCGGAGGCCGTCAGGCTGGGCCTGGCCACCCACTTGGTCCCGGCGGCGAAGCTGCCGGCGCTTCTTGAAGCCCTTAGAGAAGAAGCGCCCCAGCTCCCCCCGGCCAAAGAGGAAGCGGTGCCTCGCCTCGAAGAAATCCTGACATCTAGGGGTGAGCAAAAAATTTCTGCCCGGCCGGAGTTGGACGCCTGGGTGGCCCGGCATTTTGCCGGGAAGACCAGTGTCCAGGAAATCCTGGACTCCCTGGCCGCCTGCGAAGATAACTGCCGTCTGGATGGAGAGATCCGGGAACGGCTCCAGGCCCGCTCGCCCACGGCCCTGGCCCTGACTTTAAAACTGCTGCGCCGTAATGAGAACCGCCCTCTGGAAGACGTCTTGGCCGCGGAGGCCCGGGCCGCCCGGTTCCTGATCGCCCATGCCGATTACCTGGAGGGCATCCGGGCCCGGCTGCTGGACCGGAATCAACAGCCCCGCTGGCAGCCTGCTTCCCTTCAGGAGCTGCGGTTGGCCCTGGATTTTTAGTCCCCCACACCGGCGAGAATTTTAGAATGGTACAGTAACCTCAACTCCAAAGGAGGATGACATGGCTTATAACAGCATAATTTTCACCATTGACGGTCCCGTGGCTACTTTGAGTTTCAACCGTCCCGAGAAATTGAACGCCGTCACCCCGGAGATGATCAGCGAAATTGCCCTGGCCGTGGACGAGGTGCGGACCAACAAAAATATCCGGGTATTGCTCCTCACCGGCCAGGGCCGAGCTTTTATGGCCGGAGCGGACGTCAAGCGCTTCCTGGAGCTGGATCCCCTGGGGGCCCGGGGCTTTGCCTCCCGGGGCCAGGATTTTGTCCTCAAGTTGGGGGAACTGCCCATCCCGGTAATCGCCTGTGTCCATGGCTATGCCCTGGGAGGCGGCTGTGAGATTGCCATGGCCTGCGATTTTATCTATGCCGCGGCCGGGGCCAAGTTCGGCCAACCGGAGATCAACCTGGGTTTCAATCCCTGCCTGGGGGGCACCCAGCGCCTGGCCCGCCTGGTGGGAAAAAGTCTGGCCAAGGAGTTGTGCCTCACCGGCCGCTTCCTGGAAGCCGAGGAGGCCAAAACTCTGGGCCTGGTGGCCCAAGTCTTCCCGGAGGACACTTTCCTGGAAGATTGCCGGAACGCGGCCCTGGCCCTGGCCGCCAAGAGCCGGGTAGCCCTGGAGGCGGTAAAGCGGGTGATAGATTGGGGAGTGGATGTGGACTTAAAGACCGGCTGCGCCCTGGAAGCCGAGGCCTTTGCTTTGTGCTTCACCACCCCGGACGTCAAGGAGGGGGTAAACGCCTTTCTGGAAAAGCGCAAACCCCATTTCCAGCCTTGAAGAAGGCTTTCTTATTCCCAGGGGAGGGCCGGGACCGCAGCCTCCCGCCCTTCCCCCCATGACATCGCATCTATTTTACCGGAGGCGGAATCTCGATCCGGTCCAGGTTGTTCTCCATATCGGTGACTATCAGGCGGCCGGAAGGCAGACGCCAAAACCGCTCATCGGTAACCCCGGGCTTCCTGACTTCCGGCAGATTGGCCTGTATCTCCATGATGCCGGTGCTGGAAACGCCCCGTTCCCTTTCAAAGTGGGCCTGGCATTCCTGGTAGGTAACCCCTTCCTCGATCAAAACTTCAGCAAGTTCCTTGCGGTCTGAACCCATATCAGTGACATAAACAATCATCTTCCCCTCCTCTGGGGCCCGGGATATGCCTGAGGTGGTCAGATCCCGCCTCAGTCCCCGCCAGGGCCAAATTATTTGCAGCTAAGATAATCATCGGGGTCCAACTTTCAATGGTCCCGGTCGGGAAGATAACTGCTTGTCTCTTTTCCTGAGGAATAGGTGCGGGGAAAGAGAAAGAGCGACCGGAGAAGATGCCGGAGCCAAAGGAAGCCGCACCTTCCCAAGGCGCGGCAAATGCCGGAATCTTTTCAAAAGCAGAGGAGAGAAGGAGTTTCAGGAGGTAAAAATGGGAAACCGGGCGTAGAAGCCCGCCCCGGCAGCCTGTTCCCCGCCCGCCAGCATCTACCCGGGCTAATGCAAGGCCCGCATCTGGGTCTTCATCTTTTTTAGGAGAAAATCAAAGGAATTGGTTCGGATCACCTGGGCAAACTGGCGTTTATAGTTGTCCAGGATGCTCACCCCGTCCACAATGACATCGTAGAGAAGCCAGCCCTGTCCCTGGGGCCGCACCAGGTAGTCCACGGGAATGGTCTCGTTGGTGCGCATCAGCCTGGTATTCACCCGAGCTCCCGAACCTTGCCGCAGTTCCTTGTCGTACTTGATGTTCTCCTTTTTCAGGAAATCCAGGACCAGGCGGGTATAAGAACTCTCAAACAGGTAGCTGAAGGTGGCCTGGAATTCCCGGCGCTGGCCGGCACTGAGGCGGCCGTAAACGTTACCCAGGGAATTTTTGGCCATCAGGGGAAAATCGAAATTCTTCTGAATAATGCGGCGGATGGCCTGGGCCCGGACCTCACGGTGCTGCGGGCCGGATTGGGCCGGGTCGTTCTGAATGGCGATAACCTGATCCAGAATCCCTTTCACATAAGCGGTGGGGGTCACCGCCAAGGCCGCAGACGCAAACAGGCAAAGAAGCGCCAGGGCCAACCCCAGGCAAAAGAATCGCTTTTTCATCTGGCTTCCTTCCAACCCAAAAACTGGTTCAGCCAACGCCCCACTACCTGCAACTGGGGCAGGGCCGGGACAATTTCCCGATGCCTTTTTTCCAGGAGCCGCAGGAAGGCCGGGAGGACACTCAAGGAGGCCAGCAAGACGCTGAGGCTGCCCACGGTGGCCAGCAGGCCCAGACTGAAGACCCCCCGGTGCCCGGAAATCATCAGGCTGCCGAAGCCCAAGGTGGTGGTTAACGCGGCCAAGGCCACGCCCTTGGCGGTGCTGGCCGGCAAAGTAATGGCCCGGGTTGATTCCTCCATCTGCCAGCGTACCAGAATAATGATGCCGAATTCAATACCTTCCCCCAAAATTAAGGGCAAGAAGAGCACATTGGCCTGATTGAAGGGCAGATCCAGGAGCCACATCATGTTCAAAGTCCAGCCGGTACCCACCAATAGAGGCAGCAGGGCCAGGAGAGTCAATTTCAGGCTGCGGAAGAGCAGCAGGAGCATGATGGTGATGGCCGCCAGGGCCATGCCCGCGGCCCACAGGCAGGCGTTGCGGAAGGCCAGGTTAAAGTGATGCAGCAAGACCGGGTCCCCCACCGCCTCGGGGTCCACGCTCTGAATGTCCCGGACGAACTTATCCAGGGGCTCCTGCTCCCAGATATCCAGGGAGGGGAAGACCCGCAGGAGCAGTTCTCCCTGGGAGCTGACGAAACGTCTCTTGACCTCCGGGGGCAGGTCCTGCAGACCGGGGGGCGCGGCGCTGAGATTCTCCTTGAGAAGGGCCCACATGTTGTGGAGGTCCACAAAAAAGCGCCGCTCAGAAGCATGCAACCTGGCCGCCGACTCGGGGTGGCGTTGGACGTCCAAAAGAGGGATGACCCGGTTGAGGAGGGAATTGGCCTCCAGGATCTGGGTCTTAGTGGCCGAATCCTCGGCGTTTTCCAGATTGGCCCGGGCCTGGGAGAGTTTGAAATTGATGCGCCCCAACACGCCGGCCAACGCCTGGGGAGAAGAGGGGCTGGAGGGTTCCCCGGGAATATTTATCTGGGAAAAAACCGGCTTCAGTTCATTCAGTATGGCCCGCTTGGCTTCCACCCCATCGGGGAAAAAGGAGAGGACCGACTCCACGTGGGACACGGTGGGCAGCTCTTTCAGTTTCCGGGATTTGGCTTCCAGCTCCGCCAGGGAGTTGGCGGTCAGGGCCCCATAGGCGGTGGAATAGCGGGAATCCTTGAGCAACTTCATTTCCCAGACCACCGATTCCGTACCCTGATTTTGCAGGTGCAAGGGATTCAGATCGAACTTGACGTAACTGAGGCTTAAACCTCCCAGGGCCATCATCCCCAATCCCAAAACCGCGATCACTCCCGGACGCTTCCAGGACAGGGACAAGAAGGGCCGGGGGGGTCCGCTTTCATGGGGCGCCTGGGCGGGGCGGCACTTTTCCGAGACCATGACCAGGGCCGGCAGCAGCACCAAGGTGACCACCAGCATGATCAGCATGCCCAGGGTGAGGATCTGCCCCATCTCCGCCAGCCCCTTAAAGCCGGTGAAGACCAGGGGCAGGAAGGAAAAGGCCGCGGCCACCGCCGCGTAAATAATACCGGGCGCCGCCCGCTGGAGGGTATAGCCCAGGGTTTCCAGAGTACAACGTTTCTTACTTTTCTGCTCCTCTTCCAGGCGGCAGTACCAATGGATGCCGTAATCGATGGTGAGCCCTAGCATTAAAGGCGCAAAAATCATGGAGAGGAGATTGAGATGGCCCACCACCAAGGTGGCCACTCCAAAGGTCAGGCAAAGACCGGTGATCAGGACCACGCACTCCATCAAGGGCCGTTTCAAGCTGCGTAAGAAGATAATCAGCAGCAGCATCTGGCCCATGAGGGAGAGCCAGGTGGCCAGGGTGATGTCTTTCATGGCCCCATTCATTTCGTCGGCTTCCAAGGCCATGGGGCCGGTCACTCCGGCCTTAATGTGGGGAAAACGGGTCTTGACCTTAGCCACAATCTCCCGCAGCAGAGCCAGATTCCGGGTAGAGGTGGCATAACCGTCTTCCTCGGGAGTAATGAGAAAGAGCAGGTACTTGTCGTTTTCGGTGAGGAGATAGCCCTGTTGGGAAAGATCGGCCAGTTCTCCCGGGAAGAAGCTCTGGAAGGGCGAGGCATGGGCCTGCTCCCCTGCCAGTCCCTGCTGTAACTGCCGTAAGGTAGTGTTCAAGACGGAGAGGTCCGGCAGCTTTTCCTCACCCTTGCCCTCTTCCAGAAATTCCGTAAAGAGGTGGCCGATCATGGAGCGGGTAATGCCCTCGTTAATGACCTGAAAGAATCCGGCCAGATTGGGGCGGGCCGCCAGGTCATTTAAGAACTGACGATTATCCACCAGATTGTTTTTAATTTTCGCCAGTTCCTGGGGCTCCAGATAGAGCAAAGCCCATTGCTTGAACTTGTCCGGATCAAGACGGTAAAAAAACTCCGGGAAATTCCGGGGATAGCGGCGCAATTCCTGGGCCAAGGCTTCGGCAAAGGCAATGGTGTTGCGCCGGGAGCCGTTTTCCACGACCACGATCAGCCCGTCATGGGAACCGAAGGCCTTATCTATTTGCTCGCTGCGGGCGATGAGCTTCTGGTCACTGGCCACCAAGTCGCTGCGATTGGTGCGGAAGGCCAGATGCGTGGCGGAGTAATAGACCGAAAGCCCGGCCAAGACCAAGGCCACCGCAATGATGGGCCAGGCGAACCTCTGCAGCCCGCGGATCAGACTCTTACAGGTCCGGAAAGATTTAGAATTTTCGGACAAGACAATTCCTTTGCCTTAGGTGGGGGAGGGGAAATGATGCAGGTCTGCCCTCTTTCTGGAGTGGCGTATACCGCAGCACCCGAAAGGCACCGCCCTTCTCCCCCTAATTGTTCCCAAGCCGGTGCTCTTTAGTGTTTAGACAGTTTACATCTAGTTATAGTTTAGTTAATAAATAATTTTGTCAAGTCCTGATTAATCTTCCCTCTTGCCAAAATTCACTTGTACCTTACTATTTCGGCTAAAATTCTGAAAAAGAAAAAAATTATCTGAAATTTTTGCTAATGGGTAGGTTTTTTTTAAATCTCTCTCCCCCAAAACGGGATTTAAAAAATATTTTTTACCCGGCTTAAGAACATTTTTAGGGGGCGGAATGCCGGGCCTAGAGCCAGATTCTCCTCCCCACCCCTTTTCCTGCCGGACAAAATGGCAAGACAGTCGCCTTTTTTCCGAAATCTTTTGGCAATTTTATTGGCAACATTGACAAATTGGGGGAAAATAAAGTTGATTTTTTCGTTAAATTTGCTATTTATTTTTTAGAATAACGCATGGCCGTAAAGAAAAAAGATCATGGCCGGGGAACCGCCCTGGCTTCCAGCCTGCCGGCCGCCGGGATGCAAGTCAAAGGGCGCCTCTGGCTGGAAAAGGACGGGGAGGCCTTCCTCAGTTGGGGGCGGGTGGTGCTCCTGGAGCGGATTCGCGACCTGGGCTCCATTGCCGCCGCCGCCCGGTCCATGGAGATGGCCTACAGCCATGCCTGGTCCATGGTGGCCGACATCAACCGGTTGGCCGGGGAAGAACTGGTGTCCCGGACCTTCGGAGGCCGCAAGGGCGGCCGGGCCTGGCTAACGCCCGCAGGTGAAAAGGCAGTGGCCGGTTTCTGGCAACTGGTGGCCAGGTTTCAAGAATGGATTAAACATCAACAGTTTTAATGCACCTGCAGTTCTCTTTTTTATTTTTGCCACCGCTATCCTTTATTTAGAATAGCGCAGAGGAGCGTTAGTTATGGATTATCGTAACGTTCTCACTACCTGTCCTTATTGTGCCGTGGGCTGCAATATGGTGTTGCAGGTGCTGGACGGACAGGTCATTAACACTCTGCCGGCGAAAACGGGACCGTCCAATGAAGGCCGTCTCTGCATCAAAGGTTGGAATGTCCATGAATTCGTACACCACCAAGAGCGGCTGACCGCGCCTCTCCTGCGCCGGAACGGTTCTTTGGAGGAGACCTCCTGGGATCAGGCCCTGGATCACGCCGCCGCGGAGCTGACCAGGCTGAAGGACACTTACGGGCCGGAAAGCGTCGTCTTTGCAGGTTCGGCCCGGTGCACCAACGAAGAAACTTATGTCTTTCAAAAATTCGCCCGCGCAGTGTTCGGTCACAACCATATCGATCACTGCGCCCGTCTCTGACACGCGCCTACGGTGGCCGGGC
>JAQTXE010000249.1 GCA_028688935.1 Syntrophales bacterium
GATAATGACACAAGAAATTAAACCTATCGATACTGTCCAGGCCACCCTCACCCTCCCGGGCTCCAAGAGTTACACCCACCGGGCTTTGGTGGCGGCCAGCCTGGCCGTGGGGGAAAGCCTCCTCCACAACGCCCTGGACGCGGAAGACACCCGCCTCACCGCCGAGGCTCTGGCGCAATTGGGCGCAAAAATCGACTGGCGGCAGGACGGGGTGCGGGTGCAAGGCGCCGGGGGCCGCTGGCAGCCGGTCCCGGGACCTATTTACCTGGGCAACTCCGGCACTTCCATGCGCTTTCTCACGGCCCTGGCAGCCCTGGGGGAAGGGGAATACCGCCTCACCGGCAGCCCCCGCCTCTGTGAGCGGCCCCTGGGGGAACTGCTGGAAGCCCTGGCCCAGTTGGGAGTAAAGGCATATTCCACCAGGGGCGATGGCTGTCCCCCGGTGATCGTGCAAGGGGGCCTTAAAGGCGGTCAGGCCAACTTGTCCGGGGCTATCAGCAGCCAGTATCTCTCCGCCCTGCTGTTTATCTCTCCTTTGTCTCCAGAAGGCGGAAAAATCGAGATCACCGGGGACCTGGTCTCCAAACCTTACGTGGACCTGACACTGGAGGTCCTGGGGGACTTCGGCATCTCTTATTTCCGCCAGGGGTACCGTTCTTTTCATCTTCCTGGGGGGCAATGCTACCTGCCCCAGGATTACGCCATCGAGGCGGACGCCTCCAGCGCCTCCTATTTCTGGGCCGCAGCCGCGCTCACTCAAGGCCGGGTGACCATCACCAACCTGACGCCGGACTCTATCCAGGGGGACGTGGGCTTTATCAAAGTCCTGGAGCGCCTGGGCTGCCGGATCAGCACCGGAGAGGAAGGGCTGACCATAGTGGGCGGCCCTTTACAGGGCGTGGAGGTGGACATGGCCGCCATGCCGGACCTGGTCCCCACCCTGGGGGTCCTGGCCGCCTTCGCCCAAGGCGACACGGTGATTACCAATGTGGCCCATCTGCGCCACAAGGAATCGGACCGCTTGGCCGCGGTGGCCGCGGAGTTGCAAAAGATGGGGATTTCGGCCCGGGAGACCTCGGACGGCCTGATCATCACCGGTGGCCAGCCCCGGGGCGCGATGATCGACACTTACCAGGACCACCGGATTGCCATGAGTTTCGCAGTAGCCGGACTTCGGGCCCCGGGCACGGTCATTAAGGACCCGGATTGCGTGGCCAAGTCTTTCCCCGAATTTTGGGATTTTTTTGCCAGGCTGAAGACAGGAAACTAAAGCCTCTCCCCGCAGTCAGGATAAGTCCGTGGACAACATTCCTCACCTTCTCTCCACTTACGGCTATGTGGGCATTTTTGCCTCCCTCATGGCGGGGATCATCGGTCTGCCCTTTCCCGATGAAACGATCCTGATGTTTGCCGGTTACCTGATTTTCAAGGGATACCTCCAGCCCCTGCCTACCTTCGCCAGCGCCTTCCTGGGCGCTTGCTGCGGCATAACGGTGAGCTTTCTTTTAGGGCGCTCCGCGGGTGCCTACCTGCTCTCCAGATATGGCTCCAGGCTTCACTTGGACCCGGAAAGGCTGGACCGGGTGCATATCTGGTTTCAACGCCGGGGCAAATGGACCCTGTTTTTCGGTTATTTTATCATGGGCGTGCGGCACCTCACCGCCCTGGTGGCCGGTTCCTCCCGGCTGCAGTTGCGGATTTTCGCCCTCTTTGCTTACTCCGGCGTGCTCTTTTGGACCCTTACTTTTCTCGGGGTGGGCTATTTTTTGGGAGAACAACTGCCTTCGGTCTCCCGGCAACTGCGCCAATATTGGCTCATCGGCAGCGGGCTTATGGTGCTCGCCGTGGCGGTCTTCTTCATTTTCCAACATTTCCGCCACCGCAGGTTGGCCTCCTGAGAGAACTGTGCTATCGTCTGGAGACCGAAAGCTTATCTCTGGGAATCCTTCCTTGGCAACCCGCGCCCTGATCATTCTGGCCTCACTAAATCTCCTGGATTACCTGGACCGCTACCTCATTGCCTCCCTGGGCTCTCTGGTAAAAGGGGAGATGGGTCTCAGCGACCGGGCCTTCGGGTTTCTGGGCACCGCTTTTTTTCTGGTTTATTTTCTCTCTTCCCCGGTGTTCGGCTATCTGGGGGACCGCTTCGGCCGCATCCGCCTCATGGCCGGGGGCGCGGTCCTCTGGAGCCTGGCCACCAGCCTCACCTTCTGGGTAACCACCTACCCCACCCTGGTGCTGGCCCGGGGCCTGGTGGGGGTGGGGGAGGCCTCCTTCGGCACCCTGGCCCCCGCCTATCTGGCCGATCTGCTGCCCTTCAACCGCCGCTCCCGGGTTTTGGGTTTCTTTTATCTGGCTCTGCCCGTGGGCTCGGCTTTGGCTTATCTGGTGGGGGGATTGGTGGGGAGCAAATGGGGTTGGCGCCCGGCCTTCCTGGTGGCCGGCATTCCGGGCATGCTGCTGGCCGCCCTGGTGCTGCGGCTACCCGCGGTGGCTGGAAGCAGCCAGGGGCCGGTAGCCCAGGCGTCTCGCCCGGGGACCTCTCAAACCTCTTCCCCCGGCCCTTCCCTTAGCCATCTAACCTCTCTCTGGTCCGGGGCCCGGGACCTCTGGCGTCTGCCCACCTTAAGGCGGGTGACCCTGGGCTACGGCATGATCACCTTCACCTTGGGGGGGCTGGCCTTCTGGATGCCCCGTTATCTGGAGACCGCCAAGGGCCTGGAGATGGCCCAGGCCAATTATCTCCTCTTCGGCTCGGTCACCGTGGCCGGGGGTTTAGGCATTCTCACCGGCGGCTTCCTGGGGGATCGGCTCCAGGCCTATACCCTCAAAGCCCCCCTCCTGGTGAGCGGCCTGGGGGTGGCGCTGTCCATCCCCCTGGCGGCCCTGGCCATCTTTGCCCCGGACCCGCATTTTTATGTCCCGGGCCTGGTGGGGGCCATCTTCCTCCTTTTTTTAAATCCCGGGGTCCTCACCGCAGTGGTGGTGAGTGTGGCTGGTCCTCAACGCCGGGCCCAGGCCGTGGCCCTGAATATCGTGGTCATCCATCTGGTGGGGGACGTGCCCTCCCCTTTCCTCATCGGTTGGCTGGCGGATATTTCAACTCTACAGTGGGGCGTTTCCCTGACCCTTCTGACCCTGCTGGCAGGGGCGATCCTCATCTTTTGGGCCATGCCCTATCTTTCCCGGGATTTGGCGGACGCAGGCGAACTAAAAGAATAGTCCGGCAGACTTCCCAAATTACAAGGAAAGCCGCAATTGACACGGCTTTCATTCCGGTAAGGCAATTTTGCCGTTGACTATTCCCGGGGAAATTGCTATAAATAATTTTCACATGACGCGGGGTGGAGCAGCCTGGAAGCTCGTCGGGCTCATAACCCGAAGGTCGTAGGTTCAAATCCTACCCCCGCTACCAAGATAATTACAAGGGCTTAGCTATTTTTGCTAAGCCCTTCTTTTTTCCCCGGTTGCCTGGTTGGTAAGAGGTCAGCCCGGCTCTTTAAAAAGCGCCTATATGGTTTATGGTTTATTTTTTCAAGCAGGTGGTTAACTCGCTGGAATATTGGCAAAAATACCACAAGATATTCCTGGAATTAAAATTTTCCCACAAGCCCCAAGGATATATTCCCCCCACGATTTCCCCGTGATAAAAAGCAAATGCCGGACACGCGGCAATATTCGCCTTAAAGGGGAAACCATCATGCCTTACACGGAATTCTTGGCCCGCTTGTTTTTGGCGGCACTGCTGGGAGCAGCGGTCGGCCTGGAGCGCGAAATACATGGACGTCCCGCCGGGGTGCGCACCTACCTCATCTTGGCTTTGGGGACCGCTCTGCTCATGGTGCTTTCGGAGAATCTGCTACTGGCCTATAAAGAAGCCTTCCCCGGATCAGGTATCCAGGGTGACCCGGGACGCATCGCCGGGCAGGCCATTACCGGCATCGGCTTCCTGGGAGCCGGAGTTATTATCCGCTATAAAGACAGCATCCGGGGGCTGACTACGGCCGCCTGCGTCTGGCTGGTCTGCTCGGTGGGGCTGGCGGTGGGGGCCGGCTTTTACTTGCTAGGCGTGGCCGTAACCCTGCTGACCCTTATAGCCCTGGTGGGACTGAAGGTGGGGGAGCGGCGGATGAAAAAGGATTGGTTTGAAGATTTGGAGGTAGTATCTTCTGATCTTCCCGGACAGATCAGCCTGATGAAAGATTTGATCGTCAAGCACGGCTTTGCGATTACTGCTACCGGGCTGAGGCGGGATGCAGAAAAAGAGGAACTCACGGCCACCTTTCAAGTAAGGGTCCGGGCCGTCCAGCCCCAACGGGAAATTCTCCAAGACCTGCTGGAATTGGAGGGAGTAAAACAGGTGAATATTTCTTAAGAAGATGGACCTGGCTGGTGAACAAATTGCCGGGATTGGCTGTCTCAGGGGAGTGTTATTATTTCATCCCCAACCGCCTCAGCATCTTCGGCAGCATCCAGACGTCGGGCCTAATCTCGAAAAAAGTTGATTAAAGGAAGGTTGATCATTATAATCTACCAAACCTTGTAAAAGGAGGTGTTTCCGGGTGTATCAGCCGACCGTTCCGATTGTCAGGCGAACCTGAAGCCCAGGGACCCAGAGGGCCTTGGCAAGGCTCTCGCCACCCTTCCAGGCTGGAAGAGGCAGGGGCGGATCACCTGGGATCATCTCTCGGTAGCTTAGCAGATATCCTCACTCCTTCCTGCCGCAGGTAACTCCGCAGCACCCCTCTTTCTTTACAGCCAACATATCTGGGTACCCTAACCAGCCCCGGGGCTTGGGTTAGTCTCTAGATTTCTGCGCGCCTACACAGGCCGAAGAGCCTAATAGCCCTATGCCTGCGGGCGCCTGGCCCGTGGTCGGCAACGCCGAAATCTTTTTCATTGCCGGAACCAACCGGAAAAATTGGCCGCGCGGAGGGACCTTTGTGGCCCTCCCTCTAGAATATCGTTAGGAAAACCAAGGAGAAAGCCTTATGCCGACGCCATACGATGAAATGTGGGAGAAGTTGAATCTGGACTTGACGGCCCATGAGGGGCTGCTCAGCGTCCTGGGGAAGTTTTACGGCGACATTTATCTGAGTCAGGAAGGCCGCTTAAAGGGCATGGAATACCTGGACTTTGTCCTCTCCGAGGTGCACGGCCTGCGCATTAAGGAACTCCAGGAGGCCAAGGCCGCGGGCCAGAAGATTATCGGCACTTTCTGCGTCTTTGTGCCGGAAGAGCTGATTCTGGCGGCCAATGGGGTCTGCGTGGGGCTGTGCGCCGGCGCCGAGATCGGCACGGAAGCCGCGGAAAAGATTCTGCCCCGGAACACCTGCGCCCTGATCAAATCCTTCGTGGGCTTCAAGTTGGCCCGGCTCTGCCCGTTTATCGAGTCCTGCGACCTGGTGGTAGGGGAGACCACCTGTGACGGCAAGAAGAAGGCTTACGAGATCTTCGGGGAGTATGCTCCGGTGTACGTCATGGAAATTCCCCAGATGAAGAACGCCTGCGACCGGGACCTGTGGAAGGCGGAAATCGTCCGCTTTAAGGACAAAATCGAAGAGATCACCGGCCAGGCCATCACCCCGGCCAAGCTCAAGGAGGCCATCAAACTGGTGAACGCCCGGCGGCGGGTGTTACAAAGGCTCAACCGGCTCCGGGCCGTGGTGCCCGCACCCATCTCCGGCCGGGACGTGCTCCTCATCAATCAGATCAGCTTCTATGATGATCCGATGCGCTTCACCGCCAAGATCGCCGAACTTTGCGATGAGTTGGAAGAAAAGGTGACGGCCGGCCAAGGCGTGGCCCCGGTGGGCACACC
>JAQTXE010000250.1 GCA_028688935.1 Syntrophales bacterium
TATTGGTGGTCAGGAAAGTATTGCCCACCCCTCCTTTGCTGCCCAGGCAAGAGACCACCCGGGTATTTTCCATCAGATCCAGGGTGTTGTCGAGGCGGGGCAACCGTTCCAGGGCCTCCTGGAACTCCTCCAGCCGGACCGGAAAGGTGAAGCATTCCTTGACCCCCAGGCGCAGGGCCTTCCACAAGCTGTTCGTGGTTATTTCGTGCAAAAACAGGAAAATGGAGGGGCTTTGGGGATCAGCGGCGGTTTTTTCAATCCAACGGTCTAATTTATTATCATCTTCCTGATATTCCAGGAAAATTACATCAGTCCCAGAGTTGACCTTTGCAGGTAAATTAGCCAGACTCTGGGTGTCCACCAACATCCCCTGATGGGAAGAATTGATGATCTTTTGAAGATATTCTCCATTCTCTTTTGAATGGTAATAGAGAGAAAATCGAATGGCCATCTCCTTGTTCCATCCCTGGGTGGATCGGCCGTGGCAATATTCCATCAGAAGCCCACGGACTGCTTATAGCGGCGCTCCTAACTGTTCTCCTCAAAGCGGCTGACTATAAACCTTCTTGGAGCGTATTGCTCTGCCTCCCAAATTTAAATGGTTCTCTAAATCCGGAACTACATTTTCCCTGTAGCCGGTTTAGCAGCAAGGGACTCTAAAGTGTTAACTGTTTCCACCTTCAGCCGGCGTATGACTAGGACCAAATTCCCGCCTTCCGGACTTGAGGAGTCAGCGCCTTTGAATAGCTGGGAGGTCTTAACTCCATGGGTGGCCACCGAAGCTTCATCTTTTTGTCCCCGGAGCACCAGGGAAATATGCCCCTCCCCCGACGCCAGGGCCAGGCGTTCCCCTTCTTCCGGAGTTACTTCCAAGGTGACGGTGGGCACTACCTGGGGTTTGCCATCCGGGTCCTTTTGAATAATCTTCTGACCGGTCCCCAGCACCCGCAAATTTTCCAGCACCACCTTGGCCAGGGGATCATTGCTGAACTCTCCCCGGTTCATGGACACCACCACATCCACCCGGTTATTGGGAATGATAAAACCAGCCACCCCTGAGGATTCGTTAACTTTCACCGTCATGGCCCGCTTCTTGTCGCCGACCAGAGCCACCATGCCGGCAGGAGTGCCCTGGGGAGCCAACTTGGGCTCCAGGATGGGTTCTCCGGCGCCCATGGGCAGAACCGTCACCCGCCCCACCACTTCCTCAACGCTGCTAAAGCCGCCTTTGGGGGAGCTTTTCTGGGGCCATTGAACTATGCTCAGCTGCCCCGCTTTTAAGCCTTGGGCCGCGTCCACATCCTTGGCCGCCACCACCACCGGAGCTGTGAGCACCTTTGGAGCCTGCTGCGCCTGCCGCCGGGATTGGCTCTTCATCCAACCCAGGGCCATAAAAGTAGCAGTAGCCCCGAAAACCAGGGCCATAAGCAACCAAAGCCAGGAAGGTAGACGACGCATAATTTATTACTCCATTCGCATGACGGTTTCGGCGGTCAAGTTGAGATCCGGCAATGTTCCTGCCGTGAAGTTATTAATATCACTAGGCAATACCAAAAAGCTGTAAGTATAACTAACCTTGACGTCCAAAATATCGCCGGGGTTCCCGCCGGCCCCGGTGACCGTGACAGTGGCCGGGCTGGTCAGGCCGCTCAAGTTCAAATATTTCTTTACTTCGGTCTCAATCTCGCCGGCAGTCCTCCGGGGGGTGCAAAAAACTACGCCGTATCTGGCTCCCTCCCGGGCGGCATGGGTCATCATGCCCTTGGTATAGAGAATCATGCCGAATTCGACGATCGATAAGAGCAGGGCAATGAACAAAGGAGCGATGACGGCAAACTCGACCGCGCTGGCGCCCTGCTGACGCTGATCGACTTTCCTCATAATCCCTCCGCTGAAAAAGCCATCCCTTATTCAGGAAACAGGCCCCGTGCCACTCCCGGTCTCTGAGCAGCAGGGGCCCATTCCCTGCAACTGTATAAGGTCAGATCGACTTAGGTCGGGATCTTACCGGCAATGTTATCGAACATGGCGGACAGGTTAAGGCCCAGAGTGGTCACGGCAGCAATGATGGCTACGGCAATCAGGGCGACCAAGAGGCCATATTCCACCGCGGTGGCGCCTTCTTCTTCATAGAAAAGATTTTTGATTTTGGTGAGCAGGTTCTGCATTTTTTGTCTCCTTATAAATTTAAAGCGAATTGTTTAGAATTTTTGGTTCAGTTGGACCAACTTCAGATATGAGCTTGGATTAAGTCTTGTTTGGTCCTCACCTCCCTCTAGGGATTTTTTGAAGCTTACGGCTCACCGAGCTCACCAAAGAAATGTCCTTGACAACTGCTTTCCGAGGTTATTTCCTTTCCGGTGTCCACTTCGGCAATCCCGCTGCCTTGACCCAAAGGTTTTAGGCCGGTGACTTTGCGTCCTGCCCTTTCGTGGCAGTTTGCCTTTCTCGGTGGCCTCCCTTCTCTGGTTATATTATCGGCATGTTTTTTCCCGGCTTAAATATTCCTGTATTAAATTTCTTCAAAGGTATCGCCCGGACACCTCCCTTAAAGTTTTGCCCTTGGCGGGCCGATTCTTGGTAAGAATCTGCACACGCCACTTTGCCTGAAAGGGAGGCTAGTAAATATAATGAGTTTCCAACCCGCGGCCACCGTTGACAAACCCGGAAGCGATTTCCCCTGGCTCAACCGCCCGCAGCCACAATCCCTAAAAGATTTAGGGGTGCCGGAAATCTTCCTCGCCAATCTCATGCTGAAACACTGTTTTTATCTGGATATCTTCGTTCTGGGGGATCTGGTGGACCGCTTGAAGTTGCCGGCCACCATTGTCACCCAGCTGGTGGATTATCTCCGGAAGGAAAAATACGTGGAGGTGCGGGGTCCCGACGCCCTGCGGCCGGTGGCCAATCCTTTGAGTCTGGCCCATCGTTATGCCCTCACCGACGGAGGGAAAAGGCGGGCCGGCCAGCTGCTGGAATATGACGCTTATGTGGGACCGGCTCCCATCAGCCTGGAGGACTATTGGCGCCAGGTCAAGGAACAGAGCATCCAGCTGGGCAAGGTCACCCCGTCCCGGCTCCAGCAGGGCTTCGAGAATCTGGTAATCTCCCCGGACCTTCTGGGGCTGCTGGGACCGGCCGCAGTCAGCGGCAAGCCCCTTTTCCTTTACGGCCCTCCCGGCAACGGCAAGACCACCATTGCCCTGCGGCTGGGCAAGATGTGGGATGACATCATCCTGGTTCCCTATGCCCTGTACGTGGAAGGCAACGTCATCCGCGTCTTCGATGCCGTCACCCACCAGGTGGTGGAAGAACCGGGCCTGGACCTGGGGGACCGCCGCTGGGTCAAAACCCGGCGCCCCGCCATCCTGGTGGGCGGTGAACTCACCCTGGCCATGCTGGATCTGGCCTTCAATCCCACCTTGAAATACTATGAGGCCCCCTTGCAACTGAAGGCCAATAACGGCATGTTCATCGTGGACGACTTCGGCCGGCAGCAGGTGTCCCCCCAGGAACTTCTCAACCGCTGGATCATTCCCCTGGAAAACCGCCAGGATTTCTTATGCCTGCATACCGGGCACAAGTTCAGCATCCCCTTCGACCAGTTCCTGGTGTTCGCCACCAACCTGGAGCCCCGCACTCTGGTGGACGATGCTTTCTTGCGGCGCATCCGCTCCAAAGTGAAGGTAACCCATGTCACCAAGAAGCAATTCATCGAGATCTTCAAGATTAATTGCCGGCACTACCAGGTAGATTTCGACCAGGAGGCGGTGGATTATCTCATCGCCACTCATTATGAGCCCAACCAGCGTTCCATGGACGCCTGCCATCCCCGGGACCTGCTGGAGCAGATCATCGATTACTGCACCTTTAATCAATTAACTCCCACCCTCTCCCGGGAGAATCTGGACCGGGCCTGCCATATCTACTTTGTCTATTAAGTACGTTTTTACTAGGGTCTAGGGCGCACCTGATAAATATGATAAGGGCTTGATGGGAAAATACTTCTTGTTCCCAATTACCATTCGGGAACGAGCTTAGGAAAATGAAAACCCTGAAATTTTGCGCTCTTTCTTTTCGTCTTGGCGTCTTGGCGTGAGCCGATCTTTTCAAAGCAGCCACACAGTTACACTTCCATGATTACCCGCCTAACTTCGACCCGGCCTCCAATTCCTGCAGTCTAAATGCAGAAATATCGCTAAATCTTTGCCTCTTTGACTTAAGTCATGGGGCTGTGGGCAGAACTGAATTATTTTATAATTAAACAGGGGCGGCGCTCAGAAATACAGGACCTTGAAAAAAGCAGCCCCTCTTACTTCTTCAATAGGAAACCAAAATCATGGCAAAACGTGCGATTGTCCGGATCGACCAGGAAAAATGTGACGGCTGCGGCCTTTGCGTCCCTTCCTGCGCGGAAGGGGCCATCCAGATCGTGGACGGCAAGGCCCAGTTGCTGGCGGACCGCTTTTGTGACGGTCTGGGGGCCTGCCTGGGGGAATGCCCCCAAGGCGCCTTGATTATCGAAGAAAGGGATGCGGAGCCCTTCGAGGGCCCGGCCCCGGGGTCTCCGGCCCATCATGAGGCCCCGGCTCCGGAGCCGGAAGCCTTTGTCTGCCCCGGCAGCCGCATGCAGCAATTCGAGCGGCCCCAGGCGGCCCCGGCCGCCGGTGCTTCAGCCCTGGGGCATTGGCCCGTCAAACTGAGCCTGGTGCAACCCAAAGCCCCCTTTTTCCAGGACGCCTCCCTGTTGGTGGCCGCGGATTGCGCCCCTTTTGCCGCCGGGGATTTCCACGCCAAATATCTCCAGGGCCGGGCTTTGGTCTGCGGCTGCCCCAAGTTCGACAACCTGGAAGCCCATACGGCCAAGCTGACGGAAATCCTCAAGCAAAACGACATTAAGGAAATCACCATCACCAATATGGAGGTCCCCTGCTGCCACGGTTTGGTGCAGATTGTGCGCCAAGCCTTGCAGGCCTCCGGCAAAAATCTCCCGGTGACCATCTGTACCCTGGGGGCCACCGGCCAGGTGATGCAGCAGCAAAAAATTAAGGCGAAGTGAGGGTTAGCCATGACACAGGTAAAATGCCCCGGTCAGGATACCCGCTTCTGGAAGGCGGATGATATCTTTGTGGCGGAATGCCCCAAGTGCGGCGCGGAGATCGAGTTCTTCAAGGATGACGCCCGCCGGCGCTGCGCCTGGTGCGGCCATCTCTTTTATAATCCCAAGATCGAGTTGGGTTGCGCCGAATGGTGCCAGTTCGCGGAAAAATGCGTCCCCGACCTGGTCAAGGAAAAAAAGGCCACCCAGACCTTCAAGGAGCGGCTGGCGGAACTGGTGCACTCCCGTCTTAAGGACCCCGCCGCCTGGGAGCGCACGGAAAAAGGCATGGAGTACGCCTTGAATTTGCTCAAAGCCGAAGGCGGCGATCCCCGGGTGGTGCTGGCCGCAGTCCTGCTGCACCAGGTGGACCCGGATGTGGCCCGCCAGCTTCTGGAGGAAGTGCAAGCCGAAGCCGACACCATCGCCGGGGTGCTGGACCTGCTCTCCGGAGCCGCAGCAGAGCGGGACCTGAACCGGCACCTCTTTGAGGACACCCTGGCCCTGCTGGACCCCCAGCGCCCGCCGCAGTTCCACACCCGCACGGCCCAACGACTGTCGGAGGAGGGGTGAGACTGTTGCTTGGGGGAGGAATCTGCAATTCTAATGCTAACGGCGGTTGGACGCCAAAGATGATGTCTGGCCTAGTATGGCTTGGCAATAAGCCTTGATGACCTCGCGCTCATAGGC
>JAQTXE010000016.1 GCA_028688935.1 Syntrophales bacterium
GGGGTCACCGGCCTCTGGCAGGTGGAGGCGCATACCAAGCTGGAATTCAACGAATGGATCCGCCAGGATTTGGACTATGTCCATAATGTTTCTTTGGGCCTGGACCTGAAGATTCTGTTTAGAACCCTGACCAAGGCTTTCTTTGATTTACTCCATACCATCACGGGACGATCCAAATGAAAACTTATCGCTTATTATCCGTGGTTTTGGTCCTGTTGCTGCTGCCGCTGGCGGCCTGTGGGCCGGGCGGCAAAGGCACGGGTGTGCGGCAAGTAGCGTTTCCGGAGATGAAGCCTCCTACCCCCGGCCCCATAAAAGCGGCGGAGCCTTACCGGGTGATGAAGGGGGATACCTTAAGTGTTACCTTTCCTTTGAATAGAGAGTTGAACGTCACTTCGGTCCTGGTGCGGCCCGACGGCAAGATCGACCTCAATCTCATCGGGGATGTGCTGGTCTGCGGCCTCACCATTCCGGAAGTGCAAGAGGCCATCAGTAAGAAATATAAGGAATTCATTGCCAAAACCGGCTACAGCCGGGTGTTGATGGGAGGAGATTACTTCGATCTCAAGTTCGTCTACAACCCGGAACTGAATATCGGGGTGCGCATCGGCTCTGACGGCAATATCAACCTCCCCATGGTGGGAGTGGTCCATGCCGCGGGTCTTTCGGTGGAGGGGTTGCGGGAGAAGTTGATCGAAGCATATTCCCAGGACATTGTCCAGCCGGATATCGCGGTCCTCATAGGCGTCAACCCCGATGCCCAGCCTTATAACGTCGCCACCAAGAAAATTCATGACAACAAAGAGTTTATTAACGTGGCTCTGGTTAAGCCCGCCGGCCAGTTGGTCTTCGTGGGCGGAGAAGTAAAAGCTGCTAAGGCGGTGCCTTGGGAAGGCTACCTGACCGTCCTGCAAGCCATCGTCGCCGCGGGCGGCAAAACCGATGAAGCCGATCTTTCCCGGGTGGTGGTCTTGCGGAGAGGGCCTTTCGAGCAGACCGAATGGCTGCTAACCGATCTGGCCTCTCCCCCGGAAGGCAAAAGCCTGAAGAACGATGTCAATCTGAAGGCCGGGGACATTGTCCTGGTGCCCAAGTCCGGTATCGCCAAGCTGAACCTGTGGGTCAAACAATACATCCGGGACACGCTCCCCATCCAGACCCAGGGGGCCGTGGGCGCTTATTGGCAGTCACAGTTCGGTACCTTTATTCCTTGACGTTTGCCCTTAGGGGAAGACCGATGTTAGGCAAAATCCTCATCAGAACCTGTTTGCTGCTGACCCTGCTGATTTCCTCAGCCCATGCCGGCGATTTGCTGCATGACGATTTGCTGCTGGGGGATTCGCTGCCGGCGGGGGTGATCAATACCGCCCTGGAGCATTTCGGGTTAAGCCATCTGGGCGGGGATTACGGCCTGGGCAACGCCACCCCCGTGGAAATTGTGGGCCGGGGCAACCATCGGGAAGTGCGCATCTTCCGTTCTCCCGAAGTCTCCTTCTTGCATCGGCGAAATGCCAGCATGCAGGTCCTGCTGGGAGATCTCCGGGGGATTTACGTCTGGGTGGAGACTCCGCCGGTGCAAGGCGACTGGAGTTTGGCCCTTGACCTTCTCTATCTGGACGGCACCAAAAAACAGATTTACAGCGCGCAGTTGAATCCCGGTGTCAGGTACTACGTGAACGTGCTGCCCCATACGCGTGTAGATTGCCGGATCAGTACCAGAACTACGGCAATTAAATATAACAGAAGATTTATTTTGACTGTTAGCCCGGTGGATAGCTGGGCCCGTTGGCCCGAATTTTTGCCTGTGCCTCACCGAACCTTATTTTGAGTAAACAGGGTCGGATAAGGCAGGGCGGCGGCTAAGGAGAGAACCATGAAAATACAAACTACAGGACGGATCCTGCTCTATAGCTTGTGCCGGCGAGCAGACCTGATCATCTATATCAATATCATCATTATCGGCACCATCCTGGTGGGAAGCTGGCTCTGGCCTCCCGTCTACCAGGCCTCCAGCAGCGTGGCCATCTTGGGCCGCACCTACCCGGACCTGATTACGGCTCCCGGCCGCGGCGTGATTACGGCCAATGTGACCATGGGCACTAAGGATGAACTTAACACGGAAATAGAAATTATCCGGAGCCGCCCGGTGCTGGAGCGGGTCGTCCAGGATTTGAACTTGGCCGCTCCGAAAAGGGTCCCGGAGGAAGGGGTCGCCGGAACTATACGGGAGGTCCTGCGGACCGTCTTGCACGGGATGCGGGAGCTGAGCAAGCAAATCGGCCTGTCCCGCACCCCGACTAAAGAAGAGGCCTTTGAAGGCGCCGTAAGCAATCTGCACCACAACCTCATCGTCGACCCGGCCAGCGACTCCCAGATCATCTGGATCAGGTATCGCAGCAGCGACCCGGTGTTGGCCAGCAAGATAGTGAACAAGGTGGCCGCGGAATACCAGCGGCAACACCTGGCCATTAATATCAACAAGGCCGAAAGTTCCTTTTATGCCGAGCAGATAAGCAAGGTGGAAAAGGAGTTAAAAGGGCTGCAAGGGCAGCTGTTAAACCTGAAGCAAGACTCCGGGATCGTCTCCTTTTCGGAACAGAGCAAGTCGCTCCTGAAAAAAATGGAGACCTACGACAATAGCTTGACCAACTTGCAAAAAGAAATCATCCGCATCCGCTCCAAGGTGGAAAAAATCCAGAAGCTGCGTAAGTCCCGGCCCAACCTGCTGATTCCCCTGCCGGAAATGGCCCAGGATCCCCAACTGGCGGACCTGGAAAATAAACTCCTGAACTTGCAGTTTGCCTTGAGGAGCGTCTTGCAGCGCTTCACCCCGGAAAGCCGCCAGGCCCAAACGGCCCGGCAGCAAATAGCCAAACTTAAGAGCCAGATCCGCGATCAAGTCAATATCATGCTGGAACGGGAACTGGCCAAACTACGGGAACTGCAAGCGGAAGAGCAGGCCATTGTCCAGACCGTCAAAGGGTTAAAAGAGAGCATGACCCAATTACCCACCACGGAAATGGGATTGAGCAACCTGGAACGGGAAATCGACACTAAGCAAGGGATCCTTTCTATCCTCCTGAAGAAATATCAGGACAGCCTGTTGGCCAAGAGCGCCGACAAGCGGCTGGAGAACGCCAAGGTTCTAAGCCTGGCGGCTGTGCCTTTAAGGCCGGTCTTCCCCAACCTCCTCTTGAACCTGGGCTTAGGCCTGGTGCTTTCCCTGGTGGTGAGCTTCAGCGTGGCCTTTTTCTTGGAATATTGGGACGATTCTTTGAAGTATCCCGAAGACGTGGAACGGTATTTCGATAGGACCGTGTTAGCCTCGGTGCCGGAGATTCAATGAGCCATTACCTGTTAACCCCGAAAGGAATAGCCATTGCCCAGCCCCGCCCCAGCCGCTGGTGGGTAATACTAGGGGTGGGTATTGGCCTTCTTTTCCTGATCGTGGCGCAACTGCCCCGGAAATGGTTTGTCTTCCTGTTTGCGTCTATCTTGCTGCTTCCCGTGGCTTTAGCCGTAAAGAACCGGAAAGACTTCTTTCTGGTGCTGCTGACCCTCTCCGTGCCCATTTGGATAGGCATGCACCTCGCCTTCCATAAGACTCCTTTTGGCCGGTCCACTTTTGGGTTTCCCATCCATTTCAGTTTAATCCCCCTGGCCGCGCTCTTGGTGATTTGGATCAGCCACCGGGTGATCTGGAAGATGCGGGAACCTCTCTCCACCCGGGGATTACTACCCATGGCCGGGCTCCTGGGAATAGCGGCCTTCTCGGTGATGGTGGCCAAGGAGCCAATGTTCGCAATCTTTGATCTCTTTGCCCTGGCGACCTCCATGGCCATCTTCGTTTATGTCTCCAGCCAGGTCATGGAGATGAAAGAATTGCGTTTGGTAGTGATCATCCTGGTGGTTTCCGCTCTTTTCCAGGCCTTCATCGCCCTGGGGCAAAGACTGACCGGGTCCCCCATGGGCCTGCTGTTAATCGGGGGCGGTACCCCCACCACCTTGTATGGTTTTGCCGGTCTGGAGGCCATTAGCCGGGTGGCCGGCTGGATTGGCCATCCTAATTCCCTGGCCTTGTTTTTTGATCTGCTCTTACCCCTAAGTTTCAGCCTGCTTTTTTATCCCATGGACCGGGGCTGGAAATTTTTTCTCCTGGTGGCGGTAGTCCTGGAAGTGTTGGCTTTGGGAGTGACTTATTCCCGGGGAGGTATCGCCGCCTCCTCCCTGGCTCTCTTTTGCCTGTCCCTCTTTTACTTGAGTAAGAAAGTAGGTCTAACCCGGGCGATTTTTGGCATGGTCGCCATCGGCATGTTCACCGCCGTTCTTTTGCTAATTATCCCCAATCCCCTGCGGACCGGGTTATTCCGGACGGAAGGCACTGCCTACGGCCGCTGGCCCCTGGTCAAGGTGGCCGCGACCATCATCAGCAAACGGCCCCTATTGGGGACAGGGTTAAATAATTTTGTGGAGACTGCCATACCCTATGACACCACCCGGGAGCAAATCGTCTCCGCCTGGAACTCTCCGGTTCATAACCTCTTTTTCTTTATCGCCTCGGAAGTGGGGCTGTTAGGACTGACTTTCTTTGTCATCTTTGTCTTAAGCGTGATGATCTGGCTTTATCCGGCCCTGCGCTCTCCCGACCCATTTATCTTATGCACCGGCGCGGGGGTATTTTTTGGCTTGGTCGCCTTCTTTGTTCACGCCCAGGTGGATTACAGCATCTGGACCCAGAATCGCCTCTTGTGGTTCATGCTGGGATTGGCCATCAGTGTCGGCCGCTTTAGCCGGTTAACTTTGGAAAACCGGAAGGTTATGGCCTTTAAGGAAGCAGAGGCTTGACTGCAGGTGGTTAGAGAACATGACGCCCTGTCCCCTAAGCAGACTAGACGAAACCTGCAACTACCCGGTGGGCCGGAAGGCAACCTCCGTCCTGCCCTGGAAAACAGATGAGTTCCCAGAAATTCATTCGCAACAGTCTGCTGTTGATCAGTATAGAAATAATGGCCAAAGGCTTGGGCGTGGTGTTCTTTATCGTCGTCGCCCGTTTTTTGGGGGCGAGGGATCTCGGCACCTTTGCCTTTGCCATTGCCGTGGCCAACTTCGTCGTCATCCCTGCCAAATTTGGCTTCGAGGATCTGGTGCAGCGCGAGGTGTCGCGCCATCCCGGCGGCACGTATTCATACTTCTTGAGTCTGGGCTCCATCAAAGGGCTGATCTCCGTCACTTCCCTGGGGATTTTTGCACTCGGCGCCCTTCTCTGGTCCCGGACCGATCCCGCCGTCTTAACCCTGGCGGTGGCTTTTACCCTGGTGTACTCGTTTATGGAATTCACTAATTCTTTTTTCCGGGCCAATCAGAGGGCTGAGCTGGAGATGGCGGTGCGCCTCTTCTTCTCAGTGGGCAATATCCTGCTGGGCATTACCATCCTTTATGCCGGGTACCGGCTTAAAGGCGTGCTCTCCATGCAACTGCTGAGCGTCGGCGCCAGTGTAGTTCTGGCCTTCTTTATCCTGAAACGGCTGGCGGGCTGGCCGGAGCAGCCTGAATGGCAATGGCGCGCCAGTTGGCGTAAAGTGGCGGCCGCGCTGCCCTTCGCCGGGATCCTGGTGGCCCTTTACCTCAGCAATCAGATCGGGGTGGTGTTCCTCAACTTTCTCGCCGACAAAACCGCGGTGGGCTATTTTGCCTCCGCCACCAGGATCTTCGATGCCATGACCTTGATTCCCGCGGCCATCACCGGAGCTTTCCTGCCGGTCATGAGCCTGTATTTTGTCCGGTGCACCAGCGCTTTCGTGCGCACCCTGCGCTTTACCCTGAAATATATGTTCATTTTTGCGGTTCCCCTCCTGGTGATCACCAGCCTGCTGGCCGACCGCATCATCATCTTTCTTTATAAGCAGGCCTTTGCCGCTTCCATTCCGGCGCTCCGCATTCTCGGCCTGGCCCTGGTTTTCAGCTTCTGGAGTTTTGTCGGTCAAAGCGTGCTGGTGGCCCGGAACCGGGAGCGCCTCCTGCTGGGTTCCATCTGGGTGGTGGCCGGCGTTCACGTGCTGGGCAACTTGTTGTTTATCATGGGTTATTCTTACCTGGGGGCCTGTTGGGCCATCTGCACCACCCAGGCGATCTATTGCGTCATCCTTTATGCTATTTCCCTGCGGCGGTATGTGGGTCTGGGGCAGCTTCTGCGGCTGATTGCGGCTCCGGCCCTGGCCGGCGCGGTTATGGGGCTGGCGGTTTATTTGCTGCGGCCGGCCCATCTGTTTCTGGCCGTCCTGGGGGGATTGGGCGTTTATGTGGGCGCCCTGTTCGCCCTGGGAGCCGTGACCCCTGCGGATCAGAGTTTCTTTCGGCGCCTGGTGGCTACCAAGACCCAGGATGCGGCCGTTGGCTTAGGTGAGGATTAAATGCTGACTTTCAGGTATCTGTGGCAGCTGACTACAGGCCTTTAAGCAGCACGGGAACGTTGGAGAAATAACATGACTATCCTAACTCTGGGCAATCTGGGAATCGGGGAATGGGCCAGCCAGCTCTGTCCCTTTACCGGTCAAGAGCCAATCCTGCTGTTTCTGTCGGCAGTGGCCTTGTTTCCCCTGCTTTTGTGGAACCGGGGAGCGAAGAAATCCTCCCGCACCGCCAGCACCGGCGTGAAGTTCAGGCCGGTGAGGGAGAAAGGAACGCCAGAGGCCTCTACGGCTCTGGACCAATCTCTGGCCGCTCTGTCACAGGGTGACGCCCCGGCCCGGGCCAAGGCCGCCCGGACCCTGGGAAAGAGCAAGCAGGCGCGAGCCGTAGCTCCCTTGATCGCCGCGCTGGGCGATAATCACCGGGACGTGAGGTTCTGGGCCGCCTGGGCTCTGGGAGCCCTGCAGGACCCCCAGGCCGTGGGACCGCTGCTGGCCGCCCTGGAAGACCCCGACGCCAGCGTACGCTATCGGGTGGTGGAGGCCCTGGGTGAACTGAAGCAGCTCCAGGCGCTGGATGCCGTGAAAGCGGCCTTAAGTGACCCTGAGGAGGCGGTGCGGCAGGTGGCCTCCTGGGCCCTGAAACAACTGCGAGGGGTTAAGACCGGGATGGCGGAAACCGCCCACCCGGAAGCGGGAGCCCCGGCCGGTCCCGAACCGCAGAGCGTCGCCGCCCCGGCGGTGGAGGCGGAAGTCACGCCGCCGTCTCAGCCGGCGCCGGCAGAAAAGATGGTTTTCACCCTGGCGGAGCCGGCCCTGGCCGCGCCCACCCCGGAGGAGGCCCCGGTAGCAGAGAAAGAAGCAGCCGCGCCTGCCTGGGAGACGGTTCCGGAAACGGCCCAAGAAGTGGCCGCGTCTGCCCCGGAGGCGGCTCCGGCAGCGGAGCCGGAACCGGCTGCGCCACTGTCTCCGCCGCCGTTTGTCTTCACCCCTCCCGTGGCCGCCATCTCCACCCCTGAGGCCCGGCCGCAGCCGGAGGAATTACCCCTCGGCCAGGCGCCGGACACCATCACCCGGGAAGTGAAGCCCTATGAGGCCGAAGCCCATCACCTCCTGGGGTTGGCCCTCAGCGAAAGCGGCAATTGGTCCGAGGCCATCGCCAGCTTCCGGCAGGCCATCAAATTTAAGCCGGACCTGGCCGAGGCCTATGGCAACTTGGGGGTGGCCTACAGCCGGCAGGGACAATTCCAGGAAGCCCAGATCTATCTCAAGCAGGCCCTGAAGCTGAAACCCGATCTCTTCAAGACCGCCTGCAACCTGGGGGAAGTACAGGCTGCTTTAGGGCAATGGCAGGAGGCCGCCGCCTCTTTCCAGCATGCCCTGCGGATCAATCAGGACGGAGAGGTTCTGAAACGCCTGGGGGTGGCCTATGGCCGCCTGGGGCGTTGGCCGGAGGCGGTGGCGGCCTTCCAACAGGTGTTGCACGGCAAAGCCGGTGACCCCGAGATCACTTATGATCTGGGCCTGGCTTACTGCCACCTGGGGCGCTGGCCGGAGGCGGTCAAGGCCTTCCAGCAAGTCCTCTTTCTGAAGCCCGATCATGCCTCGGCTTTTCGCCACCTGGGGATTGCCTGCAACCAGATGGGCAATTGGAAAGAGGCGGTGAGATGCTTTCAGCAAGAGATCCTAGTGAAGCCGGAAAACGCCGAAGCCTATCTCAACCTGGGAGGGATGTTTGCCCAGGTCGTCAACTGGCAGGAAGCGGTCCAGGCCTTTAAAAGGGCGGTCCAGACCAACCCCGACAACGCCATGGCCCATCAGGCCCTGGGAGTCACTTACGGTCAGTTGGGGCAATGGCGGGAAGCCGCCGAGGCTTTTCAGAAGGCCATCCTCCTGGCGGGTGACGCCGACGCGGCCAAGTATGCCAACCTGGCCCCCACCTTCTCCGGCCGCTGGGAAGAAGTGGCCGAAAACCTGAAAAACGCCCTGCGCTTTAATCCCGAACTGGGTGAGGCGCAATATCTCCTGGGTCTGGTCTATGGCCAGATGGGCCGCTGGCAGGAAGCAGCTGTGGCTTTCGCCAATGTGGTGCGGAAAAAGTCCGGGAAGGCGGATCTGGACCAGGACCCGGGCAGCGGCGCTTTCACCTATTATAAGGAAGCCCTGGATATTTTACGCCAGGCCATCAATCTGAAGCCGGAGATGCCGCGCTTGACTTCCGGCTTGCTGTTGGAGGCCGGTTCGTTGACCACCTCCCAGGATCAGGCGGTCTTCTGGAAACGGGCCATCCAGTCTGATCCCGCCAACCAGGAAGCCCATTATCAACTGGGTCTGACCCATCTCCGCCTGGGCTGCTACGCCGAGGCCATCAATGCTTTTAAGACCCTGATCCGGATCAATTCCCAGCATGCCCTAGGGCACTATCAACTGGCCGCGGCCTACCTCGCCAGCGGCGACTTCGGAGCCGCAGTGGAGGAATATACGACGCTGAAAAAGCTGGATGCCTCTCTGGCGGCCCAGCTTTTCGCTTAGCATCGGCACCGCTGCTTGCCACGGGCCTGGGAACAAGATCGCTAAACTGGGGAATCGAGCCATGCAAACCAAGACCGGGAAAATCTTTTGGGCCGGCTTACTAATGGCGGTCATGATTTTGGCGGCCTTCACCCCTGAGGGGTACGCCGCCAGGAAAGTGAAAAAGAAAAAAAAGCGGATTCACCTGGGGGAACTCTATATCCAGCAAGGGAAAAAGAAGATCAAGCTGACCCAGGGGAACCTTACCTTCCGGACGGCCCTCTTTATGGGGGAAGACGTGCGCTCGGGGATCTATGGCCTGGCCCAGGCGCCCACCCTGAAAGCGGCCACGCACCCCTTGGAGATCATGGTTTTTGATCCGGAATCCGCCGGGGAGAAGGTGCGCCTCACCAGGCTGGCATACGTGGAAAAAAATCAGGCTTCCCTGTTTGACCTGAATCCCACCAAGCTGGACCCTGAAAATTTCACCAAGGCTTACGGCCTGGAATATAAAGCGGAGGTTCCTGTCAAGCTGTGGTGCGTCGACGAGTATATTCCCCTGCAGATCACGGAAGTGCCCAAAAAGCCCGGATGGTTCTGCCTGGTCCCCACCAAGGAGTTGACCCCGGGGAATTACGCCATTAACCAGGGCGGTTTGGAAGGACCTCGCTTATATACCGGGGAGCATCCGATTTATCCCCTGGTCCTGGTGGCGCCGGCCCCGCCGCCGCCGCCCAAGCCCAAGGTTGTGCGCCAGAAGGTCCGGAAAAAAGCGGCCAAACCCAAGGAGAAGGTGGCTAAGGCCCCGCCTTGCCCTCCGGCGCCCCCGAAGCCCCGGGAGGTTGCGCCTCCAGTGTTGGCGCCGCCCCATCTGGACGCAGGTTTGACTTACTATGGGGTTTATCCCGGCGCCCCGAAAATCAGGCGGGAATACCGGATCACCAACTTAAATGATTTTCCCTGGCACAATGTGCGGATCAAAATCTTCGTCAGGGACGGCAAGACCATTCTGGGACCCGTCACCCAGGAAAAAAATATTGTGCTGCCGGACCATACCGTCAATCAGCGTCCGGATAAGACCATGATGCACTATGAAACCCCGAATGACGCGGGGTACAAAATTTACCTGGAGATCTCGGCCAAGGAAGGGAAGTTAAAAAGGGCCTGGCAAAATTATCCTGCCGACGAACCAGGAGAGAGTAACCTGGTGGAAATTCCCTGGGACCTGGATAAATAAAGGGAAAAAACCGGCATGCAACCCGGCGGCCTCCGGGATGACCGGGGGCCGGTTGCGGGGCCAACTCGATACTGCGAAAGGTGAGCAACCATGGCAACGCTGAAAAAATTCGACAGACTTTCCTCCTCTGACTCCGCGGGCAACCCGGCCGGCGGCCTGCCGGCGGCTTACCGGAAGGCCAGGACGGGCTTTCTTCAGGACTTATGGGGTTTCATGAGGGTGCGCAAAAAATATTGGCTGCTCCCCATCCTCACGGCTTTATTCCTGTTCGGGGGTATGGTGGTGTTCACCAGCGGCTCCGCCATCGCGCCCTTTATTTACACCTTGTTTTAGGAGTGCGGCAGGGTCAGCGCGGTTCAACCCTGGAGCAGCCCCGGGTCAAAACTTACCGGCCGGTAACCGGCATTAGCCGTAGAGCAAGAAATTTTATGGACGCGGGGCTGCGAATATTTTAATAATGTAATTGCAGTTATGGGCCTGATACCGGCAACTGCCACCGGGGCCCATGGCTGCCAGTCAAGGAATTTATATGTCTATCAAAGTTCTCCTGGCTGATCCTCATCGTCTGGTACGGCAAAGTCTTTACACCTTGCTGGCCGGAGAGAAAGACATGGAAGTGGTGGCGGAGGCGGAGGACGGGCAGGCCACCATCAGCCTGGCCCAGAAACTGTCTCCCCACGTCGTGGTCATGGACGTGACCATGCCCGATGTTAGCGCCATTGATATAACCCGCCGGGTGCTGGCCCATTCCCCGGCGGTGAAAATAATTGCCCTGTCTACCCATGCCGACCGGCGCTTTGCCTTGAATATGCTAAAGACCGGCGCCTCGGCTTTTCTGTTAAAAGACTGTGTTTTTGAGGAACTGACCCAGGCAGTGCGGGAGGTGGCGGCCAACAGAACCTACCTCGGTGCGGGAGTCTCTGATTTGGTGATCAAAGAGTACATCATGGCCCTCCGGGAGAGTGAAGCCCGCTCCCGCGCCATTTTTGAAGGGGCCACCGCGGGCATAGCCTTGTTGGACCTGCACGGACGTCTGGTGGAAAGTAACCCGGCCCTCCAGGAGATGCTGGGTTTTAGCCGGGAAGAACTGCGCGGCCTCTCCTTCACCATGGTGCTGCCGCCGGATGAAGGGGCCGTCTACCAGGAACTCTTGCAGCAATTGGTGGAAGGCGGCCGCCCCGTCTTTACTCTCGACAGCCGTCTGATCCCCCGGCACGGCCGCATGATCTGGGGACGCTTTACCGTTTCCCTGGTGAAGGCCGGCGCCGAAGAAAGCCGGTTTGCGGTGGCCATGGTGGAGAACCTGACGCCCCAAAAGGAGGCGGAAGAGAAGATTCGCGGCTATCAGGAGCAGCTCCGCTCCCTGGCCTCCCAACTTTCCCTTACCGAGGAGCGGGAGCGGCGTATTCTGGCCACGGAACTCCACGACCACATCGGCCAGATCCTGGCCCTGACCCAAATCAAGCTGGGAAGCCTGCGGCATAAGGCCACGAACACTGATCTGGAAGTGCCGGTGAACGAGGTCCGGGACCTGGTGGAACAGGTGATCAAATCCACCCGCTCCCTGACCTTTGAAATCAGCCCCCCCATCCTCTACGAACTGGGATTGGAAGCGGCCCTGGAATGGTTCGGCGAGCACCTCCAGGAACAACACGGCATCCAGGTGGAGGTGCAGACGGATGCGGAACCCAAGCCCCTGGGAAACGAAACCAGGGTGCTGCTCTTCAAGGTGGTGCGGGAGTTGATGCTCAACTCCGTCAAACACGGGAAGGCCAACAACCTCCGGGTGGTCCTGGGCCGGGACCACCATAACCTGGCCATCGAAGTGGCTGACGACGGCGTTGGTTTTACCCCTACCCCTCCGGGCACGGAAACAAAAACGGGGGGCTTCGGTCTCTTCAGCATCCGGGAGCGCCTCCAGCACCTGGAAGGGCGCCTGCAAGTGGATTCCGCGCCGGGCCGGGGCACCCGGGTCTCCCTCTTAATCCCCCTCTGGGAGGAAGCAAAGGAATTACAGGTGTTATAAGTGGCCATCAAAATCATTCTGGCGGATGACCATAAGATTGTCAGGCAAGGACTCCGCAATATGCTGGAGCAGGAAACCGACCTGGAGGTCATAGGCGAGGCGGATGACGGGCGCATGGCGGTGCGCCTGGTCCGGGAGCTCTCGCCCCAGGTGGTCATTATGGACGTGGGGATGCCGGACCTAAACGGCATCGAAGCCACCCGCCAGGTCCTGGCGGAGTCGCCGGGGGTCAAGGTCATCGGGTTGTCCATGCATTGCGATAGGCGCTTTGTCATGAACATGCTCAAGGCCGGAGCCTCCGGCTATTTGCTGAAGGATTCCGCGTTCGAGGAATTGGCCACCGCCATCCGCATGGTCCTGGGGGGCAAGATGTACCTGAGCACCGAGATCGCCAACATCGTCATCAAGGACTATCTCCAGGGCGGCGGGGACGAGTCGGTCTTTTCGGTGTTGACCCCCCGGGAACGGGAAGTGTTGCAGCTCATGGCCGAAGGCAAGAGCTCCCGGCAGATCGCCGACCACCTGGTGATCAGCATCAAAACGGTGGAGACCCACCGCATGCAGTTAATGCATAAACTGCAAATCTTCAGCGTCGCCGAACTCACCAAATACGCCATCCGGGAAGGCCTTTCCTCCCTGGATTAAACACCTAACCGTTAATATTTGCCCAGACACCCCTCCACCAAGCTTTCTATCATCTGACCTGCTTCTTTTTGCAACCTGCAGTGCTGGCCCCCACCCAAAGCATTTTTCATTAATCAGACCATATCCGCCAGGAGCGGCAGATAGAGGTCCCCGCTGTGCAATCCCCGCGTGGCGCGGCGCTCCAGTGAAGGTTAGAGCAGCTCTCCTGGAACCATCTTCCTCCAGCGCTATCCAGGATAAATGACAGTGAATGCCTGGCCTAGGGTTACGCTGCTTGCAAGCCCTTCTAATCTTTTTCATTGCCGATGCGGTCAAAAAACGATTTTTTGCTAAAACCTTCGAGAAAGAGTTTTTCTTCGACTTTCTGCAGCCGGCCTTGCGCTGCTTCTATCTTTTCCATCACGTCCGAGAGTTCCATCAGTTTATCATTTAATTCTTTAAGCTTGGCTTTCGCTTTCAGAAGTTCCTCTTTAGCTTGTGCTATTTCCTTTTTGGCTTCCTGTTCGTTCATCTCGTTCCCCTTTGATCCGACGCCGCAGGTTGCAGGATCTGTGAGACGATATTCCTTTGGGCTAATGGCCGAAGTCAGTCAGATAATTAGCCAACACGGAGTTGCGCCAGCGAGGCATGGGCGCGGCCGCCGCTGATATCCGGCACAATCTTCAATTCGAGTGCGGTTACCCCGTCGAGATCGATCTCGTAGTTTTCGACCTCCCGGGTCGCTTCCGGCGGACTGAAATTATACTGCTGGCGCACAATCTCCCGGTACGACTGACCGCCGTCCGGTGACCACCTTAAAACAAACTCTTGCGTGCGCTCCTGCTCACCTTCATGGAACATCAGGTGGATCCGCCTGAGGCTCAGCGGCTCATCAAACAGGAGGCGAATCGTCTGCTCCCCTGGTTGCGCAGCCCGCCAACCCAAGCCCGTACCCGGAATCAGTGCCGATTCAATCGGGTAGTCGGCTTCTTCGGACGTTATTTCGACCTGAGCCAAGAGGTCAAGGTCTATCCAACCGGGCTCGGCGGCGGCGACCTCACGAGGCCCAGGACCGATAATACGCTTACGCATAGAGTACCCCTCCTTTCCTACTCAACTAACTAGTTTAACCTATATAATGAGTGGATTCTATTTCTTATCGCCCAAGTCATTTCGATACGCGCATTATAAAATAACCCCTATTATTAATTAGGGATTCAATGATATTCCCCAGGAGCCACCGGACAATTTTTTTAATTAGTTGACATTTAATAATTTTCTTTTAAAATATATCCAAGTTTAGCATGTCAGACTGAAGGCCGGGCCACGAATCCTGGACAATGATCGGACGGGAGTGCTAAGTTCCCGGCCGATTTTTTTTTGCCTGACTGCTGTGCGCCCTGCTTTTTTAGCGGGAATATCTTTGCAGTATCAAGAAAGAGGTTTCACGATGAAGGAAACTGGCACGGTTAAATGGTTTAATGACTCGAAGGGCTTTGGCTTCATTACCCGGGAAAGCGGTCCAGATGTGTTTGTGCATCACACCGCCATCCAGGGCGAGGGCTTTCGCACCTTGGCGGAAGAGCAAGCGGTGGAATTTGAAGTAATCCAGGGTCCCAAAGGGCCTCAGGCTCAAAACGTGGTAAAGCTTTAAGCCAGAAAGCCTGATGAGCGGAACTCCGGCGATCTCGGGATCCCCGGAGTTCCGCCGTTTTGCCCCCAAGAGAGGCAGAACTTGACCCGAAACTGATATGGCTGGCAAGAGGACAAGGAGAAAAAAGGGAATTTATGGAATTTATATTTGATTTTCACCACCAAGTCGCGGCCGGCGTTACCGCGGCGCGATATATAACACCAACCCCGATACAGGCACAGGCAATTCCCCTGGTTATGCAAGGGCGCGACGTCGTGGGCCTCGCCCAGACCGGTACTGGGAAGACCGCGGCCTTTGTGCTGCCGGTCCTCCATCGCCTGATGCAAGGCGGGCGCAGGCGCGTCAGGGCTCTTGTTATGGCCCCTACCCGCGAACTGGCCGAGCAAATCCACGAGGCAATTGGAGCACTGGGGCGCTGGACCGGACTCAAGAGCGTTACTCTCTATGGAGGAGTTAGTTTCAATCTCCAGGTGAATAAGCTGAAACGCGGCGCCGAGATTGTAGTTGCCTGTCCCGGCCGCCTGCTTGACCACATTAATCATGGCACAGTCGATCTGTCGTCTGTGGAAGTGCTCGTACTGGACGAGTCAGACCGGATGTTCGACATGGGATTTCTGCCCGATATAAGGAAGATCATCAAGCACGTACCGGCAAAACGCCAGACGCTTTTGTTCTCGGCAACCATGCCTGATGATATTCTTCTCCTGGCCCAAGAAGTATTGAAAGCTCCGGTTACGGTGCAGGTTAATGCCGCTGGACCGGCGAGTACTGTGTCTCATATGCTTTATCCGGTGGAGCAGCACCGCAAAACCGCTCTACTCCTCGAACTGTTGCGCCATACCGATACTGAGTCGGTTCTGATCTTTACGCGCACCAAATACCGGGCAAAGCGTCTGGGGGAACAACTGGGGAAGGCCGCCTATCGGGCCGCATCACTGCAGGGAAATCTCTCCCAGGCGCGGCGGCAGGCCGTGATGGACGGGTTCCGCAACGGCACCTTCCAGATACTGGTGGCGACTGACATTGCCGCCCGTGGCATCGACGTGACCCAGATTTCTCACGTTATCAATTACGACATGCCGGATACTACTGATGCCTATACGCACAGGATTGGACGTACTGGCCGAAATGCTAAGACCGGTGACGCCTTCACTTTTATTACCTCTGAAGATGAGGATATGGTTCGCAGCATCGAGCGTGTCCTCCGCACCAAGATAAAGCGTTGCACATTGAACGGTTTTAATTATAAAAAAACGGCACCGTCGCGCGATACCGAGTTCGCACCTCCGCCACGCAAACCTCGGCGCCGCCGCATGGAACAGAAAAAAACCAAACCATTCAAAGCGCATGGTGACGGGTTACATTTTTTTGGACACAGATAGAGGTTAAATCAGGCAGCTATAGGCAACACCTGAGATTGTTCCCGTCTGGTTTGGGCCGGGGTTTTGTAAACCAAGGACTCTTTCACTCCTTGTTTTATAGGTCATAGGCCCCAGAAGTGAGCACCGACGATGATGGTGCGTCAAGGAGCCGGCTGAGGCGATACGCACATAACACGCTTGGCCTGGGAGAAGATCTGGCCCCCATTCTGAACAAGAGATTGGGTAGCCATGTTGGATCAGAAATGGCGATAACTGCTATATATGCGCAATGTAAATGTTCGCA
Source organism: Syntrophales bacterium (assembly GCA_028688935.1). Taxonomy (GTDB): domain Bacteria; phylum Desulfobacterota; class Desulfobaccia; order Desulfobaccales; family 0-14-0-80-60-11; genus SURF-52. The sequence goes on from JAQTXE010000016.1 coordinate 16,125, forward strand.
ATAAGTGGTTAATATAGTTTTCATATTTGTATCTCACGCCCCAACGTTCGGCCTCCTATTTTACCTCAGCGGGTTCTCCGCATTTTCCAATCGGAAGCAATATCTTGGGCGATGTAGCGGAAAAGGGTGCGGGCCAGGTGCAGGTCCAGGGTGCGTAGGCGGTCGTATTCTTCCAGGGCCCCCATGGTAATGTTTTTGTCTAGATGGGCCATCCCCAGGGAAAAATGGGCCCGGGCATAGTCCGGTTTGAGACGGATGGCGGTTTTAAAGGATTCCACCGCTTCTTCATAGCGGTCCAACTGGGCCAGGGCTTCCCCTTGGCCGGTCCAGGCCCGGTAAGACTCCCGGTCCAGGCGTAGGGCCATCTTATAAGCCGCCAAGGCCTCCTGGTATTGGCCCGTGGCGGCATAAAGCTCGCCTAAGCCATAGTGGGCCTCGCTCCAGGCCGGTTCCAGACTCAGGGCCTGGCGGCAGGCTGCCAACCCCTTCTCATGTTCCCCTAAATTATTGTAAGCCGCGGCCAGTTCCAGATAGGCCCCGCCGTTTTTAGGATTAAGCCGGAGGGCCTGGTTCAGGGCTGCGGCGGCTTCCTGGTATTGCCCTTGATAGTTGCAGGCCTGGCCCAGACCCAGATAGGCCGCCGCGGATTGGGGATTGAGCTCCGTTGCCCGGCGGTAGGCGGCGGCGGCTTCGGGGTAGTGTTTCAGCAGGAGCTGGGCGGCCCCTAAAAGGAGATAACCTTCTTCATTATCGGCCTTGAGGCGGAGGCCGCGCTGCAACACCTCCAGGGCGTCTTCCGGCCGGTCCAACAAGATGTAGGCGCCGCCCAGGGCGAAGTGGGCCTCCGGAAAATCGGCCTTGAAGAGAATGGCCTTCTTATAGGCCTTGACCGCCTCCGGGTACCGCCCCAGCTTGACCGCCACCTGGCCCAACTGGAACTGGCAGGCCGCATCTTCGGGTTTAAGAAAAACGATGCGTTTGAGATGCTTAAAGGCTTTTTCATATTTTTGAGCGCGGATACAGTCCGCGGCCAGACTAGATAGCTCCCGGGCCATCTCCCCGGTGCTGAAGGTCAAAGCGGGTTTTTCCGGGGGTGGCCGGGAGTCCTGGGCCCAGGCCGGTGAGGCGCTGATAATCAGGGCTAAAAGCACAGCGCGGGACCGAGACATTTTGGTGGACATTCCCTTAAAATATGTTGTATACAAAATTTCTAGTAAAAACTGAGGCCATATCTTCAGGACGGGCCAAGCAGGCCAGCGAGCCGGAAGGTAACGCCATTATAAGGTTTTTCCCCGCCCCAGTCATGCAAAAGCAAGTGGCCGGGCATCTTATCGACCGGGAAAAAAACGGACCGGCCGGACCTTCTACCCAAATCAGCACCATCAGTCCGCAGCCAGTAAGATTGTGGAAAAACCCTGTTTTCATGGTATTCTGCAACGGAGTAAGGGGCTCGACCAAGTTGAACATCTTTGATTCCAATTACGCTAAGGATGGCGCCGAAAATGCGAGAAGCTCTTCTTCAGCCTGCTGCCCGGACGGAAGCATATTCACGTATTAACCCGCAACTCTTTAGGCCTTATAAGATCTTTGCCCCAGTCAATCGGAGCGGCCAGGGGCCCCGGCCCCCCACTCTCCTCCGCAGTTGCCTGCCACAAACCGCTTAAGCTACTTGAATAATGACCGATAAGAAATAAGCCGGCTTGTGCCAAGTGACCGGGTTGCAGGGCCAGGTTTGCCAGGATAGCTGTGTAAATCCGGGATATCTCCGGTAAAAAGGTGTCTGCCTGGAAAGTTGGCCATTTGGCCAATTTCGTATGGGCCATTTGGCCAACGGTGGTGAGGAAACAGGCGCGCTGCTCTGGGGGCCAATAGATAACATGCAGTTATTAATGGAATATATTGTTGGTGATTTTTGGCACAGGTCTGGCATTGGGAGGGGGTAATCCCGATGCCATCTGGGGTTGAAAGGGGAGGATTACCTGAGTCTTCGCCTCTCGGGTATCTTCGCCGGATGATGGCGCAAGGAGCGCCTGCCCCTAAAGCCAGGCCGCTTCCGGACATAAGGATATGTGCGGTATCTGTGGCATCTTCAACCTGAATCGAGGGCCGGTGGATGAACGGCTGCTCCGGGACATGACCACCGTCTTGGAGCACCGGGGGCCGGACGACTACGGCTATTTCCGGGAAGACGGCCTGGGATTGGGCTTTCGCCGCCTGAGCATCATCGACCTGGCAGGCGGGCGTCAGCCCATGGCCAATGAGGATGGCGCGGTTCAGGTGGTCTTTAACGGTGAGATTTACAACTTTCAGGAGCTGCGGGCCGAGCTGCAGCAGTTGGGCCATGTCTTCCAGACTCGCTCGGATACAGAAGTAATCGTCCATGGCTATGAAGCCTGGGGCGATGAGGTGGTGCAGCACCTGAACGGCATGTTTGCCTTCGCGGTGTGGGATTCCCGCCGGCAGAGGCTGTTTTTGGCCCGGGACCGGCTGGGGATCAAGCCCCTCTACTACCTGCGTCACCGGGACACCCTGGCCTTTGCCTCGGAGATTAAGAGTCTGCTGCTGCTCCCGGATTTTCAGCCGCAGATCAACCCCCAGGGCGTCTTTGAATATTTCTCCCAGCACTTCATCCCGGGCGCGTCCACCATCTACCAGGAGATTCACAAGCTCAAGCCCGGGGAGTTGCTCCTGGCGCAAAATCAACAAGTGACGGTCCGGGAGTATTGGCGGCCGCAGGTGGTCGCGGTCCCGGAGCGCGGCCTGCAAGCCTGGAGCGAGGAATTGCTCTGGCGCCTTCAGGAGTCGGTGCAGCGGCAGTTGGTGGCCGATGTGCCTCTGGGAGTATTCCTGTCCGGCGGCATCGATTCCAGCGCGGTCACTGCAGCCATGGCCGCCGGGGGCCACCGGGAGATCCGCACTTTCAACGTAGGCTTTGATGTCCCCAAGTACGATGAGACGCGTTACGCACAACAGGTGAGCCGTCACCTGGGCACGGAGCATGAGACCTTCCGGGTGACCGCCGAGGCCGCGGAGATTTTGCCCAAGCTTTTGTGGCACCTGGATGAGCCCCTGGCCGACGCCACTATTATTCCCACCTACCTCCTGTCCCAGAAGACCCGGCAGCGCGTCACCGTGGCCCTGAGCGGCGAGGGGGGGGACGAGCTCTTTGCCGGCTACACCCATTATCAGGGCATGGTGCTGAACCGGCGGCTGGGCCAATTACCCCTCAGTCTGCGCCGGGGGGTGGCGGCCCTGGCCGGTCATTTACCTTCCTTCGGGGTGGCGCGGCTGGGTTTCTGGGAGCACCGGCTGGAGCGGATTCTGGCCAGTTCCTTCTTCCCCCTGTTTGAGGGTTATACCCGGAAGGTGGCCTTTTTTCAGCCCGAGGAACAGCGGCGGCTCTTCTCCCCGGATTTTCAGGCCCAGGTCGCGGCTTATCCTTACCTGGGCAACCTCTGGGCCGTGGCCCGGGGTTACCCGGAGCAGGAGCCCATCACCCAGGCCCTCCTCACCGACCTCAAGGTTAACCTGCCGGATTATTTGCTGACCAAAGTGGATCGCATGAGTATGGCCTGTTCCCTGGAAGTGCGGGTGCCCTTTCTGGACCATACCCTGGTGGAGTTTGCCCTCTCCCTGCCCCTGGCCCTCAAAATGAAAGGGATGCACACCAAGTATCTCCTGCGCCGGTCCCTGGAAGCGTGGCTGCCCGCGTCCATCTTGCACCGCCGCAAACGGGGGTTTAATCCCCCCCTGGAATTTTGGCTGCAGCGCCGCCTCCTGGATTTTGCCCGGGAGTATCGGTTTATGGAGACCCTGGCTGAAACCGGTTATTTCAACGTGGGTTATGTGGAGGAACTGGCCCGGGCCCACGTGCAAGGCAGACGCAATTACGCCCGGCAACTATGGTCCTTACTGGTATTCGCCATCTGGTGGCGGCAGGTCCGGGGGCGGGGGAAATGGTCCGGATGAGCCAAAAATTGGTGGTTATCAGCCCTTGCCGGGATGAGGCGCAGTTTGTGGAGCTGACCCTGAAGTCGGTGGCGGCCCAGACCCGGAAGCCCGATCTCTGGATCATCGTCGATGACGGCAGCCGGGACGCGACCTCCGACATTGTTCGCCCCTATGTGGCCCGTTATCCATGGATCAAGCTACTGCATCGCCCCAGGGGAGGAACCCGGCAACTGGGCCCCGGGGTGGTGGCCGCCTTTAATGCGGGTCTGGACCTTTTGGGGGATTATCCCTTCGATATTATCGCCAAGCTGGATTGCGACCTGGCATTCGGTCGCCATTGCTTCGCCCGCATTCTCCATCTCTTCCGGGACCCCCGGGTGGGGATGGCCAGCGGCTCAACTTATCTGGCCGTGGGCCCTCACCTGGAACTCGAGAGTCCCTCTTCCTACCACATACCGGGACAGGCCAAGTTTTATCGACGGGAGTGTTTTAACGACTTGGGCGGCCTGCAGCCGGTATACGGCTGGGACATCGTTGATGAAACCGATGCCCGGAGGCACGGTTGGCGCACCGTCACCGACCCGGGCAATATTATTGTGCACCACCGGCTCCAAGGCGCGGCGCTTGGAGCTCTCCAGGGGCGGGTCATCTGGGGGCGAGGGGCCTACGCTATCGGCGGCCACCCTCTTTTTGCCCTGGCCCGGGGACTCTTCCGTATGTCTGCACGACCGTGGTTTATTGGCGGATTGGCTTTCATATGGGGTTTTTTTTCCAGCTATTTCAATCCCCAAATAAATCGAATCACCAATCCCGACCTCGTCCGTTATCTGCGGCGGGAGCAGCTTTATCGACTGGCCCATTTCAACCGCTTATCGCCTGGAGTCCATAGCCATGATGCCTTGTAATACCATCAACATCCTGGGAGTACCGGTATCCGTCCTGGACATGGACTCGCTGTTGGCGCGTTTGCAGGAGATGCTTGCGGCTCCTGGCTGTGCCGTGGCTTATGGGGTTAACGCCCATTCTTTGAATCTGGCCTGCCAACAAGCCGACTTCCAGAAGGCCTTGCTGGGGATGGACCTCATCTATGCGGACGGAGCCTCTCTGCTCCTGGCGGCCCGGGTGCTGGGGGGGTGTCTGCCCGAAAAGCTGACCACCACGGATATTTGGCCCCACCTGTGCCAACTGGGGGTGGAGCAGGGGACCCGTTTCTTCCTGCTGGGCGGCGAACCCGGACTGGCTGAAAGGGCTCGGGATAAAGCCCTGGAAGAGTACCCCGGCTTACAGATCGTGGGCACCCATAACGGCTACTTTGACCTGGAAGATGAAACCCCGGTCAAGCTCATCAATGCCGCGGCCCCCGATATCCTTTGGGTGGGGATGGGAGACCCCCGGCAAGCTCTCTGGGTCGAGAAATGGCGGCAACATCTTAAGGTCAAGCTGATTCTTACCTGTGGCGGCATGTTTAAAATTGTCTCCGGAGAACTGGACCGTCTTTCCTCTCACTGGCGCCAAAAAGGCTGTGAATGGATTTATCGTCTCTGGCAGGAGCCCCGGAACTGGCGGCGCTACCTGTTGGGTCTCCCCGCGTTTGGCCTCCGGGTGTTGGGCAGCCGGTTAATGGAGCTGGGAGGCAACCTCTCCAATAATCCTCCCCCGTGATTGACCGCGAGCAGCCGGGCTGTTTTGCCTACCGTTAACCCGGATAATTACCAGGCTGCCAAGAACCCGGTGGCCCAGGCTTTCCTGCCGCCGCGCAAACCCCCTGCCTTCTCTATCTATTTTTCTTAATAATTCAAGCGGTTGTCTTGTGTTCCGATTTATGCATGGATAAAGCGGGTTAGCGGGCCACCTCCCTGTAACTTTCGCATCAACGGGACGCGAGCGCCAGGCCAGCCAAATGCGGCCCGCCGACATCGCCCGCATGGAAGGGGTCAAGAATCCACTTTACCATTGGCGCGCCTGGCAGGATTCGAACCTGCGACCCACGGATTAGAAGTCCGTTGCTCTATCCTCTGAGCTACAGGCGCAGTGCGGTTATTGTATCTTATCTTCAGCCCGGGAGCACTATGGGAGCCCTTTTTTGGCCTGAGAAAGATATGGGGCTTACCTCCTCTTGCTCCTGGCCCAAAAACCCATAGAGCTGCCGATAGGCTTCCCTGGCATCAGCACCATCCACCGTATGCCGATGAAGCATGGCCGTAATTTTGTGGCCGGTTTGTCTCACGACAACCGAGTCGTGAACGCCGGCCTTTCCGCATATTGGTTATGAAGGTGTGGCGCCAATCATAAAATCGGAAATTCATGATCCCTGCCTTTTGCCAAGCAATGTTGAAACAGGTCTTGATTGAAAAATTGGCCCGCCTTGCTAGGTAAGGACCCGGTTATGCTCCAGCCCTCTGACCTTGCTGGCCTCTTGGGGGATATCAAGACACCTGGCATCCAGAATGACAACCCAGGCGGTAGCAGTCTTGGTGTCGGGGTCACTGGCTTTAAAAACACCACCACCTTTCTGGCTGAGAATATGCCAGTTCCCGTCCCTGCCGTCAATTATTAGGTTGTGGGGATTAGTTTATGGTGGGCAGTCTGTCCAGATACGGTCTACCTCCTTGCGGTCCCACCGCAGCAGGCGGCCAATGCGCTTGGTTTTTACCGGGAAGGTCCCGGCCGCTAGCTGGTTGTAAATTGTTTGGGGCGCCATCCCCAGGCAGGCTGAGAGCTCCTTGATACCGAACAAATCGTCTCCCTCCTCCAGGCCCCGGTATGAGTGCTTTGCAGTCCTATCAAGGTGGCGTTAGCTCCTGTCTATCAATCCTTTCAGGGTATCCCAATAACTTTCCCTCCGTGAATTCCCAGGTCATTTCGTTTTGGGCAAGTCTCTCAGATAAAAAGCCATGCTGCAGGTAGAGAGGGAGGCATGTCTAAAAAAAAAATTCTTGACTGGTATAAAGATTGCTATATTAATAATAGGGAGGCAAAATCAATATAATACTGACAGTATCCATCCGTCTCTGTCTGCGATTTTCCCCCTCCCTTGCTTGACCTTATTCACCCTTAACCCGGAACCTCCGTTTTCATCCCCTTGGGAGCCGAGGGCTATATGAGGAGAAGGGTAATGCGCGCTTTAAATTCTTTCGATTCCCCCATCAACAGTGAGGAAATCATTCCCTCTCTGAAGTTCCTGAACCTCACCTACTCCGACATCTTGGAACATTTCCCCGAAGGGGTCTTCATGGTCAATACTCGCTGGCAGATCGGCTATTTCAACCGCATGGCCGAGGAGATTACCGGCTTCCGGAAGGAAGAGGTGATGGGCAAGTTCTGCTGGGACGTCTTCCAGGCGGACCAATGCCAGAGAGATTGCCCCATGCGCATTACCATGAGCACCGGCCAGATCCTGGTGGACCGGGAATTGGAAATCACCATCAAGGGCGGTGCGAAAAAAATAATCATGGTCAATACGTCCCAGCTCAAAAAGGGAGAAAATGTGGTGCTGGGCGGGGTGGAGACCTTTCATCATCTGACCTGCCCGGAACTGGAGGCGGAAAAGCTGGAGAGCAAGCCCTTTGCCGACATCGTGGGGGTGAGCCCCCAGATGCAAGAGATTATTCAAGACCTGCCGGTGATCGCCGCCTCCGGCTCCAATGTGCTGATTCAGGGGGAATCAGGGACCGGCAAGGAGTTGGTGGCCCGGGCCCTGCACCTCTATAGCCCCCAGCACAAGGGGCCTTTTGTGGCCGTAAACTGCTCCGCCATCCCTGAGAATCTGCTGGAATCCGAACTCTTCGGCCATGAACGGGGGGCCTTTACCGGCGCGATAAGCAGTAAGCAAGGGCGCTTCGAACTGGCCAAGGGCGGCACCCTGTTTCTGGACGAAATCGGCGAACTCAAGCCCGAACTCCAGGTGAAGCTGCTGCGCGTCTTGGAAGTCAAGGCGTTCATGCGCGTTGGCGGCACCCGTAAGATCCCGCTGGAAGCCAGGATCGTGGCCGCCACCAACTTGGATCTGAAGGAAGCCATGCGCGGGGGGCGGTTCCGGGATGATCTCTATTACCGGTTGTTCACCGTGCCCATCAACCTCCCTCCTCTCCGGGAAAAACGGGAGGATATTCCCATCTTAGTGAAATACTTCCTGGAAAAGCTCAACCGCAAATTCAATAAACGGGTGCGGGGCGTTGACCCCAAGGTGATGAAAGTCCTCTGCCGCCATGCCTGGCCCGGCAATGTCCGGGAACTGCAGCATGTCCTGGAATACTGCTTTGTTTTCGCCAAAGGCCCCGTCATCACCGAACGCCACCTCCCGCGTCTGGAATCCGCCTGGGTGGGCCGGGAATTGGAATTGCCCCAGACCGACAAGTCCGTGACCCCCTTGCAGGAGCTGGAAAAGAAGACCATCCTCATGGCCCTGGAGATGACCCAGGGCAGCAAGCAGGAGGCGGCCCGGGTGCTGAAGATCAGCCGCAGCAAACTGTGGCGCAAGATGCGTATGTATCAAATCAGTGATAAGAACTTTAATAAATAAGACATCCTTTAAATATGCGACATTTTTCTCTAATAGCTAACATCTTGTAATTTCTAAATTATATACCACTTTCAAATTAATTGTTGCAATATTGCAACATTACCTTGCCCTCAAGAAATTATCTAGAAAATATTTATTCCAAAAGGAAGGCCAGTAATTATGGCCCTTTGGCGAGATTAAAACGGCCTTTAATTTTTGCGACATTTTTATTAACTAGATAATATGTTGATTTTCTTATTTAATCTACAACTCTCTTTAAAAATGTTTTAATTCCGCCCATTTTTTCTCCCCAAAATTTTTAAGATCCCGCCCCCTCCTCATAAATTACATGTTTTATCAGGTAGTTAAGTCTATGGCCTTGTCCTTGCTTTGTATCCGGTCAGGAAGATCTCCAGGCAGTACTTCAGGGACGGCGATTGCGAATCCGCAACCTGGAATCATGAATCAGAACTTGGAACTCTTGTAAAAGGAGGAAAGGTCAATGAGTGTAACCTTTAAAGCCCTGGAAAACATTCTGGAACGCTATCCCCCCAATTCGGAACACTTGATCAGCGCCTTGCAGGATGTGCAGGCCAAGTTCAATTACATTCCCCCGGAGGCGATGAACGCGGTGTGCGAACATTTAGGCGTACCCCTGTCCCGGGGTTGGGCCGTGGCCACCTTTTTCAAGTCCTTCCGCCTCAACCCCCGGGGCATGCATGAAATCAAGGTGTGCCTGGGCACCGCCTGCCATCTGAAAGGCGGGGCGCGTTTGGTGGAGGGATTGGAGCGGGAATTGAACGTTTGTCGCGGCCATACCACCAAGGATCTCAGTTTCGACCTGGACACCGTCAACTGCGTGGGCGCTTGCGCCTTGGCCCCGGTGGTGGTGGTGGATGATCATTATCAACCTAACACCAGTCATCGCAAACTTCGCAAAGTCTTAAAAGACTTGAAGTAGGCCCAAAAGTAAAAGGACAGGGTGATGCTATGGCACAAGAAAGCATTGCGAGGAAGATAGAAGAGTTTCGTCTTCCCGACGCCGCAGCACTGGCTGCGTATCAGGCAAGCATCCTGGAGGAGCGTGATCCCAACCGGACGGTAATCATCGTCTGTCACGGCACCGGTTGTATTGCCAACGGCAGCCCGAAGGTGGCCGGGGCTTTG
>JAQTXE010000251.1 GCA_028688935.1 Syntrophales bacterium
GTGCTGGGGGTTGGGTTGGGGGGGCTTATCCTGGGAGTGGCGGAATCTTTGGCCACCGGTCTCATCTCTTCCGGCTACCGGGACGCGGTGGCCTTCTTCATCCTCCTGGTGGTCCTCTTTCTCCGTCCCCAAGGCCTGATCCGGGGCGGTTCATGATCCCCAAGGGCCTTCTCAACCCCTGGCTGTTCTTCGGCGCCGCGGTGCTTCTGCTTGCCGGGGTCCTGAACAATGACTATTACCTGACCCTGATCAACTTCATCGGCATCTACACCCTGCTGGTGGTGGGGCTGAATTTGCTCATGGGTTACGGAGGCCAGATATCCCTGGGCCACGCCGCCTTCTTCGGGATCGGCGCTTACTCTTCCGGGATTCTCACCGCCACCTGCGGCGTCAATCCCTGGCTGGCCCTGCTGGCCGGGCTGGTGATCTGCGGTATCACCGCCTTCCTCATCGGCGTGCCGTCTCTCAAGCTCCGGGGCTACTACCTGGCCATGGCCACCCTGGGCTTCGGGATCATTGTCTATATCTTTCTCAACGAAGCCGAACCTTTGACCGGCGGTCCTTCCGGGTTGGCGGGCATCCCCAATCTCTCCCTGGGGGGCCTGGAACTCAACACCCCCAAACGCCTTTTCCTGTTGATCTGGCCTTTGTTGGGGGTGATCCTGGGCTTAAGCGCCAATCTGGTGGATTCCCGCACCGGCCGGGCCTTAAGGGCCTTGCATGAGAGCGAAGCCGCGGCCCAATCCCTGGGGGTGAATACCGCCCGGGTGAAGATCATGATCTTTGTCTGGAGCGCGCTTTACGCCTCCTTGGCCGGCAGTCTCTACGCCCATACCATGAACTTCATCGCGCCTTCGTCTTTCGGCTTCATGTTTTCCATCAAACTGGTGACCATGGTGGTCCTGGGGGGCATGGCCAGCATCTGGGGGTCGCTCCTGGGCGCGGCGGTCCTCACCGTGCTCCCGGAGATCCTCACCATGTTCCATGATTACGAAGTCATCATCTTCGGGGCCATCCTCATGGTGGTGATGATCTTCCTGCCCCGGGGCCTGGTCCGGGGCATCCTGGACCTCTGGGAATTCCGGCGGTACAAGAAAGAAGGCGGATCTATACCCACTTAGCGCCTTTGCGTCTTTGCGTCTTTGCGTGAAAATTTTCCTCACGCAAAGCCGCCAAGGCAGCAAAGAAAAGATTATGTTATTAGAATTGCAAGAAATCACCTTAGCCTTCGGCGGACTCCAGGCCCTGGATAGGGTCAGTTTTGCCGTCCCCTCGGGCACGGTGCAGGCGGTTATCGGCCCCAACGGCGCGGGCAAAACCACCCTCTTTAACCTGATCACCGGGTTTTTGGCCCCCCAGTCCGGGCGAGTCGTCTTCCAGGGCCACGAGATTCAGGGGCGGCCCCCCTTTGAGGTGGCTCGCCTGGGGATCTCCCGCACCTTCCAGTTGGTGCAGCTCTTCGACCACATGTCGGTGTTGGAAAACGTTATGGTGGGCCGCCACCGCCTGAGCCGGGCCGGGCTCCTGGCCGGGGCGGTGCGCCTCCCCTGGACCCGGCAGGAGGATAAATCCATCCGGGAACACGCGCTGGAGGATTTGGCCTTCGTGGGCCTGGCGGACCGGGCCCACCAGCCCGCGGCCGCCCTGCCCCTGGGCCTAAAACGCTTGCTGGAAATCGCCCGGGCCCTGGCCGCGGAACCCACCCTGCTGCTGTTGGATGAGCCCGCCTCCGGCCTGGACGCAGTGGAAACCGAGCGCCTCCAGGAAATGATCCTGGCCTTAAGAGAACGGGGCCTCACCATCCTCCTGGTGGAGCACGACATGGGCCTGACCATGGAAGTGGCGGACCGGATCGCGGTGTTAAACTACGGCCAACTTATTGCTACGGGAACACCGAGGGAAGTGCAGAAAAACCCGGAGGTGATTGCCGCCTATTTGGGGACGGATTGGCAGACGTAACCGCAGTGCCTTTTTCCTAATCGCTCAAGGAGGTTATCAGATTTGGGATCATTTATATTGGAACACCTGCCTCAATATAAAGAGATAGAACCGCTTTTAACCGGTATGGATTATGTTGACATTAAAACCATAAAAGGGAAAACGAACTTAAGTGCTTTTATTGCTGGGATGCTTTCCTATTATCCCTGGTGGATATCTTTCCTTTTACAAGTTCGAGAAATATTAGTAAAAATATTAGGTCTCGTTAAACACGAAAAACCGTACGATATTCCAAGTTATAAATCAGCCGACATCCCATTTTCTCCAGGTGGCAAGGTTTCATTCTTTACTGTTGTCAAAGCAAAAGACAATAAATATTGGTTTGCAGAAACGCCGGAGGACAACCATCTATCAGCATATTTCGGGGTTATTGTCGAAGAACTGGATAACCATTTAAAACTTTTCTACATAATTACCACTATAAAACATAAGCATTGGACGGGGCCGGTTTATTTCAATTTGATCCGTCCTTTTCATCACCTGGTAGTCCAAAAAATGGCCCAAGCGGGAATAATGGCATAATTGAAAAACCCGGAAGTGATTGCCGCTTACCTGGGTACAGACTGGCAAACGTAAATGCCTGGCCCTTTCCAAGGGACGCATTTGGGGCCTTTGGCGCCCAGAAAAACCACTGCATGAGACCAACCAAGAAAAAATCGATCTGGAAAAAGCTCCTGGTGGGATGCGGGACCTTACTGGTTACCCTCTTAGCGATTGTTGTTGGTTTAGCTATCTGGCTTTCCCCTGGCAAGGATAAGATGGATTCTCTTTATCATCCTTTCAAATCAGAACGCGCCCAAAAGCAGTATCTGGCGCTCTATGACGCCAAAGCCAAAAAGTGGCCGGTCAGTTCGCAGACAAAGATGGTGGATACCTCTTTCGGGACCACCTTTGTACGCATCAGCGGTCCGGAGAACGCCCCGGCCCTGGTGCTGTTGCACGGGGCCGGAGGGAATTCGCTGCAATGGCTCCCGAACATCGCGGCCTTGTCCCAGCGCTGCACCGTCTATGCTGTGGACAATATTTATGATTATGGCCGCAGCGTCTATCGCGCCCCGATAACCGGCGCTGCTGATTATGTTGTCTGGCTCCACGAGTTGCTGGAAGCTCTGGGGCTTGGCGGCCATCTCAATATGGTGGGATTATCTTACGGAGGGTGGATTACCTGCCGCTACGCCTTACAATTTCCGGACACACTCAACAAAATTGTCTTGCTGGCGCCGGCCGGCACTGTTCTGCCATTATCATCCGCCTGGATCATCCATGCAGTTCCTTGCGCCCTCCCCTTCCGATTTTTTACCAAGAATTTTCTCCATTGGTTATTGGCTGATTTGGCCCGGCAAGGTGAAGCCGGCCGCGCTCTCCTGGAAGAACACATTGATGAATCATTCCTGGCGATCCGCAGTTTTAAGACGAAAAGCCTGGTTAACCCCACCGTCTTAACCGATGCGGAACTGCAAAGCCTCAAGGTGCCGGCGCTTTTTATCGTCGGTGAAAATGAAAAAATCTATTCGCCCCGTGCCGCCATCGCCCGTTTGCATCAAGTCGCCCCTAGGATTCACACTAAGTTGATTCCCGCTGCCGGACATGATTTAACCATGGTCCAGGCAGAAATGGTGAATAAAGCAGTGCTGGAGTTTCTGAGTCAATGATCGATAATGCCATGTTTCCAAGCATAGATTTTCCCCCGCAGAAGCAGGGTTTAGTAAAAGCTGTGCTTTGACACCTTTATTGAGATGTAGGGGCGAACCTTGTGTTCGCCCAGCGGCATCGGGGCGAACACAAGGTTCGCCCCTACGGAAGATATGCAGTTTTTTTCTCGTTCTCAAGTATAACTTTGAAATGAGTGCAAAACATTATCATTCTGAATACAACGAAGAATCTCAAGCTACGAGATTCTTCACTCCGCTGCGCTACGTTCAGAATGACAGGCTAATATTGGCCCGTAGGGTGCGTCTCACGCACCAATTATGGCGCGTAAGACGCGCCCTACATTGATCACTGATTACTGATTACTGATTACTAAATGCTAAAGGCTTAAGGTGGGCAATGCCCACGCTACACTGATGCTCAAAATCCGCAACTTATACGCCTACTACGGCTCCCTGCCCGCTCTGAGCGGCGTTACCTGCCATATCCGGGAGGGGGAGATCGTTACCTTGATCGGCGCCAATGGCGCGGGGAAGACCACCTTGCTCAACGCCATTTGCGGGCTGGTGCGCTGGCGGGGGGAGATTGCTTACCAGGACCGGCCCCTCACCGGCATGGCCCCGGAAACCCTGGTGGGCTTAGGCATCTCCCAGGTGCCGGAGGGCCGCCAGCTCTTTGCGCCCATGACCGTGGCCGAGAATCTGGAGTTGGGGGCCTACCGCCGCCACCGCCGGGATAAAAAGGAGGCCATTGCCGCAGATTTGCGCCGGGTCTATCACCTCTTTCCCCGGCTCCAGGAGCGCCTGGCGCAAAAGGCGGGGACCTTGAGCGGCGGGGAGCAACAGATGCTGGCCATCGGCCGGGCCCTCATGGCCCGGCCCAAGCTGCTCCTGTTGGATGAGCCTTCCCTGGGCCTGGCCCCCCTGGTGGTGGAGGATATCCTGGCCACCTTGAGCCAATTGTGCCAAGAAGGGATGACCATCCTCCTGGTGGAGCAAAACGCCCGGGCTGCCTTAAAAGTGGCCCACCGGGCCTATGTCTTGGAGACCGGGCGCATAATCTTAAGCGGCGCGGCGGAAGACCTGCTGGCCGACCGCCAGGTGACCCGGGCCTATTTGGGTAGGGATTATAAGGAATTTACTGAGGGCAGATAGTGCAGGATCGTTTTCCGTTTTCCGTTTTCCGTTTTCCGTTTTCCGTTTTTTTCTTTGCGTCTTTGCGCCTTTGCGTCTTTGCGTGAGAACAACAGGAGGTAAGAGCCGTGCGCCAGCCGGAATATGAGGCCATGGACCGGGAAGGGTTGGAACTGCTCCAGTTGGAGCGCCTCCAGAGCACTCTGACCCGGGCTTATCGCCAGGTGAAGTTTTACCGCCGCCAGTTCGAAGACCTGGGCCTGGGTCTGGATGCCATCCGGGAACTGCAAGACCTGGCCAAACTTCCCTTCACCACCCGGGAAGACCTGTCGGAGAATTACCCTTACGGCCTCTTTGCTGTGCCCTTAAGGGACATCGTCCGCATTCTGTCCTCCCCGGGGACCACGGGCAAACCCCTGGTGGTGGGTTATGCCGCCCAGGACGTGAAGCTCTGGCTGGAACTCCTGGCCCGCCTTTACACGGCCGCGGGCGTGGGCCGGGAGGACATCGTGCAATTGATCCTCCCCCCGGGGCTGGCCAACTGGCGCCGGGATCTCCAGGCCGGGGCCGAATTCCTGGGCGCGTCGGTGATCCCCGCGGCCACCCTCAATTTTGACAAAGAATTGATGGTCATGCGGGATTACAAGACCTCGGTTCTGGTCACCACCCCGTCTTTGGCCCGCCACCTCCTGACGGTGATGGACCGTATGCGTCTGGCCGCGGCGGAACTGAGCCTGAAAAAGGCCCTGCTGGTGGCCGCGCCCCTGCCCCGGGAGACTCGCCGGGAGATCGAAGAAGGCTTCCAGATCAAGGTGGCCACCGCCTACGGCATCACCGAAGTCATGGGACCGGGCCTGGCCTTTAGCTGCGAGGCCAACCGGGGGTTCCACTTCTCCGCCGACCATTTCTACCCGGAGATTATCGACCCGGAGAGCGGCCAGGTGGTGGCTCCGGGGGTGTGCGGCGAACTGGTGATCAC
>JAQTXE010000252.1 GCA_028688935.1 Syntrophales bacterium
ATCGAGGTGGACCTCCTGGGGCAATGCAACTCCGAGTTTTTGGGGGGTACGGAGTTCAGCGGCACCGGCGGCCAGTTGGACTATGTCCGGGGCGCGTTCAACGCCAAGGACGGCAAATCCATCATCGCCTTTTACGCCACGGCCAAAGGCGGCGAGGTCTCCCGGGTGGTGCCCCGGTTCCAGGCGGGCACGGTGGTCACCACCCCCCGCATGGACACCCATTACCTGGCCACGGAATACGGGGTGGTGAACCTGAAGGGCAAATCCACCCGGGACCGGGCCCTGGACATCATCAGCCTGGCCCACCCCCGGTTTAGGGACGATTTGCTGAAGGAAGCCCAGAGTCTGCGCTTGTTGTAGCCGCAGGTTTTCCCGTGAAAAACAAAATCCCCCTAAATCCCCCTTTAAGAAAGGGGGACTTTTCACCCTCCCCTTTTCTAAAGGGGGGTAGGGGGGATTTTAATCCTCGGGGCTGTAGCATCTGTGGTTCATGAAGATTTAGCCAGTGTGGTCAGAAATTGATCGATCCCTTTAGTGCAGGTTGGAGTCTGTAGCTGCCATTATTGCCGTTGTCATAAAGACTAATTTGGAGTAGGAAACATGTCCGACCTGGCTCGTTTGTTAATGATCGCCGGGGCCATTCTTCTGGCCCTGGGTTTGGTCCTGTGGCTGGGGCCAAAAATCCCCTGGCTGGGGAAGCTCCCCGGGGACATCACCTACAAGCGGGATAATTTCACCGTTTACTTCCCCCTGGGGACCTGCATTCTCCTCAGCGTGATCCTGAGCCTGATAGTCTATCTTTTCCGGAAATAGGCGGTTAAGGTGCGGCCCGCGGCCGGGGCTTAACATACTGGAGTCAATCCATATCCTAAACTAGAATAGCAGTCTGGCCCTGGAAGATGGCTTTAAGGGAGAAAGTCCCAAGCGGGCGGCTTAACCCGGCTCCCTTATCTTAACCTCTATCCGGCCCGCTCCCCGCGGCCTCCCGTTGGCCCCATCTATGGTTAATCTCTTGCAAAATTTCCCTGGTAAAAATATACTGGGAACATCCGCCTGCCTTCGCCAGCAGCCGCGCTCAGGGGTAGCGACCCGCGGCCGCAGAATCCCGGAGACAGGGAAGGAGAGCTGATGCCGGAACTACGAAAAGACCCCATCATCGGCCGTTGGGTGATCATTTCCACGGAAAGGGGCAAGCGCCCCCATGACTTTGTGGTGGAGCCGGAGGTGAGCCGGGGCGGCTTCTGCCCTTTCGATGAGGGTAACGAACATACTACTCCCCCGGAGATCATGTCCTACCGGGAGCCGGGCACTGCCCCTAATTCTCCGGGTTGGCGCCTCAGGGTGGTGGGGAACAAGTTCCCGGCCCTGGTCATGGAGGGGCAACTGGACCGGGCCGGAGAAGGCATGTTCGACAAGATGAACGGCATCGGCGCCCATGAGGTTATCATTGAGACTCCGGACCATAATGCCACCCTCACCACCATACCCCTGGAAGGCTTCATGGATGTGCTTTCCGCCTACCGGGACCGCGTCGTCGCCCTCTCCCAGGACCCCAGGTTCAAGTACGTCGTCGTCTTTAAAAACTCGGGCCGGGCCGCGGGCGCGTCCTTGGAGCACACCCACAGCCAGCTCATCGGTTTGCCCATCGTCCCGGAGCTGGTCCAGGAGGAATTGGCCGGGTCCAAGTTTTATTATAATTACAAAGAACGCTGCGTCTTTTGCGACATGATCCGCCAGGAACTGCAACAACTGGTGCGGGTGGTTTTGGAAAACGAGGAATTTCTGGCCATCTGTCCTTTTGCCCCCCGCTCGCCTTTTGAGGTCTGGATTCTCCCCAAAAACCATCTTTCTTCTTATGTGGATCTGACCCAGGATTCTTGCCGCCTTCTGGCCCAGGTCTTCCAGGAAACTTTGCAGCGTCTGGAAAAGGTCATCGGCAAGGCCCCTTACAATTTCATCCTCCATACCGCGCCCTTTAGGGAGCCTGAGCTCACCTATTATCATTGGCATTTTGAAATCATGCCCAAGCTCACGCTCATGGCCGGTTTTGAGTGGGGCTCAGGCTTTTTCATCAATCCTACTCCGCCGGAAGACGCGGCCCAGTATCTCCGCGAGGCGCAACTTTAGCTCCGAGAAGGGAAAATTATGCACATCCTGATGGTGACACCGGAGTCCAATCCCTTTGCCCGCAGCGGCGGCTTGGCGGAGGGGATTAACGCCTTGTCCCGGGCCTTGGTGCGATTGGGACATCAGGTATCTGTGGTTCTTCCCTTGTATCGCCAGGTGCAGGAATCAGGCCTGACCCTCTCCTTTACCGGCAAAACCCTGTCCATCCCCATCTCCTGGAAAACCATACCCGCGGAAATCCACCAATTCGAGATGGAACCCGGCCTCAATTTTTACTTCATCGGCCAAGATGCCCTCTTCAACCGGGAGGGCCTCTACGGCACCGCTTACGGGGGCTTCGAAGACAACGCCGAACGCTTTATTTTCTTCAGCCGGGCGGCGGTGGAAATGTTCGACGCCCTGGAACTGGACGGCGATGTTTGTAACTGCCATGAATGGCAGACCGGTCTGGTGCCCGTCTATCTCCGCACCCTTTATAGCGACCGCCCCCGGTTCGAAAAGCTGGCCACCGTCTATACCGTCCACAATGTGGGTTATCAGGGCCTCTTTTCTTCCTTTGACATGCCGCTCACCGGCCTGGGCTGGGAACTCCTCTCCCCCAAGGGGCTGGAGTTTTACGGCAAATTGAACTTGATGAAGGGCGGTCTGGTCTTTGCCGATCTGATCAGCACCGTGAGCGCCAAATACCGGGAGGAGATTCTCACCCCCGAGCACGGCTTTGGCCTGGAAGGGTTATTCCAGGAACGGGCCGCCGAGCTCTATGGCATCGTCGAGGGAGTCGATTATAACCGGTGGGATCCTGCCCGGGACCCTCACCTGCCGGCTCCTTACCGCGCCGATGACCTGGCGGGGAAGAAGACTTGCAAGGCCGAACTGATCCGGCAATTCGACTTGAATCTGCCTGTGGATCGCCCCCTCATCGGTTCCACCACCCGCTTCTTCGAACGCAAGGGTATCGACCTGGTGGAGAACAGCCTGGATGACCTGATGCGGCTGGAAGTGGGCTTCATCCTCCAGGGCACCGGGGAGGAGCGCCACCAATATCTGCTCCAGGAGATCTGCCAGCGCTACCCCGGGAAGATGGGCCTGCATATCGGTTTCACGGATGAGTTGGCCCACCGGATCATCGCCGGGGCTGATATCTTCCTCATGCCTTCCCGCTATGAACCCTGCGGCCTCGACCAGCTCTACTGCCTGCGCTACGGGACGATCCCCCTGGTGCGTGCCACCGGGGGCCTGGATGAGACCGTCCAGGAATATAACCCGGAGACCAGAGAAGGCAATGGTTTCAAGTTCTCCGGTTACACCCCCGCGGAGCTGTTGGGAGCGGTGCAGCGGACCCTGGCGGTTTATCAGGACAGAGACGCCTGGCAGGCCCTGATGCGCAAAAACATGGCCCTGGACTTTTCCTGGGATAGCGTGGCGCCGAAATACATGGATCTATACCAGCGGGCCCGGACCAAGCGGCTCCACCTTCTGGGGGAAGACGCTTAATGGCCACGGAGCGCATTGCCTTTTTAGCCCAGATGGTGGAGGTGCTCACCTCCACCGTCAGCTTCGGGGAACGCCTCAACAACATGGTCCACCTTCTGGCCCGCCACCTGAAGGTGGACCTGGCCCTTTACTTCGGCTTGGATAAGGCCCAGGAGACCCTGATTCTCAACCTCAGCAGCCAGGGGCCGGTGCCTCCCCATTTGCGCCTGGAGTTCCCTCTGGGCCGGGGGCTGGTGGGGGAGGTGGCCAAAACCAGGAAAATCAAGATAGTGCAACGTTCCCAACCCGGGGTGTTAGCCGCCAACCGGGCCCTGGAGAAGCTGCATCCCGCGTTTGTCACCCTGGCCGGCTTTCCGGTGGCCGATGATAATTTCTTTTACGGCGTCCTGATCCTGGTGGACCGGCAGGAGCATACCTTCACCCCCACCGATCGCCTGAATATCCAACTGGCCAGCCTGATGCTGGCCGGCACCCTGCGCCAGGCCCTCCTTCAGGAAGAAGCCAAAAAACGTATCGCCGAACTCTCCGTCCTCTTCGAGGTGGGCAAGGCCCTCAGCTCCACCGTGGAACTGGATGTGCTCCTGGAGCGGGTGGTCACCACCACCGCCAAGGTGATCAGCGCCCGGGGCGCGGCTTTGCAGATTATTGACGGCATCACCAAGGCGGTGCGCGTCTCCTCCCAATACGGCGAAATCCCTTTGAGCTGCCCCGCGCCTCCGGATATCCTGGCCGCCCCCCTGCCTCCCGGGGAACTTCCCCATTTGCAGGGCCAGGAGACCAACGCCAGCGGCCAGACCCATTATTTTCTGGCCGTGCCTCTGACCTTTAAGGGCCAGCTGCAGGGGACCATCTGCGTCTACGATAAGTTTGCCCCCACCGGGGATTATCTGCCCTTTGACCCGGAAAACCGCCAACTTCTGCACACTATGGCCGGACTGATCGTCAACGCCATTGAAAATGCCCTCACTTTTAAGCAGGTGGAGAGCCTGGCGGAGAAAAACGAGCGCATGGTGCGCAATCTCACCATCCTGCAAATTATTTCCCGGGCCTTATTGACCACCGTGCAGGAAGGGCGGCTGCTGGAGATCATCCTCCAGGGGCTCACCCTGGAGCAAGGGTTGGGGTTCGACCGGGCGGTGGTCTTCATGGTGGATGAAGCCAACCAGGCGTTAAAGGGGGTTAAAGGGGCACAACGTACCGCCGAGCTGAGAAACCTGCCCCTCTATGAAGCCTTGCTGACGCCACTGGCCGAGGAAGTGAAGGTGGAGGATTTGGAGATTCCCTTGCGCCACGACCAGGGCCCCCTGGCCCTGACGGTGCTCCAGAAGCGCCCCCAGCATATGCATGGGGCTCCTCCGGGAGAACCCCCGGCCCTTGCTTTACCGCCGGGATTTGCCGCGCCGGATTTTTTCGCCGTCCCCCTGGTGGTCAAAGACCGGGCCACCGGCGTGATCATGGTGGATAACGGGGCCTCCGGCCGTCCTCTGGAGGAAGAGCCCCTCCATGTCCTGCAGATGTTCTCCACTCAGGCCGGCTTGGTGGTGGAAAATGCCCACCTCTATTCCACCATCGAGGCTAATAACCGGGAGCTGCTGCTCATCCGGGAAAGGATGCTGGAGTCCGACCGCCTCGCGGCCCTGAGCAGCCTGGCCTCCGGCATGGCCCACGAAATCCGCAATCCCCTTGTATCCATCGGCGGTTTTGCCCGGCGGATCGCCAAGCTGGTGGAGGGCAATTCCCCCTTAAGAGGCTATGTGGAGGTGATCCAGGAGGAAGTGACCCGGCTGGAAAAGCTGCTCCGGGAAATCCTGGATTTTACCGGGGAAAACTTGAGTTTTTACGGCGACCACGATTTGAACAAACTGCTGGCGGATACCCTCATGCTGGTCCAGCGGGATCTGGATGCCTGTAGGATCAACGTCGTCAAGGATTTTTCCTCCTTGCCCCGGCTCCATTGCGACGACCGGCAGATCAAGCAAGTCTTCTATAATCTTTTTCAAAACGCCTGCCAGGCCATGCAACATGGCGGCACCCTGACCATCCGCACCTATCCCCTGGAAAGGGAAGACGGCTTATACCTGGCGGCGGCCATCACCGACACCGGC
>JAQTXE010000253.1 GCA_028688935.1 Syntrophales bacterium
AGAATCCCTGGAAAAGTTGGGCTACCGGGTAACCGGCTGCACCCAGTGCAGCGAAGCTCTGGAAACGCTGCGGCAGGAGCCCCAAAAATTCGATTTGGTGATCACCGATTTTAACATGCCCCAGATGAACGGCCTCGAATTGGCTCAGGAATTGAACCGTTTGCATCCGGATCTGCCCATTATCCTCTATTCGGCCTTCCACAATGTCGTCTCCCCGGAGAAGGCCAGGGGGGTGGGCATCAAAGATTATCTGCTTAAGCCCGTAAGGGTCGAGAAAATTCATCAGGCTATCCGCCGGGTGCTGGATTCCGGATTACCGGGGAGAGAGTTTGTCTAAGAAGGGCAGGGAAGATAAAGACCTCCCTGTTATACCGTTTTCGGTTTTCAGTTTTCGGTTTTCGGTAGAAAGATATCAAATTATCAATAACTTATAAGTTAATTTTGTTGCAGCAGAAACCGAACTTGGTATTATTCATGGAGTTGCGAAAATCCTTCTTTGTCGCTTAATGTCGGCTAGGTTCTTTTTCCTTGGCTGCCGCTGTTTGCTAATTGCGATCTTTGCTTTGGCCTGGCTGCCTCTGATGGGTTTCTGTGCGTGGGAGCCCCCGGTACCTCCCTCAGTGGTCACCGTTGTGGGTTTGGACGGTCAGGGGAACCCCGGGCCCCGCGGGTTAGGGGTGATCATCGGTAAAGGGGAGCGAGTGCTCACCAGCGCTTCCCTCTTTGCCGGGCAGGACGCGGGAGTGATCAAGACCGGGAAGGGCGAAATGCGCCTCATCCGCGCAGTTGCCGGCGTCGACCCGGCAAGTGACCTGGCAGTGGTGCAGACTACGGAAAAATGCGGCTCCCCGGTGGAGGTCGCCGGCATTCACCGTCTCCAGTTTAAGAACGAAGTCCGATTTCCAGTACCGGGGCAGGCAGGTCTCGACTGGAGTACAGCCCGGGTGTCGGGGATTCTCCCCCTTTCCCCGCGTCTGACCCTGATAAAAGTCGATGCTGACAATCTCCCGGAATTGGCCGGCACCCCTCTTTACAACCGCCAGGGGGAGCTGGTGGCCATGTTGCATGCCTTTTCTGCAGGGGAAACGCCGACGGGCATTCGCTTTTTCCTGGCACTGAACCAAGGCAATTTCCCGGGAAGCGGAGACCGATCGAAGTCCAAGGACCTGAGAAAGAGCGCCGCCTGGCAGGCCTTTTGGGAAGGCGTGGCCGCCGGGCAACGCCAGAATTGGTCTGAGGCCCAAAAGAGCTTCGCCGCGGCTTTACGTCTGCAAGAGAAATTCCCCGAAGCATATTGCGGCCGGGGTGTGGCCCGGCACCACCTGGGCGATTATCCCGGCGCTGTGCAAGACCTGGAGGAAGCCAGCCGCCGCTTGCCCGGTTATGCCCTGGCGTATCTCTGGCTGGGCAAGACCTGGGAGCGTCTGGGAAACCGGGAAGGAGCGGCAAAAGCTTTTTCTCAAGCTGTGGCCGCCTGTCCGGACCTGAGCGAAGCCTCATTTCTCCTGGGAGAAATGGCTTACCGGCAGGAGCAACTGGCCAAGGCCAGGGAATATCTGGAAAAACCGCAGGATGACTTCCCCCAGGCGGCCCGGCGTTGGTGGTATCTCGGCAACATCAGCCGGGCTCAAGAACGCTTTGGGGAGGCTTTGGCAGATTACGACCGGGCCGTCAAGCTGGAACCAATCTTCCCGGCCGCGTACCTGGAGGCAGGCAAGGTGCTGTTGGTGGACCTGGGGCGGTCCCAGGAAGCCGCGGTCAAACTTAAAGAAGCGGTGCGCCTGCAACCCAAGGATAGCGCAGCGCGCTATTATCTGGGTTTGGCCCACGGCTTGTCCTGGAACTTCGGGGCAGCCTGGGAACAGTACTTCACCTTACAGGACCTGAACCCTACCCTGGCGGAACAATTGGCGACGGTCCTGGAGCAGCGCCGTTAAAGGCGGCTATCCAGCCCCTTTATTAAAGGGGCAGTAACTCGTAAGTATGACCGGCGCTAATTTACTTGCGTCTCCACGTAGCGGGCCCAATCCTCCTGGATGTCCTCAGGCGGCGGCACGGCCACACATTCGCACAGGATAAAATGCGTCATTTCATGGGCCAGGATGCCGGCGCGCAAGTCGTCCAGGGACAGGAAGATAGTCCTGCTCATGGGGTCGTAAAAGGCTTCCAGGGTACTGTGGCCGAACAAAGGCCGGGCCGCTGAGGGTTGCAGAGCCAGGCGCCGCTGCTGCACCTCCCGGCCGTTTTTAAGAAGGAAGATGCGCAGCCGTTCCTGGTTCCTGGGGCAGAAATTCAAAATGAGGCGGACCTTGGCCAGGAGGCCGTCAACCTTGGCCGCCACCCCGGTAGAAAAGACGGCTTGGCCCGCTGCCGAGGTGGAGACATATTTGGGGTAAAAGTTGTCCACCCGGCTGAAACGCAGGCGGCTTTCTAAAATCTGCAGATCCGTGGGGTTAGCATAATAAATGTCCGCTTCCTGGGTGCTAAACACATTCTGCGCGGCCACCGGTCCCGGCCAGTTTAGGACCAGGAACAAGGCGAAGAGGCCTAGTAGCTCCCACAAAGAAACTCTTTTTGCCTTTCTCACGAGGGTCATTGGCAGTTCCTTCTGCCGGTGTGAAAAAGGCATAAAAAAGGCTCGAAAAATCGAGCCCAGGCATAAGTGAATTGCCACTTTGGCAATCCCGCTGCCATGGCCCTAAGGGCTTTAGGCCGGTGACTTTGCGCCCCACCCTTTCAGATGGTTTGCCTTTTTCAGTGACCAGATGTATTTGACTTACTTATCGGAAGGTTGGCGCTGCCCCTTAAAATTTCGCTTGGGGGAGACCGAGGCCAAGGGCGGCAGTGAAGGCATTGATGATGTAGAACTCCGGTTATCCGGGAGATTAAGGCAAAGTTGTTTTTTCTAAAATGATTATGAAAGAATTTGCATTATGAGAAAAAATGTAGTAACAGGGTTGGCTAATCTTTTTCCGAATATATCAACAAAGATCAGTAATAAAACTTATCAATAAGAAATTTCCACCATAACCCAGGGAAGGGTATCTGTGCTTAACTTGGTCTTAATATCTTCTGAATAACATTCCTGGTCTAAGGCAAAATTTTTTTGCCAGAACCCGCCATTGGGAAGGAGAAGCGACATGTTTGGATTGGTTAATAGGTCAAGGTTTTTGTTACCCATCCTGGTGATAATCTTGCTATCCCCTATAGGCGCCTTGGCCAAAGAAGTGGGGCAGTTTACCAAGGTGGAAGGGAAGGTTGATCTCCAAAAAAAGGGGAAACCCGGAGTTATCTTGGTTAAGCCGCAGACCAAAGCAGAGGAAAAGGACACGGTCAAAACCGAAGCCATGTCCCGGGCCCAGATCCAGTTCCTGGATGCCTCGACCATGACGGTGGCACCTCTCAGCAATGTGACCATTGAGTCCTACATGTATGATGCCAAGAAGGGCGAGTTAGGCGCCCTGTCAGAGATAATAAAGGGTGTGTGTCACATCATAATCTCTCCCCTGGCTAAAAAGGAAAAGAAGGAGTTTCTGGTCAAAACTCCCACTGCCATTATGGGTGTGCGCGGCACCGAGTTATATGTCCTCATCGGCCCGGATTTTACCGATGTCTATGTCAAAAAAGGCACGGTCTCCGCGCAATCCAGGCCGGCGAAGCCGAAGAAAAGCGAAGCCGGCCCGGGGCTTAACCCGTATTTAGCAACTCTAATGAGGCAGGCCGAGGTGCGGGGTGCTGGTTGGATGGAGCGGGTAATGGTGCACGCCCTGCAGGCGACCCGCATCTGGGCAGGCAGACGGCCCTTGAACCCTATCCAGCTGACCATGTCACAATTTAAAACTCTGGAGGCTCTAATGTTCCGGGGGTTGCCTCCCGGCTTAAACTTTGGCGCCAATCCGGGGGCACTGCTGGAGAACATGAGTAAGATGTTGGTTTCCCTGGGGTACACCCCCCCGGCGCCGCCGGCGCCACCGGCCAATGTCGGCGCCACCTTTCCAGGGGGAGGCGGTGGCGGAGGTGGCGGGGGTGGCGGAGGTGTAGCCAGCCCTTCACAGTAACCTGGATGATGAGTGAAGGATTGCCACCAGGCAATGAAGTTCCGACTGATCCATCTTGGTTATCCTGGGGGCAAAATCAGGATTTGCCAGATTCAAAATCAGGGGATACCTGATAGACTGATGTCCTTTATTGGTGCATATTCCCCATTAAAACTAACGCTTAGGGCTCAATCTCGGGGGAGGAGAGCATGAAAAACTACCGGGGGGTATGGAAATTAAGTTGGGCGGGTTTAGCCATACTGGCAGTGTTGTATTCCGGGGTGGTTACGGCTGCCGAGGAGCCAGGAGAGAAGACGCCTCCGGCGCAAGTCCAGGAAGAAGAAGCTCCTAAGAAGCCGGAAAAGCCGCCGGAGAAACCCCCGGAACTGGGCAAATTGCTGCCGAGTCTCATTCCTTCCGCACCCACCACCACCTTTGAGGCGGGACCCAGTATGGGGATTTTGGCCCCCTATGGGTATAGCGCGGCTATGGAAACCTTGAGCAGCGGTTGGCAAAGACACCGCCTGGGGCCGGTAACGGTAGCGCCCTTCTTGGGATACGATGCGCTTTATCGCACCAATATTTATCAAACTTCCACTAACAAGAAATCTGATTTCATCAACACCCTTAATCCCGGCCTCAGCTTCGAATTGCCCATGGCAAAAAAGCACAAGTTATCAGTCGGTTACCTAGGAAATGCCTTCATCTATAGCCGCTATGGCAACAACAGCCATTACGATCAAACCATAAATGCCGATGCCTCTTTTAATTTCCCCAGGTGGAGCGTGCGGTTTGGTAATGGTTTGCGGATTGCCACGGAAGAAAGGACCGCCCAAAACGCCCGGCAGCGGGATTACACCCGGGAGTCGCCCTATTTCGCTGCCACTTTGAAGTTTGCGGACCGCTGGCGGCTCGAGGGCAACTATCAATTTGAGGCCTTGACCTTTGCCAAGCAGGAGGATAGCACCGATAACTATCAATACCACACTATGGGCTGGAGCCTTTATTATAAATTTTGGCCCAAGACCTCGGCCCTGGTGCAATACGTGCTTCTTCTCCGGCAGCATCCCAATGACTCCACCCAAAACAACGCGGTCCACACCCCCATGGTAGGATTGACCTGGGACCCCACCGCCAAGTTGAGCGGCACAATAAAATTTGGCTATACCATCTCGGACTATTACACCAAACTGCCAACTCGTAGTAATAATCCCGGCTCCTGGGCCATGAGCATCCAAACCCTATACCGTTTTAGCCGGTATACCAACCTGGCCCTGGTGGCTCAGCGTTCCATCCAGGAAGACGCGGATGAAAATAACAACGCTTATGTAAACACCGGGTTGTACCTGACCCTGAGCCACTATTTCCATTATTTCAAGGTCAACTCTTACGCGGTCTTCTCTTTTTACCAGAATAACTATCAGGAAAACTCCTTTGACGGCTATACCGGGGAGTTTAAAAGGCGGGTTGACAGTGTGGTTTCCGCCGGCGCTGGCCTAAGCCGGCCCTTCACCCGTTGGTTGCGGTTGCGCCTGGATTATATATACAACAACAAGGCTTCCAATTTTGGAGGATTCTCCTACAATGAACACAGGGTGCTATTAGGGGCCCAGACTTCCTTCTAAACTTGGATGCCGCTTTTCCGGCAAAACCAACCCGGAGGTTTTGGAAAAAG
>JAQTXE010000254.1 GCA_028688935.1 Syntrophales bacterium
CAAGCGGCGGCTCCGGAGAAAACCACATCCGCCAAGAAGAACAAACCTGCGCCGGATAAAAAGGAGACTCTGGCGGTAACCATCACCCCGGATGAGGAAGAAGAGCTTGCCGAGGAGTCTGTTAACAACCAGACTCTGCTGCCCCTGGATCTGTTCCCGGGAATTTCGGCGCCGACCTCCGTGGCTGCCTCGGAGCAAACCACAGTCACCCGGGGGAACCCTGCAACCGTGCCGACGGTGATAAGCTCTCCGGCCATCATTCCGGCACCGGCAGCCCCTGCCCCGGCGCAAACCGCGACTGCCCCGGCTGGGGTAAGCGCCTCGGCCAGCGTTCCGGCGACGATACCGGCCGCGGTTACGCCAGGTGCTCCTTCCCCCGGTGCCCCTCGGGCGCCGGGGATTCCCCTGACCACTCCGGTTACCCCCATGGAACTGCCGGTGGAGATCGAAGTTGAGACTGGCATAGGTTCGCTGAAGCAGGCCCCCTTGTGGAAAGAGCTGATTCAGATGTTGAGGGACCCTTACACGGTGCCTCTGACCGGCGGTTATGTGCAGGCGAGCATCACCCGGCGTCCGGGCTTCGGGGTCACCATGCCCCCCCTCAACGTCTGGTCCCTGGACTATAACTTCCTGACGGGCCAGCCCATGCGCCTGAGAGTATCTGACGGCGAAGTCAGTTGGTCTCAGCCGGGGCCCCTGTTTGATCCCAACGAAGTCGTCCCGGTGAATGAATTCAACGTTCCCACCGCCTTGCGGACCGTCATCGGGTCGATCGTGGTGGATGGTGATAACAACCTGGTCATCAGCAACCCGGGCGGCAACCCGGCCATTCCCCCGGACGGCACTCTTGTAGCGGTGCCGGCCGTCCAAGGCGGAGTACTGAACGAGATGGAGGATGGGGTACTGGAACCGGTGGTTGAGCTGGAGATCCCGGTGAATGAGGAAGATTTCTTCCGGCCCACCACGGATACGGCAGGTGTGCCCGCCAACCTCATTCCTCTCATCGGCCGGCCGGCCGCGGAAATCCTGGGCAAGGCCCTGTTCTGGGATATGCAGGTGGGGAGCGACGGCGTCCAGGCCTGTGGCTCCTGCCACTTCCACGGCGGCGCCGACAACCGGGTCCGGGGCCAGCTCAACCCCGATACCTTAGGCCCCGACGGCAACTTAGCCACCCTGGAGGTCCAGCCCCCCAACACGGCCGTGGTGGCCAGCGACTTCCCCTTTCATAAGGCGGGCCAGGATGTGGTCGGCGGCCCCCTTGACAAAAACGACGTCATGTCCTCCATGGGCGTCAGCATCTTCAAGCAGTTCGTGGACATCCCCACCCCCGGCCCCTCGGCCTTCATCGGGGTGCCCGGTTTAGTCCGGCCCCTGAAGCCGGATATCGGCATTGTGATGCCCGATCCGGTGCCGGTGAACCAGGGCTTTAGAAGGGTGGAGCCCCGTAACACCCCCACCTTTCACAATGCGGCCTTTAACTTCGACAACTTCTGGGACGGCCGGGCCCGCTTCCATTTCAACGGCGGCAGCGTCCAGGGTCCCTCGGATCCCACGGCCCACATCTTCATTGACCAGGGCGGCCTCCAAGGCGCCACCAACGGCATGGTCCGGCCGGACCTTGATCCGACGGATGACCAATTCAACCAACCGGTAAGAATCAAATTCTCCAGTCTGGCTTCCCAGGCAGTGGGCCCGCCCCTGAGCAATTTCGAAATGTCCTTCGACGGCCGCAACTGGGCCAAGATCGGCAAGAAGCTGCTCCAGGCCGGCGTCACCCCCCTGGCCAACCAGATGGTCTCTACCACCGACAGTCTGCTGGGGCCGTATTCCAACCAGCAGCTAGCCGGCACCAGGCCCGGGATTACCGGCCCCGGGCTCTCCCTTACCTATAACCAGCTTATCGAGTTGGCCTTCAGGCGCGACCTCTGGGAGAGCACCACCCAGCATCTCAACGGCGCTCCTGATCCCACGGACCCCTTCGACGGCTATTCCCTCACCGTGGCCGCGGGTGCGGCTTCACCCACCGACACCAACCAGTTCACCCAGATGGAGGCCAATTTCAGCCTCTTCTTCGGGCTGGCGGTGCAGGCCTATGAGTCCCTCACCATCGCCGACCACACGCCCTTTGACCAGTTCATGGACGCCAACCCGCTGGCCGCCAACGGCATCGGCGAAGCCGGCGCGCAAGAGGTGCTCTTCCCCACTTTAGTACCCGGACTGGTGGGCGGTTCCCTGACCTTGATTCCGCCCACCGCGGAGCATAACGGTTTCGGCCCGGACGAAATCTTCGGGTTCGACATCTTTGCAGGGGGCAATCTGACCGCGGGGCTTCCCCCCGGTTCTCCCCGGAATCCGTTACAAACTGTTGTCATTGGCGATGCCGCCCACCAGGTGGCCGTGGGCTCCAACCCCTTCTCCCGGACCGCCCGGTGCATGCAATGCCACCTGGGGCCCGAGCAGACCGACCATAGCATCAATATTTCTCACGGCCTGATCAAGAACGACGCCGAATTCGAATTCCCCACGCCGCCCACGGTTCCCGAGCCCACCGGGATCTACGGCACCTTGCTCACCGGGGTAGCCGGCACTGCTCCGGCCCCTGAACCCCCCGGCCCCTTTGCCACAGTGGGGGGCCTGATCCTGACGGAAGAACTCGAGGGCATGGCCCAGGACGCGGTGGAAGTCGAACCCCGCAATTTCGCCACCTTTGACAACCCCGCCACCCCCTGGGACGACCGGATTATCGCCCAGCCTCAATTCTTCGCCTTCGGCGACCAGGGGATCTATAACGTCGGCGTCCGGCCCGTCAACGAGGACATCGGCCGGGGGGATAACGACCCCTTCGGCTGGCCCCTCTCCCTGTCGGCCCTGACCCTGAAGAACATCGGCGGTCCGGCTTTCGAGCCGAACGACAGCCCCACCGAGAACAATCTTATGCCTTTGGTCGATCCCGCCAATCTTGGGGCGACGTTCGTGGTTACCGGCGCTAACCAGTTGGTCAATCCCGGCTTTGAAAGAAGTCCGATAACCCCGCTGATGCCGGCATACATGGTCCCCTGGATCAATGACCTGCCCGCCGGCGAGCTTCATCCGCAAATCGACGAAATGGCGGGCATGGCTCCCAATACTATCACCCCGCCCAACGGCGGTCCGGCTATCGAATTCCCCGAGGTCCTGTTCGGGTCCGACCTGCATTGCGGCCTCTATGATCCGGCCCAGTTCGGAACCGGACCACCGAGCTTCGGCTGGGGCCCCACTATAGCCTTTACCGGTCCGAATCCGTGTCCCAACAACCAGTCCGGGGTGGCCAACAACTTCGCCTTTCCGGTCCACGGCACCTGGCCGGTTTCCAACCGGGTGCTCCGGAACGGCGCCTTCAAGGCCCCCCAGCTGCGCAACGTGGAACTCACCGGACCTTACTTCCACACCGGCAGCTATCTGACCCTGCGCCAGGTGGTGGACTTCTACCTGCGGGGCGGCGATTTCCCGAATACCAACGCCGATAACCGCGACCCGCATATGATGAACATCGACATGCAGGCCTTTGGCTTCGGGACCACCAATATCGCTCTGATTGGCGACGTTCCCCCCGGCGGCATCACGGTGGACGGCGTCACCTACGCCGGCACCTTTGCGGATGCGCTGCCTGATCCTCAATTTCAATACGGTTTCTTCCCGGACAACTCCCATCCCCTCACCCCGGAACCCTTCGCCTCCCGGGCTGCCGCCCTGGAGGACGTGAGGAACGCCCTGGTGAAATTCCTGCTGGCTCTCACCGATCCCCGGGTGAAGTTCGAGAAGGCACCCTTTGACCATCCCGAGATCTTTGTGTCCATTGACGGCGCGGCTCCGGAGAACGTCTCCGGCCGGGACGCCCTGCTGGCTAATTCCGTGGTTTTTAACACGGCGGCGCCTCCGCCGGGGACCACCGCCCAGTTCAAACGGGTTCCGGAAGTGGGCGCCGCGGGCAATCCCACGCCGCTGGTGCCTTTCCTGAATGCGAACCATTTCAACCCGTGATTAACGCAACCTTGGCCCATCCCCCTTCCCATCCGGGGAGGGGGATGATTTGAACCTTGGCTGGACAATAATAACCGGCCACCATGAGGCGGCCGGACAACCTGGGGGGGCTGGGTGACGGAGATTACCTGGCCCCTCTTATACAGTTCCCGGTTGGTGATTTTAAAGAGGTAATTACCACATGGATGGCCGTTTCCTCATCAAGGCGATGTCACGACATATTCCTCCTCTTGTCCTGGTGCTTTTGCTCCTGTCTCTCCTGGCCTGCGCCGACTCCCGGGAGGAAGCCAAGGCGAAGCTAGAGAGCATAAAGGTGCCGTATAACAACGACTCCATCATCTACCGGGCAGCCATCGGGGATGCCGCGGCAGTGCGGCTGTTCCTGGCCGCAGGAATGGACCCCAATGTCCGGGATAATCAAGGGGTCACGCCTTTAATCGCCGCGGCCCGCAGCGGCAAAACAGAAGTAGTCAAGCTCCTCCTGGAACAGGGCGCCGACCTCAAGGCGCAAAATCCGGAGCGGGTGATCAAGAGGGGGAAGAAGCGCCGCAAGAAAAAAATCAGATACGGCGGCACCCCCCTGATGCACGCGGCTAGAGGCGGCCATGCCGACACCGTGCGGCTGCTGCTGGCAAAAGGGGCCGATCTCAACACCCTGGATGCCAAACATGGGTTGGCTGCGCTCCATTGGGCCGTGTACCATAACCAACTGGGAGCGGTGGAAACCCTGCTGGACCAAGGCGCCAATCCGGGCGTTAAGGACAAACGCGGTTTCACCCCCTTGATGCTGGCGGCTCATTACGCCAAACCGGACATCGTCAGCCTGCTGGCGGACCGCACACCGCCTGCGGAGCAGGAAGCCGCCAAAAGGTCCTCCCTGCTCATCGCCGCAGCCGCGGGGCGTACCGATAACGTCGAACTTCTGTTGGCAAAAGGCGCAGATGCCAACGCCCGGGGCGACAATAGCCTAACCCCCCTGATGTTGGCCGCCCGTGCCGGTAAGAAGGACACCGTCAAGTTGTTACTTAAGCGAGGCGCCGACGCCAACGCCCGGGACCGGACAGGCAACCGGGCCCTGGAGTATGCCAAGGCGAATGAGGAACTGATGAACCTGCTGTTTCAAGCGGAGAGTAGTAAATCCGCGCCTTCAAATAAATAAATATCAAGGATAATGATGCGAGGAGAAGACCATGCGGCTTGCTACCATAACCCGTTTATTGACCCTGGCAATCTGGTTAATGGCTCTTGCGGCCGGTGCCGCCCAGGCACAAAAGGCAGTAGGCCCGGAAGCCGCCGCCTTTAAGGAAATCAAGGTTTCTTTCCAAGTCGATCCCCGGGTCACCCGGGGCATGTACATGGGAGAGCACTGGATTTCACCTCCTACTTACCTCAGGATAGGGGAATCCAAAACCGTTATCGTGCCGGTGCAGGCCTTCGGCCTTGACGCCCAAAAACGGGAGACAAAGATTGCACCGCAATGGAAGTCTTCGAACCCCAGCGTGGTGCGGGTATCACCAATTCAAGGGCATAAAGTGGAAATCACCGTGTTGAAGGCCGGCCAAAGCGACCTGACCGCGACTTACGGCAAGCTTTCCAAGAAACTTGTCATCAAGTCCACACCCCTGGCAGAGACCATGCGGGTGGAGATCTACCAATAGAGTGGCATCTGAAGTTTACCAAAG
>JAQTXE010000017.1 GCA_028688935.1 Syntrophales bacterium
GTGCAGCCCCATGGCATGCATGGCCCGGTCCATGACAAAGGCGGCCCGGGCCATATAACCGCTGGCCTCCAGGAAAGTAAGGAAGAACATCATGGCAAAGATGACGGGCACGAAGACCAGGACAAACCCCGTGCCCCCCAGCACCCCGTCGGTGGCCAGGGAAGCCAGCCAATCCGGGGCGTGCAGCAGTCCCAGAAGGGCCCCGATCCAGCGTTTGCCGGGGCCGTTAATCGTCTGGTCCAGCCAATCCGCAAAAGGAGAGGAAACGTCAAAGGTGAGCTTAAAGATCAACCACATGGCCGCCAGGAAGATGGGAATCCCCAGGAAGCGGTTGAGGACGATGCGGTCGATCTTTTCCGTAAGTTCCATTCTGCCGGCTTCGGGTTTTTTCAGGACTTCCTGGGTCAGGCCCGCGGCTTGAGCATAGCGGGCGTCCGCCAGCAGGGCTTCCACGTCTGGCCCATGGGCCTGGTGGAGATGATGCACGGCTGCGCCCTCAAAGGACCGGTTACCTCCCAGATTGACTTCCTCCAGAACCTGGTGGTCATTTTCCAGGAGCTTGAGGGCCAGCCAATGGGCGGGATATCTGGCCAGCAAATGGGGAAAAAGCTGCTGCACCCGCTGCTCCACTTCCCTGGCCGCAGCCTCGATGTCTGCCCCGTAAGACACCTTCCGGGCCTGGTGCTCCGCTTCGTTATCAGCTACGGACACCACGGCGTTCAACAGTTCGTCCAAACCCCGTTTGCGGGTGGCCACCGTGGGGATGACTCTGGCGCCCAACATCTCTTCCATGGCCCCGGTGTCGATGCGGTAGCCTTTGTTTTCCGCCTCATCATAGATATTCAAGGCGGCCACCACCGGGAGGCCCAATTCCAGGAGCTGCATGGTCAGGTATAAATTTCTCTCCAGGTTGGTGGCGTCCATTACGTCCACCACCACGTCCGGGGCGGCGTGCAGCAGATAATCCCGGGCGATGCGTTCTTCCTCGCTGTAAGGGCTGAGGCTGTAAGTGCCGGGCAGGTCCACCAGCCTGATCTGGCGGCCTGCATGGGTCAGGACCGCTTCTTTCTTCTCCACCGTCACTCCCGGCCAGTTGCCCACCTGGAGCCGGGTTCCGGCCAGGGCGTTGATCAGGGTGGATTTGCCCGCATTGGGATTGCCCGCCACGGCCACGGTGAGTATTTTTTGAGGGTGTAAAACCTGTTTCAGGGCAGCCGCGCTCTTCATGCCACCACCTCCACGGCAATGCCTTCCGCCTCCTTCTTGCGAAGAGAAAGCTTGTAGGCTTTTACTGTAATTTCAATGGGATCTCCCAGAGGGGCGATCTTTTCCACGGTCACCGTCTCCCCCACCAGGACCCCCATATCCATTAACCGGCGTTTCAAGGGGCCGATGGCCCCGATGCGCGTGATCCTGCCCCGGGTCCCGGGGGGTAATTGGGCCAGATTCATCAATCCTTCCTCCGTACCATGATTTTCATCGCCGCCCCCCGGCCCAAAGCAATCCGGGATTCATCCACCTTAACCAGAATGGTGCTCCGGCCGGGGTTATGTAA
Organism: Syntrophales bacterium; assembly: GCA_028688935.1. Taxonomy (GTDB): domain Bacteria; phylum Desulfobacterota; class Desulfobaccia; order Desulfobaccales; family 0-14-0-80-60-11; genus SURF-52. The sequence goes on from JAQTXE010000017.1 coordinate 1,556, forward strand.
AATTTCCACGGTCTTTCCCGACCGCAATCCCAGGTCCTCCATAAGGGAGCAACACCCGCTTTTTTTCTTGCAAGCGCAACAGGACGAAACCGGGTTCGGCATCCTGATCTCCGCCACCTCCGCCTTTTCCCCGGCGGCCAGCAGCCCCAGCGGTATCATGACTTCATCCTGAGATTGAGACTTTGTCTCAAATATATGGCAAAAAATTTTGGGCATTAATCTTTCTTCTCCTGACAGGCCTGACAATACCCATAGATCTCCAGTTTGTGCCCGGTAATCTCAAACTGCTGGTCCTGGCCGATGCGCTTTTCCACTTCCTCCACCGCACCGTTGCGAAACTCGATGATCTTGCGGCAACCCAGGCAACGCAGATGGCAGTGGTGCTCATGTCCGTAAATGTGTTCGTAGTGCATGTGTCCATCCTCAAAAAAGACTTCCTGCACCAGGCCGCTTTCCACCAACAGGGGCATGGTGCGGTAGACCGAAGCCCGGGAGATGCGCAGTCCTTGGTGGCGCAGGCGCATGATCAGCTCTTCCACGTCGAAATGGTCATGATGGGCGAAGACCTCCGTCAGGATCGCCTCCCGCTCCGGTGTGGAACGCATACCCTTTTGTTCTAAAAATTCCCGGAAGACTTCGAGTTCGCTTTTCATTTTGCTGTGATTGAGACTCGGTCTCATATATACGTTCTGAAAAACCCCCTGTCAAGAAGTTTTTTCATTAAACCCGGAGAAGCCTGCAAAAATTCGCCTAATCCCATTTTGGCCGTTAATTTTCCTGCTGATGGCCCGGCCCGGGCACGCAGCAGTGTTCATGGACATGGCAGCATTCCCCCACGGTGTGATGCAAAAAAGCATCCTCATGGGAGACGATCATGTAACTCAGATTCAGGTCCTGGAGGAGATGCACCAGGCGGTGCTTGGTGTCCGTATCCAGACCGGTGGTGGGCTCATCCAACAGCAGCAACTGGGGTTGCATGGCCAGGACAGTGGCCAAAGAGACCAGCTTCTTCTCCCCTCCGGAGAGCTTATAGGTCACCCGGTCCTCAAAGCCTGTAAGACCCAGCTTCTCCATGGTCTCTTGGGCAATGCGGATGGCTTCCGCCGGCGCTTTTCCCTGGTTTAGGGGGCCGAAGGCCACGTCTTCTAAGACCGTGGGACAGAAGAGCTGGTCGTCGGGATTTTGAAAGAGCAGGCCCACCTTTTGCCGGACATTGACAAAGTCCTTTTCCTTGCTGACTTCCTGCCCGAAAATCATTATTTTGCCCGCCTGGGGTTTGACCAACCCCATAATCAGATGCAACAAGGTGGTCTTGCCCGCGCCGTTGGGACCGGTAAGGCCCACCTGCTGGCCCTCCCGGAACTGAAAATTAAAATCCTGGAAAACCGGCGCCGCAGCCCCGGGATACTTGAAAGTAATATTCTGCAACTCAATCAAAGGTTCAGTCATACTATCCTCGCAGGAAAGCGGGAAACCCCCACTCCAGATAAGCCAGGGCCACTAAGGCTGGCAGAGACAAGGCCAGAAAAAATCCATCCTGCCGTCGCCAGGAGAAGGTCCGCAGGCTATAAAAGGTGCCCCGGAAACCTCGGCACAACATGGCCTGGAAAACCCGGTCGGCCCGGTCATAGCTGTGCACCAGGAGCATGGCCGCCAGATAAGCGTAAGAGCGGTAGGTGTGGAGATTGGTGCCCGGCTTGAACCCCCGGATCTTCATGGCCTGGACCAGGCGCTGGAATTCCTGCTCAAAGACGTGGAGATAGCGGTAGGTAAAGAGCAGCAAATGACAGAGCTTATCCGGCAACCTTAAGGTTTGCAGGGCCTGTCCCAGGGTGATGACCGGGATGGTGGCGATCAGGGCGATTAAGGCGATAATAATGGCGTTGGACTTCAGGGTGATTAAACCGGTATAAACCAAGCCCTCCCGGGTGGCGGCCAGAGGCCCCAGGCGCCACACTACCTGGCCCGGATAAGTCAGGGGCAAGACCAGCCACAAGAAAAAAATGAAGCTGTTCACCACCAACAGCCGGGCCACCACTTTTTTTAAGGGGAGACGGGCCAGGACTAGCCAGATCAGGGCCAAGGCCAAGCCGGCCAAGACCACCGCATAGGTCTGGGCCACGGCCAGGAGCGCGGCAAAGAGGGCGGCCACCACCACTTTGGCCCGGGGGTCCAGACGGTGGGCGGCAGAGGCGCCCTCGGCAAATGGCTCCTGGATGGCGCTCAAGTATCTTTCTTCCTTTTACTCTGGAAATAGGCCCAGAGCCCAAAGAACCCCAGGATGTAGCCGAGGCCGCCGAGAATATCCGGCAAAGTGGTGCGGTGGACGGCCATCTCCGCCAACTTCTCATTAAGGGGACCGAGTTGGCGGGCCAGGGCTTGGTTCACCACTTCTTCCAGCATCTTGGCGTCCACCGTGGCGGTTTTGGCTCCGGGAGCCACCGGAGTTGGCGCCACGGCCGGAGAAAGGGCGGGGGCCGGCGCGAGGCTGGCTTTTTTCATCCCCGGCAGATAGCTGGCGGCTTTCAGCAGCCATTGCCCCTGATGGCCCATGGCCGCTTCCACCACGATTTTGAGATCCAGTTTTTGGGCCGTAGCCGCGGCCGGGATCTTAAAAGAAAATTTCCCCTGGTCATTGGTTTTGCCGGTTAACAGGACCTTATCGGTTTTCTTATCCAGGACCATCACCTTGCCCTGGCGCACCGGCGTGTTGGGCACAAACTTGCCTTCCACCTGGATGGTGTCCCCTTCCGCGTAGGCAAAGACCAGCACCCGATGGGCCAGGGCCGGGGTGCTGAAAATACCAAAAGACAGTAGCAAGAAGAAACCTGCGGCCCACTTGTTGAGGTGCCTTAACTTCCCAATAAGCAAGGAAAAATTATGGCGATGTGCGGCCCCAACTTTGAACTTTGAACTTTGAACCTTGAACTTTCTTTCAAGCATAGATTCCCTCCAGCATCTCGGGCCGGACTTTTTTCAGGAAGAGAAAAATAAACAGGGTAATGATGCCTTCGATGATCATGATGGGGATATGCGCCAGCACCACCAGTTTCGCCACCTGGAGAAAGGCCTGGCCGGTGGTGATCAAGGCTAAAGCCACCAGCAGGCCGCTCAGCAAAATGGCCGTGGCCCCGCAGGCAAAGGCCCCCACTGTCGCCGGAGTTCCCGGACGCCGCAACAAGCCCCGGAAAGCATAAAAGCAAAAAACCGCGGGCGCGGCCATGATCACCGTATTCACCCCCAAAACCGTCAGACCCCCGAACTGGAAGAGCAGGGCCTGCAAGAAGAGGGCGATGAGGATGGCGGGGACGGCCACCCAGCCCAGAAGCAGGCCCATGAGGCCGTTGAGCACCAGGTGCAACCCCACCGGCCCCACGGGCACATGGATGAGGGAGGCCACGAAAAAAGCCGCGGACAAAATCGCCACCCGGGGGATGGCCTCGTAATCCATTTTTTTCAAGCCGATGGCGGTGCCCACCACCGCCAGGCCCGCGCCCCCGGCCAGAACCGCGGGGGAGAGCACTCCTTCGGAAATATGCATACTTTGCCTTTCAGCCCCAGGCCACAAAAAAGCCATGGAAGCGAACGTCCCCTGCAAGGAAGCGCTAGCCTTCATGGCTTTAGTATCTATTTTCAGGTTCTTTCTGGAAACAGGGCTTCATACCCCGGATGGTTTTTTATATAAGAGTTATTAACTTAGTTCAAGGGAAAAGTTTTCGGGGAGCATCCCGAATTAGTCGGCATGACTAAACCTTTGCTATGCTAAGTCAAGAGCGTTGACCTCCGCTTTCAGGCCAAGAGTGGGAGAGGTAAGCACTAAGTCTGGGAGAAAGACAATTTCTCCTCGATAATTAGGTTACTGTACCGCCTAAAGGGGATTCGGTTTCAAGGACACAACTCCGGGGTATTCCCCGAGTAAAAAGGTCCCAAATACCAAATAAGAGAAGGTAATCTTATGGCAAAATTCATCCAAGAATGGCTCTTCGATCCAATCATGGGCAAAATTATTATTGCAGTCATTGGCTTAGTGATCATTCGGCTGATAGTAGGGGGATTCCACCGGACCCTGCACCGCGTCAAAGACTCCCAAAGCCGCTACCGGGCTAGAAAACTCATTAATGTTTTCGGATACTTGACTGCCATTCTCGTCCTGGCCATCGCTTTCAAGGACCGTCTAGGCGGCTTAACCATTGCTTTCGGGGTAGCCGGGGCCGGCATCGCCTTTGCCTTGCAAGAGGTCATTGCCAGCGTGGCAGGTTGGGTGGCCCTCTCTTTTGGCAATTTTTATGACACGGGCGATCGGGTGCAACTGGGTGGCATCAAAGGAGATGTCATTGACATCGGCATGTTGCGCACCACCCTCATGGAAATGGGGGAATGGGTCAAGGCGGACCAGTACACCGGCAGGATTGTGCGCATCGCCAACAGCTTCGTCTTCAAAGAGCCGGTGTTTAATTACAGCGCCGATTTTCCCTTTCTCTGGGACGAGATCACGGTTCCCATCATGTATGGCAGCGACTATGAGCAGGCTCGCAGACTTATGTTCGAATGCGTTCAAGAAGTGGTGGGCAATTATGTTGCGAGCGCCCGTGACAAATGGCAGGTGGTGGCTAAAAAGTTCGTGTTGGAAGATACGGTGGTCGAACCCGCGGTAACCCTGAACTTTAACGACAATTGGATCGAGCTGGCGGTGCGCTACGTGGTGGAGGCCAAAAGGCGCCGGGTCACGAGGGATAAGATTTTTACCAGCATCCTGGAGAAGATTGCCCATTCCGAAGGTAAGATCAAAATTGCCTCCACTACCATGCAACTGGTCAGTCCTCATGCTTTTGAGGTGAGACTACCGGAATTGAAGCAAAATCAGGAAAAAAAGGCTGAAAACGGGGGGAGGCAACTCCCGGAGGGCACTTAGGGTTTCCCATCGCCGGAAACACGGGTGATATTCTCCAGGGCTTCATTCCAGCGGATCATTTTCACCTGTTCATCAAATAATTAAAAAATGCCCGAAACGAGTTAAATCACCGCCTTGGAGATGATTCCCTCCGTTCAAACGAACTAACAGCTAATGTTTATTCCTGTTTGCGATTGGCCTGGAGGTAAAAGATCACCGGCACCACTACCAGGGAAAAGGCGGTGGACGCGAAGAGGCCGAAGATGAACGACCAGGCCAGTCCCGAGAAGATGGGGTCTAAGGTGATGACCCAGGAACCGAACATGGCGGCCAGGGCGGTGAGCAAAATGGGCCGGAAGCGCACCGCGCCGGCCTTAAGCACCGCTTCTTCCAGGGGCACGCCCTTATCCAGGTGGTGGTGGATGAAATCGATGAGGATAATGGAATTGCGCACCACGATGCCCGCCAGGGCGATCACGCCGATCATGGCGGTGGCGGTGAAGTAGATGGGGTTGGCAAAACCCTTTACCGGCGAGGCAAAGAGCAGATTCAGGAGCGCAAACCCGGGCATTACCCCGATCATGGTGAGCGGTATGGCCACCATGATCACCAGGGGCATGGTGTAGGAAGAAGTCTGGAGCACCAGTAGAATATAGATGCCCACCAGGGCCCCGGCAAAGGCCAGGCCCAGGTCCCTAAAGACCTGGACGGTGATCTTCCATTCCCCTTCGCCGGCAAAATTGACCCGGTAGCCCGGGGGCGGCGGCGCTTTTTGGGTGTCCGACATCAGGTCTAAAATGGCGTTCACCGGGCTGGCGCCCGCGGTATCCCCGGTGACGAAGACCACCCGTTCCAAATTTTTGCGCATGATGGATTTGGGGGCCTGGTCCAGATCGAAGTGTCCCAATTCCTGGAGGGGCGTCATCGCGCCCGCAGGAGTTTTGAAGTAAAGCTGGCCCAGGGTCAGGGTGGAGGAACGCCAGGCCAGGGGCCCCCGCAAAAAAATCTCCAGGGGCAACCTCTCCGTGGGCACGTGCACCCGGCCCACGTTCTCTCCGGCTTCGGCCACGGCCAGGCCTCGGGCGATCTGGTACTGGCTCAGGCCGCTTAAAGCCGCCTTTTGCCGGTCCACGAGGAAGCGAAAACGGGGCTCCGGGGTCTCCACCGTGGTGTCCACGTCCACCACCCCGGCGGTCTTCAAGAAAAAGCCCTTGACCCGCTCCGCTTCCTTAATAATACCGGCGTAGGAAGCCCCGGGAGGGCCGTAGACTTCGGCCACCAGGGTTTGCAGGACCGGCGGCCCCGGGGGCACTTCGGCGATCTTGAGGCGGATCTGGTATTTTTTGGCAATTTCTTCCAAAGCCGGGCGGATCCAGAGAGTGACGTCGTGGCTGGAGGCGTGGCGGCGCTCTTTCTCCGTCAGGTTAATCCGAAGCTGCCCCACCCAGGGCCCTTGCATCAGATAATAGTGGCGCACTAAACCGTTAAAGTCGATGGGCGCGCTCCCCCCGGCAAAGCTCACCACGTTGTCCACTTCGGCCACGGTGGTGAGATAGCGGCTCAAATCCTTCAACGCCTCCTGGGTGGACTCCAGGGGCGTGTCATTGGGCAGGTCCGCGACAATAAGAAAATCGTTTTTGTTGTCGAAGGGCAGCATCTTCAAGGGCACCAGGCCCAGGACCGGCAGGGACACGGAAACGACAAAGAGGAGCATCACCCCCAGCAGGAAGAGGTGGCTTTTGCGGCGGCTATCCAGGAGTGGTTTCATAATCCCGGTATAGGTCCGGTAAACCCAGGTCTCCTCCAGGACAAAGGGCTTTTCCTCTTTGCCGTATTCCTTTTTCAGCAGGTAGTAAGTGGCCCAGGGGGTGACGGTGAAGGCGATCCCTAAGCTCATGAGCATGGCTAGGGGGACGTTCAGGGGCATGGGGCGCATGTAGGGGCCCATCATGCCGGTGACGAAATACATGGGGATGAAACTGATAATCACCGTAAAGGTGGCCAGGATGGTGGGGGCCCGGACTTCGTCCACCGCCACCAGGGTGGCCTCCAGGGGCGGGTGCTCCCGCAATTGAAAATGGCGGTGGATATTCTCCACGTCGATAATGGGGTCGTCCACCAGCAGGCCCAGAGAGAGGATCAGGGCAAAGAGCGTCACCCGGTTGATGGTGTAGCCGAAGAGCATGTTGCCGGTCAAAGTTATCGCCAGGGTCAGGGGCACGGCCAGGGCGACGATGAGGGCCTCCCGCCAGCCTAAGAATAGGGTGAGGAGCACGGTGATGGAGAGCACCGCAATGAGCAGCTCCCGGATGAGTTCATTGACTTTTTCGTCCGCGGTGGCCCCATAGTTCCGGGTCACCTTCACCCGGATATCCGGGGGGATGACCTGCTCTTGCAGTTCTTTTACCTTATGCAGGATGCCTTCGGCCACGGTCACCGCGTTGGTGCCCCGGCGTTTGGCCACGGCCATGGTCACCGCCGGGTAAAACTTGCCCCGCTCGTAACCCGGAGGCAGCTCGTCCGCGGGCCCGAAGGCGATGGTGCTCATCTCCACTGGCTCCTCCGGCCCGTCGATGACCTGGGCCACGTCTTTCAAGTAGACGGGCTTGCCCTGGTGCACCCCCACCACCAGATTAGCCACTTCTTCCGCGGACTTCAGAAACGGCCCGGCCTCCACCAGGTATTCCCGGTCCTGGCGGGAAAAACGGCCGGCGGGGACGTTAACGTTGCTTACTTCAATGGCTTTGGCCAGCGCCGCCAAATCCAGGTTATGCCCCGCGAGGCGCGTGGGGTCGGCCACCACCCTGACCTGGCGCTTACGCCCCGACACTACGTAGGAGCGCCCGGTGTCCGGGATGCTCTGCAAGCGGTGCAGCATCTCGTCCGCCACCCGCCTTAAGCTGTAGTCGTCGGCCCGGTTGCTGTACAGCGCCAGGGTGACGATGGGCACGTCATTGATGTTCATGGGCTTGACCACCCAGCCCGTCACCCCGGAAGGCACCTGGTCGATGTTGGAGAAGACCTTGTTATAGACCTTAAATAAGCTGGTCTCCAGGTCCTCCCCCACCTTAAACTTGGCGGTGACCACCGCGAAGTTTTCTTGGGCCTGGGAGTAAAGATCTTCCAAGCCCTCCATCTCCCAGAGTTTTTTTTCGAGGTTGATGACCACCAGGTTTTCCACTTCCTCCGGCGACGCGCCGGGGAAGCGGATAAGGATATCCACCATGGGCACCTTGATCTGGGGGTCTTCTTCCCGGGGGGTGTAAAGAAGGGCCGCGACCCCGGCCAATAGGCTCACCAGGATAATAATGGTGGGCAGCTTGGACAGCAGAAAGACCTTGACCAGGCGGGCAGTGGGGCCGAGATGGAGGTCTTCCGGAGCTTTATTCATGATTGACTTGTATTAGCTTTATTTCCACATTCTAAATTTTAAGTATGGGGAAAATATTTCTATTAATTCGGGATGTTGGCCTATAATTTGTCTCTCAAACCATGACAATAATTCTAATTCCTTATCATGATCTGTTTGCACTCGTTGCGCTAAAGGGTTTTTATTGATTACGTAAAATTCGCTGGCTTTTTTTTGAATTTGGTCCAAATATTTGATAATATCATCTTCAAATAGAAAGACAGCTTCCTGAGTATCTTTATATAATTTAGTTTTTGATTCAATTGTTGGATTCATAAAATCTTCCATATAAAATTTAAAACCTTTATAAATATCAAAACGTTTTTCAAATAAATATAGCTTAAATTTATCCTTTGCCAATTGATGCTGTCTAAGTGCTACATACGCTACAATTCCAGCATTAATGATCGTTAAAATAGTTAAGAACTACTCGACTTTGACAAACACTCCTACAAACGATGTTCCAGGCATAACTATGTCATCCAGTTATGTACTTTTATTGCATTCTCCTGTGTGTGGGAAAGAAGCTCAAAATACGAGATTCTTCACTCCGCTGCGCTCCGTTCAGAATGACAACTTAAACTTGGTCCTATAACCGCAACATGGAATAACCTTGAACCTTGAACTTTGAACTTTGAACCTTGAACTTTGAACCTTGAACCTTGAACTATTCTAAGCTGATAACGCCTTATTCAGACAAAATTATCTTATCCCCCGCCTGCAACCCCGCCAGTACTTCCACTTTGTCGCCCACGGTCCGGCCCAGCTTCACCTGGCGCAGTTCCGCAACTTTGTCCTGCACTACCTTGACCATGGTGAGCTGGCCCACGGTCTGGACTGCACTTTGAGGAATAAGGAGGCCCCGGCCGGGCCCCAGGGGAAGTTTGAGGCGGGCGAACATCCCCGGCGTCAGTTTGGGGCCGCTGATCATCTGCGTGCGCACCTTAAAGGTGCGGCTCCCCGGCGCGCTGATGGGAAAGATTTCCGTCAAGGACAAATCCGCCTGGAACTGCACCGCGGGCACCGTGACCCGGGCCATTTCCCCGAGTTTGAATTGCTCCCGGTAGCTGTCGTTGACTTCCCCCTCGATCTGCAATAGAGCTGGGTTATAGAGGGTCACCAATACCTGTCCGGGCTGGGCCACATCCCCCACCGCGGCTTGCCGCGCCGCCACCACCCCGGCAGTAGGGGCCTTCACCACGGTGTAACCCGTCATGGTGGCGGCTTCCGCCACCTGGGCCTTCGCCGTCTTGAAGCGGGCCTCCATGGCCCCGAACTCCTGGGGGCTCACCGCGCCTTCCTTCAGTAGAAATTGGAAGCGCTTATAGTCGGCCGCAGCTTGTTTCAATTGGGCCTGGGCCTGGCTCAACCGGGCCTGGAATTCCCTCGCGGCCAGGCTCACCAGGGGGTCCCCCGGCTTCACCCGGGTGCCGGCCTCCACCCAAATCTTGGCCACCCGTCCCGGGACCTGGGAAGAGACCTGAGCCAGGCTTTTAGAGATTACCGTGCCCAGAACCTCCAGTTCCTGGGGAATGGCGCTTTCCCGGACCACCAGGATATTCCCCGGAGCCGCCGCGCCTTTAAGGGGGACCAACCCCGGCGCGATCTTGCCGAAATGCAGCAGCCCGGCCAGCCAGGCCATGAAGAGCAGGGCTCCCACTATCAGGGCGCTTAATCCCGCGATTTTCTTGGTAGATGCCATAGGTATCTTCACCCTTAAAGCTTTCAGCGGTCAGCGGTCAGCTTTCAGCTAAAGAAGATGCCCGGAACTTATCTCAAACCCCGGTTGGAGCATTCAGACTTGTTCTTAACCAGTAAAGGTGGTGCACGGGTTTTTAAGTCCCCCTTTTGTAAAGGGGAAATTTAGGGGGATTTTTCAGGCGCTTATAAAATCCCCCCCAGCCCCCTTTAGAAAAGGGGGAGTATTGCCATATCTCTCTTTGTGTGGCTGATTCAAGATGCCGTACCAAGATGGCCTAAAGTGACTTCTCTTAATATTGTCTTTAAGCTGACCGCTGAAAGCTGATAGCTGACAGCTATCTCCAACTCATTTCCCCTCTCCACCCGGCCCGGAAATTGTGCCCAGGGCCAGTTCCAGGCCCGCCTGGGCCAGGTAGGTGTCGAACAGGGCCGACACCCGGCTCAAGTTGGCGTTTTTGGCCGCGTCCTCGGCGGTGAGGAGGTCCACCAGGATGGTGAGGCCCGCCTCGTACCGGAGGCGGATGAGGCGCAGGCTCTCTTGGGCTTGGGAGACCGCAGCCTGGGCCACTTTCAAGCGCTCCTGGGCCGTCTTCAGGTTGAGGATGGCCGTGGTCACCTGGTGGCGCACCCGATCTTCCAGGTCCCGCTTGAACTCCCGGGCCTGATTCTCTTTGGCCCGGGTTTCTTTGACCTTCGCCAGGTCGGCCAGGCCGTTAAAGAGGTTAAAGTGGAGCAGGGCCATGACCGTGTAGCTGTCGGCGTTGCTACCGAAGAGGCGGCGCTGGTCCACGTCGTATTCCGCCACCACCCGCACCCGGGGCAGATAATTAAAGCGGGCCTTGGCGTATTCCTTTTGGGCCACCCGGGCTGCGAGTTCCAGGTGTTTGAGGTCCGGGCGCCTCTCCTGGGCCGTTTTTTGTAAGTCGTCCAGCTGGGGCGGCAGAGGCGCGGGTTCTTTGGGCGCCGGGGCCAGGGGCCGGGAGCCCGCCTCGGGCAGGCCCACCACCGTGCTCAGGGCGCTCCGGGCGATCTTGACGGCGCTGGCCGCGGTCATCTCCTCCTGGGTGAGTTTGGCCAGTTGCACTTCCCCGGACAAAACGTCGGAGTGGACCGCGGTTCCGGCCTTAAAGCGGCTCCGGGCGATTTTCAGGTGCTCGGCCGCGGTGTGCCGGGCTTGTTGGACAACTTTTAACTGTTCTTGGGCCAGTTGCAGGCCGAAATAGGCCTGGGTTACCTGAAAAAGCAATTGCTGGCGGGAGTTGAGGACCAGAGCCCCGGCCATCTCCCGGCCCAGGCGGGCCTGCTGGTAGCCGAGCGCCGCCTCCCCGGCCTGGAACAACGGTTGGTTGAGGACCAACCCGGTGCGGAAGTTGCCGTAAGCGTTAGGGTTGTTCAGGTTGTTGAGCTGAAAATCTTGATTGGTGAAGACCCGCTGGTTTAACTTGCTCATGAAGACCTGGGTGGGATTATCGGAGAAGTTGTAGGTTTCCGAGAAGTTGACGGTGGGCAGAAACCGGGCCCGGGCCTTGGCCAGGTCGGCTTCCGCGGTTTCCACGGTGAGGCCCGAGGCTTTGAGCCCCGGATTGTGCTGCAAGGCCAGGAGCATGGCTTCCCCCAGGGTCAAGGGCGGGGGTGCACCCAGGGCCGGCCCCACTCCCCCCCAGATGAAAACCGCAATGATGATGGCGATGCCGGTTCTAATGCCCATGGGGTTTTGGCCTTTGGTGTATTATAGTGATCCCCCCGAGTGGTGACAACTTTCTTTGCTAAAAACCTCTAGAATATTACTATCAGCCTTGCTAGTTAAATGCGGTATCCGGGAAAGCCGGGGAAGAGAAGGTTGAGGGTAAATCGAGGGTATCTGGTTCGCTGGCCGGGTCCGAGAGAGGCGGATTAACGCGACAGCAGGAAGGCCCTGGCAGGGGCTGCAAGTACAGATCGGCGGTGGTGGTCCCCGGCCCGTTGTCAGGGAGTAGGGCAAAACCTGGACAATGGGCCGGGCTTATTAAATCTTAGGACTTTGAAGGGAAGCCTAACCCCCGCAGAGGGTTTGGGTGCGGACCCAGGATTTCATCTTCTGCAAAGCCGCGTCCCCGGGTTTTTTCTGCAACATTTCATCCAGCATTTTGTTCATCTCGGAGTAGCGGCGGCATTCCGCCAGGACCCCCAGGAAATAAAGCTCCGGGGTAAAGTCATCAGGCCCGGCTTGCTTCTTGAGGTCCTGGTAAACCGCTTGTCCTTCTTTGATGATCTTCTGGGCCTCTTCCGGGGAGGGTCCCGGGGGCGGGAGCTTACAGACCGGAGCCATGGTCTGGATGGCCCCCGAACGGCCCGGGGAAGCCTGCTCCATCATCGGCGTGGCTCCGGAGCGGCCGGGGGGTTCCATGCTCTTCATGGCCGCGCCACCGGCCCGCCCCGGCGCCACCCGGGGCATCTGGGTGGCGCCGGCAGGGCCGGCGCCGGCCCGGGCCAGGAGGAACGGCGCCGCCGCGATCTTTTTGATGGCGGAGGAGGGCATCATCTTTATCTCCGGGGTGGCCGCTTTTTTATTGCCTGTAGCCTTGCTGGCGCTAGCACCGGCCAGGAAAGCAGCCGGGCCTTTCCAGGTCTCCTGGCGGCCGCCGGTGAAGTAGAGCAGGGTTAAGGAGCTATCCTGGGCCAGCTTAATGTTATCGCCCTGGCGCACCTTCATGAAGGCCTTTACCGGGGCGGTTTGTTTCTCCTGGTTATTCCGGTAGGTGGCTTTCCCCTCAAGTCTGGTTACCAGGCCCACGTCCGGCGGCGAGGTTTGACTGAAGGCCGCGGCCGGAGACAGAAAAAAGGTTAGCAACACCAGACCCAAGGATTTTTTAAAGATACTGCTAAGAGCCTGTATCACTTTTCTTTCCTCCCTAATTTTTCCCGGTACTCCTTCGAGGATGGATGCCGATTTTTCGGTGACTAGGCACCAGGCAAATTTGTTGGGACCAACCCAGATTATCTTAACCAAAAACCAAAAACTAAAAACCAAAAACTGTTTTATTCTTCCAGACCCTGCACTTCCATGACTACCACCGGTTCCTGGCGGCCTTTGACCCGGACTTCCTGCCGGCCGCCCAGGACCACCCCCGGACCCGCGGCCTGGATGGCCGCCTCACTGGCGACGATGGTCCAACCCAGCTCCTTGGTCAAGCCCTCCAGGCGGGAGGCCAGGTTCACCGTATCGCCGATAGCGGTAAATTCAAACCTGGTGGGGGAGCCGATATTGCCCACCACTGCCTCCCCGGTATGGAGGCCGACGCCGATGTGAAAATCTTTGAAGCCCCGGTGGGGGAAGCGCTGGGCCATCCAGGTCCGGAATTCCCGGGCCTTCTCCACCATTACCAGGGCCGCGGCCACTGCCCGGCGGGCATGGTCCGGCTGGGAGGCCGGAGCTCCAAATACGGCCATGATCGCGTCACCGATGAATTTGTCCACCATGCCGCCCTGCTCTAGTATCGGCTCGCAGGCCCGGCTGAAATAAGTATTGAGCATCTCTACCACTTCCTGGGGTTGCAGGGACTCGGAAATGCTAGTGAAATTGCGGATATCGGAGAAAAGCACGGTGACCCTGTAGCCTTCTCCCCCCAGGTCGGGCTGCCGGCCGGAAGCCAGGAGTTTTTCCACCACTTCCCCGGAGACGTAACGTCCGAAGATTTGCTGGAGGCGGGCCCGTTCCCGCTCCTCCCCGGTGAGGCGTAGACCCAGGATGCCCAGATAGCCCAGCAGAAGCCCCAGTTGGGGGACGGCCGCGGGCAGCAGCCAGTTGCCCCGGAAAAGTAAGTAGGAGAAGGCCGCGGCCCCCGAGGCCAGCAAAACCAGAGTCATCAGGCCCGGGACCGGGGAGAACCGGTAAAACAAGACAATACCCAGGGTGAACAATATCACCAGATAGACTAACCGGTAGGGGAGGGGAACCGGCCGGGGGGAACGCCCGGTGAGGATGGTTTCCACAATGTTGGCGTGCACTTCGGGACCGCTCATCAACCGGGCATAGGGAGTCTGATGCTTGTCCTGAACCTCCGAGGGCTCGTAAGCAATGATGACCACTTTGTCCTTGAGCCCCTGGACTTGGGGGTCCCGGAGGGCGTCGGGGGTAAGCAGCTTACGGAAAGAGACACGGGGGATGGCGCCTGGAGGGCCGGCGAAGGCGATGGGGAGCCGGGTGGAAGCCTTCCCGGTGCTCTTGCCCCCGGCATAGCGGGTCGCCAGGAGTTGGGCAAAGGTGACCCAGACATCCCCGCCCCCCAAAGGATAGGCCGGCGCCAGGGAGCGGATCACCCCATCCTGATCCTGGAAAAAGAAGTTAACCAGGCCCACGTCCTCCAAGCCCTCGGGCAGCGAACCCCAATAATCGGGCGGCGGGAGCAGAACCTTGGCCTTGCCCTGGACGTCCATGGCCAGGTCTCCGGCCAGGACCACCCTACCGGCGGCCAGTTGTTCCCGTAAGGGCAGATCAAAGGTGCGGCTGAGGCTGCTTTCGGGCAACTTGAGCTTTTTCAGCCAGGCTTCGGCGCTGACCACAAAAACAAAATCCAGGCCCATGACCCGGGCCCCGGCCTGGCGCAGGACGCTGATGGCCCTGGCAAAAAAGGGGCCCCAAAAAACCAGGGGCTCATCGGCGTGTTCCAGCCGGGTCTGGTCGTCGATGGCCGCAATGACCGTGTGCCGGGGGTCATAACGGCGGCCCGCCAGTTGATGCCAGAGGTCGTAGTAACGGTCCTCCCCGGCTTTGAACCAGCCGTTTTGGCAGGCCACTTCTCCACCTGCGCTGATCAGGACCACCAGCAGGACGGCGTAAAAAAACTTTTTAGGCAAGATTCTCGAAGTTCTCCTTCATTTACCACCCTAAGCAGCACAGGAGGTCCCGGGGCCTGACTTTAAAATTTTTTTCTGAAATCGTCAACATTAACCAAATAATAGACGATAAACCATCTAAAAGCAGCACCCAGGGGGAGATATGGCCACCGGCTGGCCATCTAAGCCGGTACAGGCGGGAAGCCAGGGCTGGCAGCACTTTGAACCAGGAGAGGAGAATTTCGGGATTCCCAGGGTTGCTAGACCCAAAGATATGAGGGGAAATCCTGGACCAGGAAAAGTTCATAAATTTCGGGGCATTAATCTAGCCGGAACCTGGCCTTGGATACATGGCTAACATTATCCTGGATATTTAATGTTATAGCGAATATATTAGATAGCCAAAACAAGGGCCAAAGACGGAATCGCTCCTGTCGTTTTTCACCCGGCAAGAAGGAATTTTTACAACCGGCTGCTGAAATTGTTCCTGGGCTTCGCTTCTCCCCGTGTTTTAGTTCCCCTTGTACGCTGATAAATCCCACTTTAAGAGTCATCTGCTTAAGGGAGTGTTTTGTCTAAATTTCGGAAAAGGAGGGTCATGCCCATGAAATTTCGTTCAGGAATCTTGGCTCTGGGAGTGGCGCTCTGTCTTGTGGCAGCAGTGCTTTTTTCCACCACCGGGGCCTGGGCCAGGCCCACCACCCCGGAGCAGGCCCGCCTGGCAGTGCTCAACTGGCTCGGCCTGGACGCGGCCCCCCTGGGCGCACCCCTGGGTCAGCAGATCAAGGAAGTCCAGACCTTCAGTTATGAGGGCGCTCCGGCCTATTTTGTAGTGTACCTGAATCCTTCAGGGCTGGTCTTTCTGCCGGCTGACGACCTGGTGGAGCCCATCATAGGCTTCCTACCCGAGGGGGTCTATGACCCCTCCCCCGCCAACCCCCTGGGGGCCCTGGTCAGCCAGGATATTCCGGGGCGGGTTCTCCAGGCCCAGGCCCTGGAGGCCAAGGGCATAGAAGCCCTGGCCCCCGAATCCCCCCAGAGCAAGGCCCAGCGCAAGTGGGATTTGCTGACCCAGCCCATCGCCCCCAAGGCCTCGGAGTTGGCCCCCCCTGACAGCATCAACGACGTGCGGGTGGCCCCCTTTGTGGAGAGCCGGTGGAGCCAAACCACGGTGAGCGACAACGCCTGCTACAATTACTACACCCCTCCTAATGCGGCTGGTAGTGCCGATAATTATCCCTGCGGCTGCGTGGCCACCGCTATGGCCCAGCTCATGCGCTACTGGCAGCATCCCGCCAATGGAATTGGACAGATTTATTGCACTTACTATGTCACAGCCGGAACCCCACCCGTGACTACCACGTATCATGCTTATACACGGGGCGGCGACGGCTCCGGCGGCGCCTATGACTGGGCCAACATGGTGTTGGCGCCTTTCTCCGGAGTCACTGAAACCCAACGCCAGGCCATCGGCACCCTCACCTACGACGCCGGTCTGTCGGTGCACATGAGTTATGCTTCCGGCGGTTCAGGTGCCGACACCCTGGCGGCGGCAGACGCCTTTACCGGCACGTTTGGCTACACCAACGCCCAAAAAGGCTATAACTCCTTGAACAACCTCCCGGAAACCAACCGCAATGCCATGGTCAATGCCAATCTGCACGCCAAGTATCCCGTCCTCTTAGGCATCACGGGAGACGGCGGCCATGCCATTGTCTGCGATGGTTACGGCTACGATGTTGGCACCATGTACCACCACCTCAATATGGGTTGGGCCGGTTCCCAGGACGCCTGGTACAATTTACCCACCATTGATACCGCCTACTACGATTTTAATAGCGTCTATAAATGCGTCTATAATGTCTATCCCACCGGTTCCGGGGAGATCATCGCCGGCCGGGTGACCCAGGCCGACGGCGTCACTCCCATCAGCGGCGCCACGGTAACCGCCACCGGCGGCTATGCCACCACCACCGATGCCAACGGCATCTATGCCCTGGCCCAGGTGCCGTCCAACACCACTTTTACCGTCAGCGTCAGCAAGACGGGATATAATTTCAGCCCCCAGTCGGTGACCACAGGCGTAAGCACCAACATGACCACCACTACCGGTAACCAGTGGCCCCTGGATTTTGCCGGCTCCATCAGGCAGTCAAGCCTGGCCCCGATGCTCCAGCTTTTGCTTAATTGAGACGTCCGGGGGGCCAGGGCCCCCATGCCGGCGCGAGCAAAGAAAAAGCCGGGTCAGCCCCTGGCTTTTTAAAGGTAAATTATCTTCAATAACAAGATCTCTCCTTCGGCACTCTAATGGGATAGCGGAGAAATTAACGATAAAAGAGCTAGCAGATGATCATAAAAATTCGGCATTCCTACAAAGATCAGGTTTCCGGCAGATGCGGGCCCCTTTGTCTCTTGCTCATCGTTTTTTTGGGAATGAACGGGTTCGCTCTGGCCGAGACTGGGACCCAGGGGCCAGCAGTCAAATTAAGTTTGGAGGAGCTCATGCAAGAGCCCCGGCAATACCTGGGACTAGTGCTGGTGGTGGAAGGCGTCTTGGAAGCGCAAGGCAAGGGGTCTCGCCCGCCATTCCAGTTGCGCTCCGCATCCGGCGCCGCAGTAAAGGTTTCCCCCTGGGCGCCCCTGGAAATCTATCACCCCAGGGAGGGAGCGGCTAAGGTAAAGAGCATGGCCTATTTTGTCGGGCGGCGGTTACGCCTCACGGGACGCCTAATGCCGGAGGGGGGTAAGTTTATTTTGCAAGTGACTTCGGCCGAAGAGTTATAAAGACCTCCTAGCCGCGGAGGAGGTTAGGCCAGGGCCTGGAACCGCAACCGGTCCGGGGCCAGCGATCTTGGATAAATACGGGGCCAAAATGAAAAAAATTATCCTCTCCTGGTGTTGGTGCTGGTGCCTCACCCTATTTTTCCCGGGGGGCCTGCTGGCCATGCCCCCTCACCCCAGCTTGAAGGGCCTCCTGGCCCAAGGCGAGATGCGGCTTCCGTCCTTTTATACCGATCCCGCCAGGAGAACCGAGCGGGCCGCCGCTAAAAGGGCGGTAGCTAAAGCGGTGGCGGCGGCAACCGGGACCGAATCGGCGGCGGCCAAGACTCCTTTGACGGGCAGCATCAAGGCCCTGGCCGTGGTAGTGGACTTCAGCGACAAGGTGCACGCCGTCACCCCCACTTTCTTTGATAGCCTCCTTTTCGCCGCGCCCATCGCCTCCGGATTGGGTTCGGTGCGGGATTACTACAACAAAGTCTCCTACGGCCAGGTGGATATCATCACGGTGAACCTCCCCAGCAGCCTGGGATGGCAGAGCGCCCCTAATACTTACGCCTATTATGTGGACGGCAACTATGGGACCGACTCCCCCTATCCCCACAACTGCCAGAAATTAGCCGAAGATATCGTGGACGCCCTGCAGGCTGCGGGAGTGGACTTCTCCCAGTACGACAACACCCATTCGGGGGTTATGTCCCCCATCATGCTGATCTATGCCGGCCAGGGCGCAGAGTTGACGGGCAGCCCCAACGACATCTGGTCCCACTCCTGGTCAATGAGGTATCCTCGCACTTACGATGGGGTAGTTATCAGCGACTATGTCATCATGCCCGAGTATTGGAGCTATGTCTCCTCCAGCACCAGCGATATGACCATCGGCGTCTATGCCCACGAGATGGGGCACGGCTTTTGGAATCTTCCGGATCTCTATGACACCACCTACTCCTCCGAGGGGTTGGGCGATTGGACCCTGATGGCCGGGGGCAGTTGGAACGGTCCTGCGGGGATGGGCGCCGGACCCGCCTGGCCGGATGCCTGGAGTCGCGTGCAGATGGGGTTCGTGACTCCCGCGGAGATCACCGGCACCATCGCCTCCAAGAGCATCCCCCAGGCCTACAACAACCCGGCTCCGGCGCAAACCGTACTCAAGCTGCGCACCCCGGTTCTGGGGGCCCAGGAATACTTCCTGGTCGAAAACCGCCAGAAGACGGCGAATACTTATGATTATTATCTTCCCGGCGGCGGCTTGCTGATCTATCACGTGGATGAAGCCGTAACCAGCAATGACCATGCCTGCACTGTCTTTCCTCCCTGTTCTTGCAGCTCGGGCAATCATTATCTGGTGGCCCTGATGCAAGCCAACGGACTGCTGGAACTGGAGAAAAATTTGGATCAGGGAAATGCCGGCCACCCTTTTCCCGGGAGCGCCAATAATCGTAACTGGAGCATGACCACCAATCCCCGGAGCGGTTCCTGGTATACCTGCAACGATACCAGCATCAGCGTCACCAACATCAGCAACTCCGGGGCGGCGATGACTGCGGATATCCAATGCGGGGCGGCGGCCATCAGCCTGAGCACGGCCCTGGACAACGCCCAGCTCAGCTTTTCCACCAGCGGCAACGCCAACTGGTATGGGGAGAGCACTACCTCATTCTACGGCGGCAGCGCCGCCCAGAGCGGGGCCATCACCGCGAATCAATATTCCCAAATGGTAACCACCGTTACCGGTCCCGGAAACCTCTCGTTCTATTGGAAGGTCTCCAGCGAAAAAGCCCCCGCCGGCGAATTTTATGACTATCTTGGGGTATACCTGGATGGCATCTTACAAGGTTATATCGATGGGGACGTGGATTGGACCATAGTAACTTTGAGCATCCCCAGCGGTAGCCATACCGTTACCTGGAAGTACTTAAAAGATCCATATGTCGATTACGGCTCCGATTGCGGCTGGGTGGACAAAGTGGTCTATACCCCAAGCAGCGGTAGAACCATCGCCCCGATACTCCCGCTTTTGCTTAATTGAGGCGGCCGGGGGGGCGGAACCCTCCTGTCCCTCCACCCGCCGCGACAATCCCTCCAGACCAATAATACCAAGTTCGGTTTCTGCTGCAACAAAATCAACTTATAACTTATTGATAATATGATATCTTTCTACCGAAAACTGAAAACTGAAAACCGAAAACGGTATAAAGCGCCTTTGCAGGCGCCCTCGAAAAGCCAGGGCGGACCCGCAGGTCCGCCCCTACCGAAAAGAATAATTTATTTAAGTTCTTACGCAGTTTCCGGTAATCTCATGTTCCCCCTTTAAAAGGGGTGAGGGTGCTTCAATTCTGCAGGAGCAATTTGTACACCGGGGCCATGCCGGGGCGACGCGATTGGACAAAGCTGCCTAGCTTCAAGAAAACCGCGCCATCCCACACACCGTCGGAGGTATCAGCGATGGCCAGGGTAATGGTGTTTTCTTGCCCAGGTGTCACCGGGCCGGCGGCGTACAGGTAGTAACCGGGCTTGATCCCCACCAGGCCGTCAAGCTTAATATTGAGGGAAGGACTGGTTATGTTGTCAAAGTAATAATTGGAATTTTGGCTCTTGTTAACGGTGTTAACGGTTATCGGAGCGCCGGTTCCTGGGACTAGAGCAATATTTTTGCCGTTCAGGAAGAAGGCAAACACATCATTAAATTGACTTCCCACCCATTCGTTATACTCATCCGTGCCAAAAACAAACTGGAAGGAGACCCAGTTGGTCTGGGGGATGAACTTAAAAGAAAGGACCGAGGCATTATAAGTTGTATGCCCCGCCAGGCTCTCAAGAGGAGCATAGCCAGAGGCGCCGTTATTGACAGAAAAGTCGCTGCTACCGGTATTCGGGCCGGGTATTTTGGTAGCATCTCCAGTAGTCAAGACGATACCGGCGTCGAAGGGGAGAATACCGGGGGGGGCCGTGAAGAAGCCAGAGGCCTGAGACCCGCCGGCATAAGTGGCGCTGCCTGGAACCACTGCCAGACCGTGAGGGAGCAGGGCATTGGCCATGGCCGTTGCGTCACTTGAAGGTGTGATGTTCCAAGCCGAAGGGCTGTCGCTTACTATCTTTTCGCAAAAATCATAGAGATCTACGTGCTCATCATAGTAGAACTCCTGAGTTATCGCCCTGGCGTTAGAGATCCACGAGCCCCCCATGGAAGAATAGAAGGCGCTCAGGAATTCCTCCCAGTGGGTGTTGAGAGGAAACTGGATGATGGAGCCGTTGTAATTTGCATCGAATTCCCCCACCGTGCGCGGGAAGTATACGGCCAGACCGTGGGCCCCCGGCCACGCCGAGCCGTGCTTTTCATTGATCCTGGCATTAGTAATTGCAGTCATGACCGCCTGGGCCGCGGTTTTCACCGCGGCCTGGTTGGTATTCCAATTATTTATCATGGCATCCGCGAAATTAGAGACCGCGGTAGCCAGGGTGGCCATCTGGGTGAGATTAACGGCGGATTGCGTTTCACTATTGCCATAAGACTCATAATACTTGTCCACGATCCAGGAGCCCAACTGGGTAGGAGTCCAAGACGGATTGCTTTTCAGACCGCTTAAAATCGTGTTGTAGGGCCAGCCGTCCCCTGGCTCGGTTTCCTCGGAGGTGACCATGACTGTGGGGCCGGTGTTCCTGGTTTCGTAAGCGACCTCGATCATCGCCATTAGACAGGCGTCGAAGCCGATCAGGTGGACATTGGTTGCCGCGGCGTCGAGGGCGGATCTGACTTCAGACATGTAAAGCGCGTCACCTCCGTTGGTATCGTCCCAGCAAACCGCTTTGAAGAGAGGATCGGGTCTTCTTATGGCAACCAGTTCCCTCTGAATTGCTTCTTTTTGCTCCCCGGTCTTGGCCAATCGGAGAGCCCTCATGAGCGCTTCCTCTTGATCTCGCCAACCTCCGCCGTGATTCCATAGGACAAGGGCATAATTGGTGGCTGGATAAGTACTGGTGGCCCAGTTGATAAAACTGGTCAGGGTGGCGGGGTCGCCCATATTGACCTCGCCGAGATCGGTAATCGCGTTGGCCGCAATGGGGGTCATGTTCTGGGTAATGCGGAATCGTTTGCAGGTCGTCCAGTCTTCGTAAGTTGAATCATAACCACTTATCCGGTCGAACTGGACCACGATGTTGATATTGGCATCGCTGCCAACGGAAGCCATTTCCAGAAAGTCGCCGATAGCCGCACTTTCCAGGTTGTTATCACCATCCAGATAAACCATGAAAGTCCATTGGGCAGCGGCATCGGCCTTAGAATGTATTCCGATCACAAAAATCATGATCAAGGCCACAATGGTCAGGAGACATTTCTTGGACATTTTTCCATTCTCCTTTTAAAATGTTTACTTTTTTGGGCCGACCATTGCCTTTTCGACTGCTATGTAAGGGACCCCTTTGGGGTTCACTCTGACAATTCCCCACACGCTCAAAGGCTGCCCGATGTCGCGCATGGGATTGAGCTTTTTTACGGGAGCCCCGGTTGCGTAGATAGCCCCCGTGGCATCTTGTATGGCCCAATCGCTCCTGGTAATCAAAGGGTTTTCGACTTTTCCCTTCCAGCCCAGGTAAGTTCCTTCCACCAAGATTTTCTGGCCGACAAACTTAGTGGGATTTTCCCAAATCAGGTTTATCGGAATCTTTTGATACGAAGAGGTTTCGACTTCTCTCGAACCAGTCTCTTTAAGCTGGGTAAAGGGTTTGTTCTCTGTACGCGCATCGCTGGTTAAAAATAGGATTAGAATAATTAAAGCAAGCCCACTAGCTAGAAACTGTTTATCTTTCCGCCTGTCAACATTTTTTACCAATTTTCTAGGAAACAACATGCCCGTAAGTCTGATTTTCCCCAAGAATTTCATAAAGCCTCCCATAATGGCTGTTGCCTAAGCCGAAATTATACGGCAACCCCGGCCACCGCATTAAACCGGGATTTTGCGGCAGTCTGGACCGCCGCAATTTTGAGGGCCGCTTTCTTGAGGTTAGCCCTTGCACAGTTACGTGTTTACAGCCTTATTGTCGAGTGGAAAGCAGCATAGCATAAATTTTCAAAAATTTTTCACTCAAATCGGCGGTTAGAATTAAATATTTTTAAAGTTTTGGCATACCTTCTCTCAGGCCCGGATACTTCAAAGCCGTGGGGCTAAGAGACTCTCAAATCTCCTGCAGGCGTTGCAAAAAATCCACCGGCCCCTGGCGCAGTTCCCCAACCGCGGGCAGATGGTCCCGGCGCATCAATTCGATAATGGCGGTCATCTCCTGGCCGTGTTGGCAGGCGGCCACGGCCAAGACCCGCTGATTCTTGACATAGAAGGCCAAAAAATTGCGGCTGGCCGGGTCCCCCTGATAGATAATTTCGTCCCAGTCGCGCCCGTAGCCGGCGTACTCGAAGTGAATATCCAGCCGTTCCGTCCAGAAAAAGGGCACGTCCCTAAAGGCCGTCTTTTTCCCGGCCATATTATGGGCGGCCACCCGGCCGTGTTGCATAGCCAGGCGCCAGTGCTCGATGCGGATCAGCTCCCCCGTGCGCCAGTCCGGAAAACGGGCGATATCCCCGGCCGCGTAGAGATCCTCGGCCACCCTTAAGTGCTCGTCCACGGTGACGCTGCCGTCGGGGTTGAGGGGCAGACCCTGGAGCATCTCCGTGGCCGGCCGGATGCCCACCCCGGCGATCACCAAGTCCGCGGCCAGCTTTTCGCCGTTATCCAAAACCACGGCCTCCACCTGATTCCGGCCCTCTAGGCGCGCCACCCTGGCCCCCAGGCGAAAAGAGACGCCGTTTTCCTCCCAGAGCTGCTGGAACATCCTGCCGATCTCCGGCCCCAGGGTGCCCTGGAATGGCGCCTGTCCCGACGCCGCCACGGTGACGTGGAGACCCCGGGCGCTGAGGCTGCCCGCGGTCTCCATGCCGATGAAGCTGGCCCCCACGATCACCACCCTGGCCCCTTCCCGGGCCGCGGCCATGATGGCCTGGGAATCGGCGAAGCTTCTGAGGGTAAAAACGTTAGCCAACTCCGCCCCCGGGACCTCCAAAGGCCGGGCCGCGCCGCCGCTGGCCAGCAGCAGGGCGTCATATTTCATCACTGTGCCGTCGGCCAAAGTTAGGGTCTTAGCCCCGGCCTCCACTTTGGTCACCTTTTTCTACAACCAAATCTCCAGGTCGTGAGCGGCAAAAATTTCCCGGGGCCTGAGCCATAAGGCCTCCTCAGGATTGCCGCCC
>JAQTXE010000255.1 GCA_028688935.1 Syntrophales bacterium
ACCCCGGCACCCCGGTGGGTCCCTGGGATGCCCGGCCCCCTCCCCCCGGCCAGATGATGGTGGATTTTTTAAGGGGGCGCATGCCCGCGTATCTGGATCCCGGTCTCAATCTGGTGCACGTTAAGGACGTGGCCCGGGGCCATTTGCTGGCGGAGGAGAAGGGGAGGGTGGGGGAGAAGTACATCTGGGGCACGAAAACCTGAGCCTCTCCCAGATCTTGCACCTGCTGGCGGAGATCAGCGGCCTGCCCGCGCCCACGGTGAAACTGCCTTACGCCCTGGTCCTGCCCCTGGCCTATATCAATGAATTTTGGGCCCGGCACCTCAGCCGCGGCACTCCCCGCATGACCGTCACCGCGGTGCGTATGGCCAAAAAATTCATGTATTTCGACTCCTCCAAGGCCGTCCAGGAACTTGGTTTGCCACAGACTCCGGCCAAGCAGGCCCTGGCGGAGGCGGTGGAGTGGTTCCAGAATAACGGTTATGTTTAGAAAAAAGTTTTCTGTTTTCCGTTTTCTGTTTTCTGTAAAATAAAAAAGCAAATATAATCTTTATAATTAAAATGCTTGGCTTCGGATTTTCCCCAAGGCAATTTTAGGGACGGAAAATAGTTTTTGCTTTAACAGAAAACAGTAAACAGAAAACAGTCTTTCGGGAGAAGAGCTTGCGATTCCCTTTAAGTCTCAGCGCGGATCTGGCCCGCTACCTGCTGAAGAAGCGCTTGCAGGGCGAAGAAAAGTTCCCCATGGTCTTGATGCTGGAGCCCACGCACCAGTGCAATCTGGCCTGCGAGGGTTGCGGCCGCATCCAGGAGTACCGGGACACTTTGGGCCTGTCCTTGAGTTTGGAGGAGTGCCTGGACTCGGTCTCCGAGTGCGGGGCGCCGGTGGTCACGGTCACCGGCGGGGAGCCCTTGATCTATCCCTCCGTCTTTGAGCTGCTCCAGGAGTTGGTGCACCGCAAAAAACATATCTACCTGTGCACCAACGCGGTGCTGCTGGAAAAATCCCTGCCCCGGCTGCCGCGCTCCAACCGGATTACCATCAGCGTCCATCTGGACGGCCTGGCGCCGATGCACGACCGCATTTTGGGACGGAAGGGCTTATACGATACGGCCATTAAAGCCATCAAAGAGGCCAAGGCCCAGGGCTTCCGGGTCTGCACCAATACCACCATCTACAAAGAAACCGACATCCGGGAGATTGAGTCGCTCTTTACCTATTTGGGGCAGATCGGCATCGACGGCTTATTGGTGTCTCCGGCTTACAGTTTTGAGGGGGTCAAGCCGGAGATGTTTTTAAGCCGGGAGGAGATCCGGGAGAAGTTCACCCGCCTCACCGGCAACGGCAAGAAATTCCGTTTTTTCAGTACGCCCTTGTATCTGAGTTTTCTCCGGGGGGAACGTCAGTACGAGTGCAGCCCCTGGGCCAATCCCACCCGCAACCCCCTGGGCTGGCGGGCTCCCTGCTACCAGATTCTGGACACCCATTACCCCACCTTCCGGGAGATGATGGAACGCACTCCCTGGGAGAAATACGGAGTGGGCCGGGACCCCCGCTGCGCCCAATGCATGATGCATTCGGGATTTGAACCATCGGTGGTGCGCCAGGCGGGACAACACGCCAAAGACATGTGGAAATTGTTGCGCTGGAACCTCACCTGATCCCGGATGCAGACGCCACCGCCCCATGACCCGGCTGCCGCGCCCTGATTTTCATGAACCGCCCTGCGCCCTCCGTCCTCTGGTCCGGACCCTTTCTGCTGCTGATCTCTCTCGCGGTCTATCTGCCGCCGATGTTCCAGATTCCCCTAATCCGGGCCGAGGCCATGTACGCCCTGATTCCCCTGGAGATGGCCAAGTCCGGCCACTGGCTCCTGGCCACTCTGAACGGCGCGCCTTATCTGGATAAACCCCCCCTCCTTTACTGGCTTACCATCGGCGCTTATAAAATTTTGGGGACCTCCGGGTGGGTGGCCCGGGTGCCCACGCTGCTCTGCACTCTGGGGGAAATCTGGCTGACTTACCTTCTGGGCCGGCGGCTTTTTACGCCCAGGGCCGCCTGGCTGGGCGGGTTCGTCCTTCTTTCCAGCATCGGTTTTTTTGCCCTGCACCTGCAAATACTCACGGATCACCTGGTTACCCTCTCTCTTATCGCCTCCCTCTATTTTATGTGGCGTTGGCAGGAAGAGCCGGAGCGGCGCTGGGCTCTCGGCTTTTATCTGGCCCTGGCCGCCGGCTTTATGAGCAAAGGTTTTATCGGCCTGGTCTTTCCTCTGTTAATCAGCGGCCTCTTTCTCTGGTTCCGGAATCGCCGGGCCCTCTACCGGCTGATTTTCAACCTCTGGGGTCTGGGACTGTTGGCCTTGGTGACGGTGCCCTGGCTGGCGGCCATGGAATACGTCTATCCGGGATTCCTGCGGCACTATATTATTAATGAACAGGTTTTGCGTTTCCTGGGCAAGCGCCAACCTCCGGATATCAACCCTTTTTCCGTCACCGGATTCTGGATTTTTCTGGGTATCTGGCTGATGCCCTGGACCCTGCTGCTGCCGTCGGCCCTTTACCGTTACTGGCGGGAGAGCCGGGCCAAAATCAAAGGGGTGGAGGGAGGCGGTCTCCTATTGATCTGGGCCGGGATGATCCTGGTCTTTTTCACCTTATCTTCCAGCCGCATCGAATATTATTCCCTGCCCGCGTTGCCGCCCCTGGCCCTGATCCTGGGTTGGCGCCTGGACCGTTTTCTAAAGGCGCAACGGGACCGCACTCTGACCGGGGCGCTGCTCTTGATTGGCTTGCTGGGGCTGTGCCTGTTGTTTTTGATTCCCCACCTGGAGCGTCTCTGTGCCGCCAACCGCCGGGAGTTCCTGGGCATGTTCCAGTTGCTGGCGCCGGTGGCCCGGCAAGCGAGCTACTGGATACCGGGAGTGGCCTTGGTCGCCATCCTCGCGGGTTGGCGGCATCCCCGGGTGGCAGCCGCAGGTTACGGAGCCCTGGCTTTGATGCTTTGCTATTTCACCATGCAGACCCTGGTGCTCCTTTCCCCCCACCTCAGTGATAAAATTCCCGGGGAATACCTGCGGCGCCACGCGGGCCCTAAGGACCTGGTGATTATGGAGAGCATCGAGGAATTTGAGTACGGGGCTTCCCTGGAATACTTTTCCGGCCGCCATATCCTGATGGTGCAGCGCCAAGGCTTGCCCGCGTTTCCCTACCCGGTGCCGGTTGGGAAAGATTACCTGATTTCCCCGGCCCGCCTCAAAGAGCTGTGGACCGGACCCCGGAAGGTCTTTCTGCTGGTGGACGACGCCACGCCCCTGGAAAGCTACCTCCAGAATGCGAAACCGGCCCTGACCATGCAGGGGAAACGCTTGCTGCTGAACCATCCTTGACAAAATAATGGGGGTGGCTTGCCCTCCCGGGAGAAATTCCTTACCATTAACTAGGCATGTGGAACCATAACCTTCTTCCTCTTGGGGGCGTGCCATGATTCCCCTGAGAGACAATATTCCTTCCTCCCGGCGGCCTTACGCCAGTTATGCCCTCATCGGCGTCAATGTCCTGTTTTTCTTCTTTGAGCTTTCCCTGGGTCCCCACCTGCCGCGGGCCATCCACCTCTTTGGCTTTACGCCGAGCCACTTTTTGAACGACCTTTATCAGGGATCGGTGGCCCTGGCGGTCATCCCCATCTTCACTTCCATGTTCCTGCACGCGGGCTGGCTCCACCTCATCGGCAATATGTGGACCCTGTTTATCTTCGGGGACAATGTGGAGGATGTCATGGGCCGGGGCCAATTTCTCTTCTTCTATCTGGCCTGCGGGTTGGCGGCCCTGGTCCCCCATGTCCTTTTTGCCCCGAATTCGGCTACTCCCCTGGTGGGGGCCAGCGGGGCCATTGCCGGGGTGATGGGGGCTTACTTCAGCCTTTATCCCGGGGCCCGGGTCCTGACCCTGGTGCCCATTTTTATTGTCTTCACGGTGATCGAACTGCCCGCTTATGTCTTTTTGGGCTTCTGGTTCGTCTTGCAGTTTTTCCAGGGCGCATTTTCCATCTTCGGGGTGGGGGGAGGGGAGGGAGGCGTGGCCTGGTGGGCGCACGTGGGCGGCTTCGTGGCCGGCGCCGGCTTAATCCGTCTTATTGCCCCGGAGCGGGTGAGAAAAATTTTAAGCACTTTTTAGGGAGAGGATACTGATCCATTTGCCCTGTAAAATTCAAGATAAGGATAAACCATGAAACGAGTTATTTCCCTGCTAGCCGTCCTGGCCCTGTTCTGCCTGGCTCCCAACGCCTGGAGCGCTAAAACCGAGGACGGCCCGAGCCTCACCCGGGACATCAAACCCCAGGCGCTCCAGGCCTATAATAAGGGCGTGCGCCTGGAAAAAGAGGGGAAGTTTAAGGAGGCCGTCCAGGATTTCCAGCAGGCGGTTAAGCTGCAGCCGAATTATGCGGACGCCTACCACCACCTGGGCCTGTCGTACGCCATGCTGAAAGAATACCCCCCGGCGGTGGAAGCCCTGAAAAAGACGGTGAGCCTCCAGCCCCGCTGGGAAGCGGCCCGGATCAACCTGGGCGCGGCCTTGTCGAAGATGGGACATTGGCAGGCCGCGCTGGCGGAGTTTAAGGAAGCCGTGCGGCTGCGTCCGGACAAGGCCGAGGCCCACTATCTTAAGGGAGTGGCTCTGGGCAAACTGGGTCGCCATCAGCAAGCTATGCAAGCCTTCGCAGAAGCGGTCAAGTTGCAGCCCGATTACCTCCAGGCCTATAATAACCTGGGCATGGCCTATATCAAGCTGGGCCGCTGGCAGTCAGCCGGCGATACCTTCAAAAAGGCGGTCAGGATCAGCAAGGACGATGTTGAGGCCCATTACGGCCTCTGCGTTTACTATATCAAAGTGGGGGACCGGGAAGCCGCGGCCCGGGAATACCAGACGCTCAAACGCCTGAACCCCAAGATGGCCAAGCAGTTGGCAGATTTGCTGCAAAAATAACCCCGGAGTTTTAAAGGGGCAGGGGCCGCTGTTGTTTGGTACCGGCTAGATTTTATCGGCAGGGGAGAGCGGGGCCGAGGTCAGTGGCGGCAGAATATCTAGGAAGCATTATTAAATATATCGTGCAATAATATAAAAAGATTGATAAATTAGGAAACTATCCCCTTGGAGGGATAGCCCATGAAACCTAAGCCCACGAAAAGCGATCTCCAGGATTTTCTCCGCCTGGTCAAGTGGAATTGCCGTCTGGCCAGCGCCGGGGGGGCCTACCATTACTCCCTGTGCGGCCTGCTGCTCAGGCTGCGCCAGCTCTACAAATGGGAGCACGGGCTCAAACCCTGGCAGGAGCCAGACCCCGACGCGGTCCTGGCCTGGGTGGCGGAGCAGGAAAGCGTCTGGGATTCCCTGGAAGACGCGCCCTGGCAACCCCTTACTTTCAACGGGGAGACCTTCGCACCCCAGGAGGTGGAGGAGGTGAACCAGCGCCTCCTGCCCTTGGGGCTGGCCTATGGCGCGGGTTTGAGCCGGGGGCTCCAGCCCACCTTTTTCCTGGGGGAGTTGGCCGAGATACGGAATCAAGAGGAGTTGACCATCCTCATCCTGGGCCCGGAACTGGCCCGGGACCTGGACGGCACCCCGGCTCTCACCCAGGGCTCTTTGATCTACGCCCGGCAGGAAGCCTTGGCCTTCTACCTATGGGATCATC
>JAQTXE010000256.1 GCA_028688935.1 Syntrophales bacterium
CGCCAGCAACCAGCCGCCAACGACGTCACCCGCAGCATAAACGCCGGGAACGTTGGTCATCATGTGCTCGTTCACCAGGATGCGCCCTTTATCCATCTCCCCGCCCAAGTCTTCCAGGCCCAGACCCTCAGTGTTGAACCGCCGCCCGGTGGCCAGGAGAATGGTGTCAGGGGTCAGGTCGGACCGGTCGTCAAGCCGGCCGGTAAGTATCCCTGCCTCTTCTTGCACCTCGCACACCTGGACGCCGCACTTGACCGCGACCTTGCGCCGTTTGAGCACGCCTGCCAGATATTCCGCCATCTCCGCGTCATCGTAGGGCAGCAGGCGGTCCAGCAACTCCACCAGGGTCACCTGGGAGCCCAGTTCCCGAAAGATGGCGGCCATCTCCACCCCCACCGCACCCCCGCCCACGACCAGCAAGTGCTTGGGGAGGTAGTCGATGGCCAGAATTTCATCGGCCAGAAAGATTCTCGGGTTCAGGGGAAACAAAGGCAGGCGGGCCGGCCGGGAGCCGGTGGCGATCACCATCTTGGCGGCCTGCACCAGGTCGAGCCGTCCGTCTTGCTCTACTTCAATCTTATCAGCGGCAATGAGCCGGCCCCGGCCCTCCACCAGGGCAATGCGATGCGCCTGGAAAAGGCGGCCGATGCTGGCCCTCAGCCCCGAAACCACCCGTTCTTTGCGGGCGATAATAGCCTGGATGTCCGCTATTGCTTCCACGGGTTGGAACCCGAACTCCCGGGCCCGGCGCATGGTCCGGGCTGCCTCCGCGGAAGCCCGCACCGTCTTTGTGGGGATGCAGCCCCAATTGAGGCAGACGCCGCCCAAGAACCTTTCCTCCACCACCGCCACCTTCGCCCCCAGTTGGGCCGCCCGGACCGCGCCCTGGTAACCCGCGGGGCCGCCCCCCAGAAAGGCGATGTCGTATTGTTCCGCCATAAGGCTGCCTTTACTGGATCACGATGTCCGGCTTGATGACCAGTTCGGACTTGAAGGACTGGTTGATGGTGGAGTATTTCATGGCCATGTCCAGGGCCCGCTGCACCATCTCTTTGGACTTTCCCTTAACCACGATCTTGGGATAAAAGGTGACCCGCTTGAACCAGGAGGTGCGGTCCAGGTGCTCCTCCACCTCACCTTCAGCCTCCATGGTCAGGGAGACCAACCCCATCTTGAAGCGTTCGCAGGCCCAGACCACCATCATGAAGTAGCAGGTGTTGGCCGCGGCCACAAACGCGTCTTCGGGAGTGAGCACCCCCGCCTTGCCGAAGAGGTCCGGGGGGGCGGAAAACTCCATATCCACGCCGTTCTGCATCCAGGTGTAGCCCAGGTGTTCGCCCAGCCATTCCACTTTATTTTTATATACCGCCATGCAAAGCTCCTCTATGGATCAAGCATCAAGGGCTGATGCCACGATTTCCGGGAAATATTCCTTCCCCATCATTTTGCCCGCAGTGAACACCGCGGCAAAGATAGTCTCCAGACTTACCAGGACGGATTCAAAGCTCACGGAAAATAAATCCCGGTCGGGGTGGTAGGTCACTGCCAGCACCCCCTTGACCTTGAGCAATTCGGCGCGCACCGCGTCGGGGCAGCCCATTCAGGTGAACCCTCCCTGCTGCACCATCCCCTTGACGCGCATCCGGATGTCCGTGATCAAGGTTATTCTTCCTCCAGCACCTCGTCCACCGCCCGGGCGATTTCCTCGGCCACGGCCTTGACCGCGGGTTCTTCCTCCGGCCCGAAATGGCGCAGTTTGGTTGGGGGCTTTAAGCCATGTTTCTTAAGAATCTCGGGGATGGAGAGCCGCTTGCTGGGTTTCCCAGACAGCATCTCCGTGGCCTTGGCCGCGCACATCTTGTCGCAGCCGTCCACCGTGATAGTGGGGTAATTGGAGGCAAAGGTGCGCTCCTCTTCGCCGCCGGCGATGAATAGGGGCAGGCAAATGGTGACGGTTTCCTCGGGGCGTTCATCCAGCACCTTGCGGCAGGCCAGGCGGCACAGGGTTCCTTCGGGAATTTCCTCGCCGCTGCAGGATACCACGCCCACTTTCATGACCTGGATGTCCATCATGCTACCTCCCCCGCGGCCAGCTTATCCACTTCCTTGGCCACTTCTTCCGCGGCCACGACCGCCAGCTTGCAGCCGGTTTCGTTCACCTCGGCAATGCCTTCGGGCTTGAGGTCTTTGTGCTCCTTGTAGAACTTGATGGCCTCGAAGGCCTTGTCCACCGCCTTGCCCAGGGCCTCCACGCTCTTTTTGGCGCAGTCCTTGGGGCAGCCGTCGATGGTGATCACCGGGTTTTCCGTCACGAGGGCCACCGCCTCGGGGTCCTTGATCACCAAAAGAGGCAGGCATGTAGTCGCAACAGTCCCCGGCCTGGTCTTTTCCAGCAATTCATACATGGTCTCCCGGGCCAGTGCCCCGAACACCTTGCCGATGCCGCTGCAGGGGAGCACCACCACTTTCTTGTGCTTCTTACCCATAAAGTTTCTTCGCCTCCCGGGCGATCTTGTCTTTCATGGCTTCGAAGTATTTATTGGCGTCCATGAGCTGGGCCTTGTCCCCTTCGGGGTCGCTGGGCTCGAAACGATAGATCCAGCCTGCGCCATAAGGATCATGGTTGATCAGGTAAGGGCTGGCGTCCATCTCCGGGTTGACTTCCGCGATCTTGCCGGAAACCGGCGAGATGATGCCGAAGGTGGCCTTGATGGTCTCGATCTTGCCGATCTCGTCGCCTCGCTTGACCACGGTCCCCGGCTCCACGGTCTCCAGGAAAGCCACGTCGCCCTTGGCCTTTTGCATGAAGTCGGTCAACCCCATGGTGGCCGCGCCATTCCGAAAATTCGCCCAAAACTCTTCCCGGCTGTATAGGTAGCCCACCTTCACCTTGAAAATGAACTTCTCATAGGTGGTTTCCAGAAACTCAGTCACGATGGTCTCCTTTTCCTATCCCAAAAGGTTTCCTACTTCTTTGACGATCTTCTTCACTTGGATGGACCCGGCGAACTTGGGCTCCCCGTCGATCACCACCAGGGGGCCGGGATATTTCTTGGTGACCAGGAGCTGGCCGATTTCGCTCTCTCTTTCCTCCTGGTTTTCCTTGAGATTCACATGCTCCACCCTGGTTTTGCCGGGATAGCTTTCCTCCAACGCGGCCTGAAGTTCGGTCATCTTTTGCTTAAAAATATCGGCCATCTCGGGGCTGCAGGGCTTACTGCCGCAGGCGCAGCCTCCCGAAATGCCGGGAAGTTCGAGAATCCGTACGGTAACAAAACCATTTGATGCCATAATTCATTCGTCTCCTTTGATTGATGCCATAGATCATTATAACCGAATATCCGGTTATTTAATAATATTTTTTAAGATGACTGGTTAATTCCCTTATGTTCATAAAAAAGGCCCTGGTTAAGGGGCTGAAGATGGGCAATTAGGGAGCCCTCATCTACTCTTAAAAGCGCGCACTTTCACGCTGATGATCTTCCCTCGTAAACGCTCATCCATCCCTGGAGCCTCATAGGCGAACTCGGAAGCCACATCCACCTCCGAGAAACCGGCGCGGCGGATGGTCTCCAAGTAAGCTTCCTTTTCCATGGCCCCGGCTAGGCAGTCTGCCCAGGCCGCGGCGCTGGCCCGCACGTCCGGCGGGAGATCCCCCGCGGTCACCAGGTCGGCAATGAGGATGCGGCCGCCGGGCTTTAAGACCCGATGGACTTCCTTGAAGCTGGCCAGCTTGTCCGGAGTCAGGTTGATCACGCAATTGCTGATGACCACGTCCACGGTGCCCGAAGCCACCGGGAGTTGCTCAATGTAACCCAGACGGAATTCCACGTTGCTAAAGGCGTGCTGCTCCGCCAGCCCGCGGCCTTTGGCCACCATGTCTTCAGTCATGTCTACGCCGATGACCCGGCCTTGCTCCCCCACTTTTTTGGCCGCCAGGAAGACGTCGATGCCCGCGCCGGAGCCCAGGTCCAGGACGGTCTCACCAACTTTAAGGTCCGCCAGTGCCGTGGGGTTGCCGCAGCCCACTCCCAAAACCGCCAACTCCGGCACCAACTGCAAATCCTCCGGGGTATAACCCACGGCCAATGACTGGTCGGTCACCGTAGGGCCGCAGGAGGGACAGCAGAAGGTAACTTCCCCCCGGGCGATTTTACCGTAACGCTCTTTGATAACTCCCTTGATATCTTGATCTTTCATAAACTGATTTCCTTTTTACCCTTCCCAGGGGATCACCAGTTCCTGATGCCCTGGAATAAGATATAGCAGCCGGCGAAGAAGATCAGACCCCCCGCCGCCTGTTGCAGGATCGTACCCACTTTGGCGCTTTTAGATTGCAGGTAACTCTCGATCACGCCGGTGAAGGTCCCGGCCAGGAGGATCAGGGTCCCCTGGCCCAGGGCGTAAGCGAATAAGAGGGTGCTACCGTAAGCCACCTTTCCCTGGACCGCGGCCAGGGTGAGGATGACCGCGAGCACCGGGGAAGCGCAAGGTGAGAGGACCAGGCCGAAGAGCGCTCCTAATATCAAGGCGCCGATAAGACCGGTCTTCTGGGGCAAAAATCTTTGGGCATTGCCACCCAGCTTCAGGTTGATGACTCCGGCCAATTGCAGCCCCATGACGATGAGGATCACCGACACCACAAAATACCAGTAGGTGCCCACGTCACCGAACATGGTCCCCATAAGCGCGGCCATGGCGCCCAGGATGGACATGACCACGGCCAAGCCCACCACAAAAGTTAAGGAGTACAAAAAAGCCTGTTTCTTGTTGCCCCCAGCGTAACCGCCCACAAAGCCGATGACCAGGGGGATGCTGGCCAGGATGCAGGGACTGGCGGTAGCGATCACCCCGCCCAGGTAAGAGGCCCCATAGGCCAGAACCGGGCGGGTCTGCATGACCTGGCCCAGAGATTCACTCCATCCCATGAAAGTGTCTCCTTAATTTACTTGATGAATTTCAATTCCTTAAGCTTCTTGAGGACCTCTTCTTTGGTCAAAGCGCCCAAGTGGCGGTCGACCTCTTTGCCTTCGGCATTCAGGAAAACCTGGGTGGGGATCGCCACGATCTTGTATTGCTCAAAGAGAGGCTTTTGCTCATCCACATAGACCATGCGAACTTCCACCTGCTCTCCATGGCTGGTTTTCAAAGCCGCCATCACCTCTTTCATCGGCTTGCAGGGGATGCAGTACTTGGCCCCGAATTCGTATAGCGCAGGCTTTCCTCTGGCCGGAGACGAACCTTGCGCCTGGGTCGGCATGGCCTGCCAGACCATTAGAAGACCTACAGCCAGGGAAAACAAACCGATAAAAGTTCCACGCAAAAGTTTCATTGAGACCCTTCCTTAACGCAGTGATTGGAGTCAGACTTGCTGACTTTTGGCTGAATGTGGATTTTCCGGCCAGGTTTTATTATAACCGTATATCCGCATTTAAAAATATAAAACAAATCCAGGGAGAAAAACCGGCGCGCGACCATGAATTTTTTTGCCTGAAAGTTAGAAATTCCCTCTCGATAGTTCTCCCATAATTAGCGAGACGCCGGCGGGATCAAAAGCACCGGACACGGCGCCAGCCGGGAGACATTGTGGGCCACGCTGCCCAGGAAGAGTTCCTTGATGAAGCCTTTCCCCTGGGTACCCATGACGATCAGGGAGATGTCCTGGGATGCCAAGACCCGGA
>JAQTXE010000018.1 GCA_028688935.1 Syntrophales bacterium
TGATGGGTTGCAGGTCGCATTTGATGACCCGGAAATAGTAAGGGCGCTTACCCTCCTTAGCCGTGCCCAGGGCCACATTGATGACCCGGCCCCCTGCTTCACTGATCAGGCGGCTGGCCTCTTCCAGCTTCTCCGGCTGGTCCTCCAGGAGCAGGTCCACCCGGGAACTGGTGCGCAGCAGACCCAACATGGAGAGGAAGGCGGAGATCAGGTCCATCAAGGTAATGACCCCCACCAGCCTGCCCCCCTCCAGCACCGGCATGCCCCCGATCTTATGCTCATAAACCAGGCGGGCCGCTTCCTCCACCTTGGTGTCGGGGGTGACGGTGATAGGGGACTTGAGCATCACGTCCTCCACCGTGATCTTTTCCAACATGGAGGCCAGCAGCACTTCCCGTAAATCCCGGGAAGTGATCCACCCCACCAGGCGCTCGTCCTTGACCACCGGCAGGTGGCGGATATTGTGCTTCTGCATCAATTTCAGGGCCTGGCCCACCCGCTTATCTGGAGAGATGGTCACCGGGCTATCGCTCATGATCTTGCTGACCAGCATCTTCCCCCTCCTGGAAAAGAATTGCCCCACCTTAAAACAAAATGGCGGAAATTTCAAGGGAATTAGCTATCAGCTTTCAGCGGTCAGCTTTCAGCTTAAAAAAATTAACCACAGAGACACAAAGAACACAAAGGGCCACAGAGAATTAAAATTTGGCCCTCGGCGCCTGGCGCCGAGGGCCAAAAACTTAAAATTCACTGTGAACCTCTGTGCCCTCAGTGCGTCTGTGGAAAAAAAATCTTTTAGCTGAAAGCTGAAAGCTGACCGCTGATAGCTAACCCCCTGGCGATCTCCTCAAAATTTGCTTATTTCCATCAATTCGTAGCCAGTACCGTCTGCAGAGTGGCAATGACGTGTTCGGCTTCACCGATGTAGGTGGACATATTGGCCCGGTGGTTGGCCAGGATGCCGTCTTTGGCACCGTTGGTCACCACCCAGGGAGACAGTTGGGCGCCGCTGTGCAGGGCATGGATGGCGTCCTCCAGGAGCTTATGGGAATTCTTTTTCGACAGTTCCGGGTGGAACTCTTCCTTAACGGCTTCCAGCATCTGGGACATGCCCAGGGCGATACCCTGGCCGAAGTAAAAGTAGTCGTCCACCATGGACCAGGAGACCGAGGAGCCGTCCGCTTCCTTGTCCTTGATGAGATTATGGTAGCTGGAGCCCAGAATGTCCTTATAACTGGCGGTGAGGGCGATGAGGTTGTCCACCCGGGTGTAGAAGCGGGCCCGGCCCTTGCGCAGGGACTCGATGTATATTTCCAGGTCCCGCATGGCTTCCCGGTATTTGCCGGAGGCCGAGGGAAACCAGTACTTGTCGGGGCTGACCATGAAAAAGTCCCGGGCCTCATTGATGTTGGGGTTATAGGCTTCGGTGATGGCAAATCTGGTCAGGTTTTCGTTGAGGACCAAGACGGTGCGGCGCACCACCTCCAGGACTCCCAGTTGGACGTTGTTGACGTTATCGGTGAGCCCGAACTTGCCGAAGATGATGCTATTGGGCCGCCAACCGAACATGGTCTGGTTCACCTGGTCGTCCATGATCTTGATCAGGGCCCGGGTAAAGACTTCCCCTTTCACCGGCTCGGGCCGCGGCTTTGGCGCCATAACCGGGTGGGCCGGGGGGGCTTTCGGCGGAGTAGGCGCAGCCGTCTCATGAACTTCCTTTTGGGCCGGAGCAGCCTCCTGGGTGTGGTCCTTCTCCGTTTCCGGCGTGTGGGCCGCTCCCGGGTCCGGGGACGGCTCCTGGGTGGCAACCTGGTGGGCGGAAGCTTCAGGCTTTTTTCCCTGAGCGGCCTCCTGGGCCTCTTGGGTCCGCAATTCTTGATAAGCGCCCCGGAAGAACAGGAACCCTAAGAAGATGACGACGACCAGGGCTACCAGAAGAAAACGATGGCGGAGCAAGCCCTTTAACCCACCCGGTTCGGGGGTTGGGGTTTCCGGAGGCAGAGGCACAGGGAGACGCCGTTCCGGTTGCGGCTTAGAATTGTCGGTCATGGCAGTCTGGGCTCCTACTTCCGTGATCCCGCCGCCGCGGGATGGTCCGAGAAGATATCGGCAGTGAAAGTATAAATCCGGGTATCCGGGTCCTTCCAGGCCTGGGGGGGCAGCCCGGCCTTACAGCACGTCTGTTCCAAAAACTTCGTCCGATCCCAGCGATACTCCACTGCTACCTGGGGGAGAAGCAGGCCCCGGCAGGAACCTTTTTCGATATAGAGGCCGTGCTTGCCTACTTCAATATTCTCCACCTTCTCCAGACGCTGCATGGGAGTCAGGACGGAAATCTCCACGTCCAGGTCGGCCAGTTCCTCTTTCCCCAGGGGCCGGAAGCGGGGATCGTGAAACGCGGCCGCGGCCGCCATTTCCACCACTGATTGCCCCAGAGGTTTGACGGCCTCCAGGTAACCGATACAGCCCCTAAGATGCCCTCGGCGGTGCAGGGAGACAAATACTCCCCGATTTTCGCACAACAGCGGGGAAGCGCCTTCCAGGGAAGGGATGGCCTCTCCGGTGAGATGCGCCCGGATACTGCCCCGGGCCAATGCTAACAGCTGCTTTTGGTCGGCCTCGCTAATGCTCATAGCCTTCTCTCCGCCCCTAGCCGGCATCGGCGGGCTGAATACGGCCACGGCCCCCAAAATTAACAGTAATGGGAGAAGACGAAGGGTTGACATGGAATTGATCCCCGGGAAATGTCAGTGGGGCCCGGTGTCCGCCTAATGTTTCATATAACCAGGAGTTGAGGCCCCTGTCAATGGCAAAGGCTTTCTTTAAAATGCCTTTCCCAGAACTCACGAATATGATTAAATAAAGAATTATTAAAGCCGTTTTTCGGAAAATTTCCCCGGAACCATGCAAACTTATCCCATCTTTGCCCTGATCGCGGACCGCCCCTGCCTGGTGGTGGGGGGCGGCGCCGTAGGGGAGCGCAAGGTCCAGGACCTGCTGGCCGCCGGAGCTAAGGTGACGGTGGTCAGCCCGGAACTCACCCCCGCCCTGGCGGCCCTGGCCGCTAAGGGAGAGATTCGCCACCTCCAGGGTGATTTTCAAGAGGAACAGATTAACGGCATGGCCCTGGTGATCGGGGCCACGGACGACATGGAGGTGAACGCCAAGGTCAGCGCTGCGGCCCAGGCCCGGGGGATTATGGTCAACATCGTGGACCAGCCGCACCTGTGCACCTTCATCGTTCCGGCCCAGGTGCGCCGGGGGGATCTCACCCTGGCCATCAGCACCGGGGGCGCGTCCCCGGCCCTGGCCCGGAAGCTTAGGGAGGAACTGGAGAGCCATTTCGGACCGGAATACGGGCCTTACCTGGCCCTGCTGCAGGCGGTCAGGACCCGGTTGTTGGCCGTGCGGCGGGGGGACCCGGATAATGCGGTCCTCTTTAAACAACTGGTGGACAGCCCGCTGCTTGCTGCTCTTAGCCGGGGGAATATGCACGAGGTGCGGCAAATTCTACTGGAGGTTTTAGGCCAGGTTTTGGCCGCTGCCGTTCTGGAGGAAATCCTGAAACTTACAGATTAGGATTGCGCCTGGCGGCAAATTTTTACCGAAAACAAAAAATAGGAAAAATCCCATGAGCAGTGCCTTAATCTACCTGACGCTCATCGCCTACTTCGGGGCCACGGCCCTATGGCTGGGGTTTTTCCTGGCCCAGCGGGAGAATTTTTGTAGGGGCGGCGTCTGGCTGCTGGGGCTCGGCCTGGTTTTTAATACCCTGGTGCTCATTTTTCTTACCTGGACCGTGGGTTATCTGCCCGTGGCCACTTTCGGGCAGACCCTGCTGGTGAGCGCCTGGGCCCTGGTGGCCGCGTTCCTCTTTCTCTATTGGCGCTTTCCCATCAAGGTTTTGGGGGCCCTGACCGCGCCCCTGGCGGCCTTGATGGTTTCCGGCACCCTGCTCCTGGCCCCCGGTCACGGCGTAGTTTCTCCGGCGCTCAAGAGTCTCTGGCTCACGGTGCACATCATCCTGGCCCTCCTGGGAAACGCGGCCCTGACCCTGGCCTTTCTGGCGGGAATTTTTTATTTGGTGCAAGAAAGGCAACTCAAAAACAAGAATTTCGGTTTTTTTTACCGCCGCCTGCCGTCGCTGGAGCAACTGGACGCCCTCAATTACTGGTGTCTGACCATCGGCTTTCCCCTGCTCACCGGGGGCATTATCACCGGCTCCCTCTATGCCCAACATACCCTGGGGAGTTTCTGGCAGTGGGACCCCAAGGAAATCTTGACCCTTCTGGCCTGGCTGATCTATGCGGTTCTCCTCCATGAACGCCTGACCGTGGGCTGGCGGGGACGGCGGGCGGCGCTGTTGGCCATCTGCGGCTTTGTCGTCCTGCTGGCCGCTTTTGTGGGCGCAAACTTGTGGTTCAGCAGTTTCCACAATTTCGCCAGCTTTCTCAAACAGCCATGAACCTGGTGCTCCTGGGACTCAACCATAAGACCGCACCGGTGGCCCTCCGGGAAAAGCTGGGGGGACTCCTGACCGACCTGGGCGCGGCCTACCAGGAATTGCAAAGCCATCCGGAACTGTTGGAGCTGGTGCTATATTCCACCTGCAACCGGGTGGAGGGGCTTTGCGCCACCGAAGACCCGGAGAAGGCCATTGGCCGGATGCGGGCCTTTTTCTCCAACTTCCCGGAAGTCACCCCGGGGGAACTGGATAAATCCCTTTATCTCCACCGGGACCGGGAGGCGGTAAACCACCTCTTCCGGGTGGCGGCCAGCCTCGATTCCCTGGTGGTGGGGGAGCCCCAGATCCTGGGGCAGATCAAGGAGGCCTACCGCCAGGCCGCGGACAGCCGGGCCACCGGCCCCATATTAAACCGCCTGCTGCACAAGACCTTTTCCGTGGCCAAACGGGTGCGCCGGGAAACGGGCATCGGCGACCACGCGGTCTCCATCAGTTACGCCGCGGTCACCCTGGGCCGGAAAATTTTCGGGGACCTGGCCGGTAAGACCGCAGTCCTGGTGGGGGCCGGGGAGATGGGGGAACTGGCCCTGGAGCATCTGAAGAGCGACGGGGTGGGGCGCATCATCATCGCCAACCGCACCCTGGAACGGGGCCTGCAACTGGCCCAGCGCTTCGGAGGAGAGGCCGTCTCCCTGGAGGAACTGGCCGGCCAGTTGCTCTTGGCGGACATCATCATCAGCTCCACCGGCTCTTCCCATTACCTCCTCACCCGGGACCAGGTGAAAGGGGTGATGCGTAAGCGCAAACACAAGCCGCTGTTCTTCATCGACATTGCCGTGCCCCGGGACCTGGACCCGGCCATCAATGAGATTGATAACGTTTATCTCTATAATATCGATGACTTAAAAGAGGTGGTGGAATTCAACTGGCAGCGCCGCCACCAGGAGGCGGCCAAGGCCGAGCGCCTGGTGGCCGAAGAAACCCTGAAATTTCTGGAATGGCTGGAAACCCTGGCGGTCTATCCCACCATCATTTCCCTCAAAGAGAAAGCGGACCGCATCTGCGAGGCGGAGCTGAAAAAGACCCTGGGGCACCTGAGAAATTTGAGCCCGGAGCAGCACCAGGCCCTGGAGGTGCTGACCCACTCCATCGTCAGCAAGCTCCTGCACGATCCCATCATCTTCCTGAAGCGCCAGCATCAACCCTCCCGGCCCCACCGGGAACTGGACCTGGTGCGGCGCCTATTCAACCTGGACCCGGACCGGAACGGAGAGTTAACCGAAGAAGAGTAGGACCGGCTCCACAGGAGGAACGCCATGACTCATAACCACTTCATTGCTTATTTCTCCATGGAAATTGCCCTGGAGCCCGACATCCCTACTTACAGCGGCGGGCTGGGGGTCTTGGCGGGGGATACTATCCGCTCGGCCGCGGATCTCAAGGTACCCCTGGTGGCTTTTTCCCTCCTGCACCGGAAAGGCTACTTTTACCAGCACCTGGACCCCCGGGGAAACCAGACCGAAGAGCCGGTGGTCTGGGCCGTCAATGATTTTTTAACCGAGATGGAGCCCCGGGTCCAGGTGATTATCGAGGGCCGGGAAGTGCTGCTCCGGGCCTGGAAATATGAAGTCAAGGGTGTCAGCGGCTTCGTGGTGCCGGTTTATCTGGTGGATACCGATCTGCCGGAAAACAGCGACTGGGACCGCCGCCTCACCGACCACCTCTACGGCGGTGACGACTGGTACCGCCTGTGCCAGGAGATCGTTCTGGGGATCGGCGGGGTGCGCCTGCTCCGGGCCCTGGGATACCGGCAGGTGAACCGCTTTCACATGAATGAGGGACACGCGGCCTTTTTGACCATCGAACTGTTGAACGAGGAAGTGGAGAAAAACGGCAAGAGTGTCATCGGTCAGAAGGAGATCGAGGCGGTGCGGGAAAAGTGCATCTTCACCACCCATACGCCGGTGCCCGCGGGCCACGACCAGTTTCCTTTGGAGCTGGTGGAGAAGATGACGGACAATCTCCAATATGTCATGGATCATCAAGACATGTTTGCCGTGGATGTCCAGCAACACATCTTTCAGTATAAGGGCGATTTCGTCAGGATGCCGGAGCTGGCGCCGCAGGGGGTCAGGCTGAATATGACCTACCTGGCCCTCAACCTGAGCAACTATGTTAACGGAGTGGCCAAAAAACACGGGGAAGTGTCCCGCCTGATGTTCGCCGACTACCCCATCGACGCCATCACCAACGGGGTGCACGCCGCCACCTGGACCACCGAGCCCATGCAGGTGCTCTTTGACCGC
The DNA here is from genome assembly GCA_028688935.1 of Syntrophales bacterium. Taxonomy (GTDB): domain Bacteria; phylum Desulfobacterota; class Desulfobaccia; order Desulfobaccales; family 0-14-0-80-60-11; genus SURF-52. Next base: position 6,772 of record JAQTXE010000018.1, read on the forward strand.
CACATTCCCGGCTGGCGGGAGGATAACTTCAGTTTGCGCTATGTCCTCAACATCCCCGCGGCAGAGTTGTGGGACACCCACCAGAAGGCCAAGCAGGAACTGCTCTCTTACGTCAACCACCAAACCAACGCCGGCATGGACAAAGACGTCCTGACCCTGGGTTTCGCCCGGCGGGTGGCGACTTATAAAAGGGCGGACCTGCTCTTCAGCGATCTCGAACGTTTGCGGCGGCTGGCCCGGGAGGTGGGGCCCCTCCAGTTGATTTATGCCGGCAAGGCCCATCCCCGGGACACCCACGGCAAGGACCTCATCCGCCGCATTTTTCAAGCCGGGCAAGCCCTCTCCCCGGACATCAAGGTGGCCTACCTGGCCAACTACGACACCTGGCTGGGACGCCTGCTCACCGGCGGCGTGGATGTCTGGCTGAACACCCCCCAGCCCCCCAACGAAGCCTCGGGCACCAGCGGCATGAAGGCCGCCATGAACGGGGTCCCCAGCCTCAGCAGCCTGGATGGCTGGTGGCTGGAAGGCTGCATTGAAAACTTCACCGGCTGGTCCATCGGCTCTCCCGTAGTCCACGGCACCGAGAGACACGATTGCGCCGAAGACGCCGATTGCCTCTATACCAAGTTGGAAAAAATCATCGTCCCCAGATATTACCAGGACCGGGAAGGATTCTTGCAGGCCATGTACGGCGCCATCGCCATCAACGGGTCTTTTTTTAACACCCAGCGCATGGTGCAACAGTATGTGGTGAAGGCTTATCTCTAGAATGTTTGGCTGGGGTTGATTTTGGTCGTCTGGCAGGTCTTGACAAAATTCCTTGCGCCCAATATATTCAAGCCTGCGACGCAATCGGGCCGTTAGCTCAATTGGTAGAGCAAGTGACTCTTAATCACTAGGTTCGGAGTTCGAGTCTCCGACGGCCCACCATAATAATCAATAATTAATAAGGGTTAGCCAGAAACGGCTAATCCTTTTTTCTTTCAAGTCCAGAAGGAGTCCTTAATCCTGAATTGACCACCTCGGGTCCTGAAAGCGGCAGACTCCGGAGGCCGGTAAGCTGGTATCTGTTGACTTTTATGGTCTGGTCTTCCGTGCGGGCAATTCCATGGCGGTATAAGTCGGTGACCCCGATGCCGTGGCATAATTGGACCAGAAGAAAATAAGGGTTCACCAGGTTATGTTTGTCTTGGCGATGGTCGGCATAAACCTGAAAGTGAAGATGGGCCGGAGATCTCCAGACTCCGGTGCGGCCCACATAGCCGAGCAGTTCCCCTACTCTTACCCCTTTTCCCTCCACGATGCCCGGGGCGTATCCCAGCAGGTGCATGTAACCGTACAGTCTGCCATCCTGGCCTTGCAGCAGCAGGGTGATTCCGGCTCGCGGCCAGGTGACCAGGGTGTCGATAACCCCTGAGGTGACGGCATAGACCGGCGTCCCCTCCCGGGCGAAAATATCCACCGCATGATGCCGCCTCCCGCCGCGACGGTAATCGCTCCAGGAGTTTCTGAAGGAAAAGGGGCTGCATACCGGAAAGCAGTAATATTGCTGGTTTCCTGCAAGTAAGCCTCGTCTCCCTGGCCCCCTTACGGCAGACGATACCCGGGGATATTGGCGGAAAGCATCGCTTCCCGCCGGAGAGGTGACCGCCAGCTCCGGCAGGGAGGGAGCCTGTTGAAGACCTTTCAGCCGGGGGGCAACGGGCTGGGATACAGGCAAAGCCGGGGGGCAACGGTAACCTAATTTGGTCAGCATACTGACCAGATAGCGGGCGCCCGCCCCAATATATGCTTTGGTGTCCGCGGGATTGACGGCTTGGTGGTCAGCAGTCTTTACCGCCAACTTCTGGGAGGAGGATGGCCCTTGGGTCAGAGTTTCCGGCTCACCGGGGGCGGGCCTGAGCGCCGGTAGCGGAGGAAGGTGGCGCCAGCCAGTGGTATTCCTACCCGCCTGTCTGGAGGTGGAGGATTCCCGGCTGTTAAAATAATAACAGATCACCCCGTTTTTATTCCGGACCCGCAGGTATGATTCAGCCAGCGCCGAAGTATGACCCAGCAGCAAAACTCCAGCGATTATGAACCAGACTCCCTGGCGAAGCATCGAGGCGCTCTCTTGGCAAGAATTGGCAAAAACAAAAAATAAGGGGATTCTTTGAGAACAGGAATTGAAATCGCGGGCGCCTTTCTTCCTTAACAAAAATGCCCCTAATGGTCAAGGCAAAATTGGCTGGAATTCTGGGGCGGGTGCAATAAGGCCGACTATTTTCAAGGCCCATCCTGGCTTGCCAATTTCTACAGAGCTTAGGGGGTAAGATGTTCCTGCATCATTTGCTTATGCGGCAACTGCATAATTCTTCTGGCAGGAGCCAGAAACAGCCGATATTCTGTCGGTTGACTAAGCATTATCAATGTTTAACTTAATAACTGCATGGTCTTTTCGTTAGATAGCGCCATAAATCCACATTTTTCCACTATTAATTCCGACAATCATACTCAATTACTCCCTGAGGTGGATCTATGAGTTCAAGGAAACCCTCGGTAACTTCTGCTAATTTCGACGCGGTATTATTCGATCTCGACGGTGTGCTGACCGCCACTGCCAAGGTGCATGCGGCCTGCTGGAAAAAGACCTTTGATGACTACCTGCAGCAGCGCGCCGCCAAGACCAATGAACCCTTCCAGCCCTTCGACCTCGACAATGATTACAACTTATACATGGACGGCAAGCCGCGTTACGACGGGGTCAAGAGTTTTCTCGAGTCCCGGGGGATTCTTCTCCCCTATGGCGACCCCAGCGACCCTCCGGATCGGGAGACGATCTGCGGCATTGGCAACCTCAAGGAAGAACTGGTCATCGCCACCCTGAAAACAGAAGGCGTGGAAGTATATATCAAGAGGAAGATCCCCGCCGGGCAGCCGGTGGAAAATTAGTAGTTGCTTACCCAAGCATTTAGAGGTAAGAAGAGTTTTTTATTAGTTGTCCCCCCCGGCAGGGGGCGGTTAAAAGTTAGGGCTTCCGGTTTTAAGACCCGCGTTTCAGGTGCCGGACACCCTGAGGCCCGGCGACGATGACTTCATCTGCCAGGTTTAGAAAAAGGCCGTGCTCCATGATCCCGGCTCGTGAGGCTAATTTTTGGGCCAGGCCCTCCAGGTCGGCGATGGGGCCGAAGCGGCTATCCAGGATGATGTTGCCCTGGTCGGTGCAAAACTCGCAACCGTCGGCGGTCTTCCGTAAAGTGACCTCGGCGCCCAGAGATTCCAGGTAGCGGGCCTGGGACTGCCAGCCGTAGGGCAACACTTCCACCGGCACCGGCCAATGCGTCCCCAGCTGCCGCGACAGTTTGCTCTCATCCACGATGATGATCTCCCGGCGGCTGGCCTGGGCCACGATCTTCTCCCGCAGCAGGGCCCCGCCGCCGCCTTTGATCAGGTTAAACTGCGGGTCCACCTCGTCGGCGCCATCGATGGTCACATCAATGGCCTGAGGCATATCTTCCGTCAGCATGGGAATCCCCATCTTGACTGCCTCGTGCCACACGGCTCTCGAGGTGGCGAAGGCGACAATATCGCGCAACTTCCCACTCCTATAAAGCTCCGAGATACGCCGGGTGGCATAGATAGCCGTAGTGCCGGTGCCCAACCCCAGGGTCATCCCCGATTGAATAAACTGCACTGCATATTCGGCGGCTTCCTGCTTGTACCGGGCCTGGGCCGCGGCTCCGGGACCGCTCTCGTTCATGACTCCCTCCTCAGCTTGGCGGCTGCCGTCGCGTCCAGAAGCCAGCGCAGTTCGCCGTGAGACGGTTTGATGATCTGGGACGGCAGCGCCACCGGCTGGTAGGGTCCTTCCAGAACCCGATGCAGCACCTCGGCCTTGCCTCCCCCCGACACCAGAAACGCCACCTGGCGGGCGGCGTTGAGCACCACCGGCGTCAGGGTGACCCTCCACATGCCCGCGACCTCCACATACTGGGCCATGACCCAGCGCCTCGTTTCCGTAACCACGGCCAGGCCGGGAAAGAGGGAAGCCGTGTGGCCGTTGTCCCCCATACCCAGAAGGATCAGGTCGAAACCCTCAGGCGGCGGCCCCCCGGCCGCGGCATCGCCCCCGAAGGTTTTTTGTAGGACCCGGGCATAATCCGCGGCCGCCTGCTCCGGCGGGTCCTCGCCCCGGAGGCGGTGGACTTTCCCGGCCGACAGCGGCACCTGGTCCAGCAGGGCCTCCCGGACCATGCGGTAGTTGCTCCGGGGATCATCGGGGGGCACGCAGCGTTCATCCCCGAAAAAGATGTGCACCTTGGCCCAGTCGATCCGGTCCCGGTAGGCCGGGGTGGCCAAGCGGGCATAAAGGGGCCGGGGGGTGTTGCCCCCGGACAGCGCCAAAGTAAAGCGGCCCCGGGCGACGATGGCTTGGACCGCCAACTCCACAATGAAATCGGCCGCACCGCGGATCAGGCTGTCATTGTCTGGGTAAACGGTGATCTTGGGCATGGTTCCTTTCCGGAAGGTGAGCACATGTTGACTAACCTTTACTTACATTCGGAACAGTCGCTCAGGAGCCGATGGCTCAAGCGTAAGTTATGAAAATATTTTGCGTCTTGCTTTGCGCCTTGGCGTCTTGGCGTGAGGTTTATCTTTTCAGGACTTACTTGGGGGGCGAAACCCAGGTAAGGATTTGCCCCTTCCGAAAACTAGTGGCTCCCTCCTCTCAAGCGGCGGTAGCGCCGGATGAGGGCGTTGGTGGAGCCGTCGTGTGAAAGCTCAGGCTCGGCAGCGCTCTCCAGTTCGGGGATGATGCGCTGGGCCAGGACCTTGCCCAACTCCACGCCCCATTGGTCAAAGGAGTCAATATCCCAGATTGCGCCCTGGGTGAAGACGCTGTGCTCGTAGAGGGCCACCAGGCTCCCCAAAGTCCTGGGCGTCAGCTGCTCCGCGAGAATGACATTGGTGGGCCGGTTCCCTTCGCACACCCGGAATGGCGTCTGAAAATCCGGGGAACCTTCGGCGGCCAATTCCTCCGCGGTCTTGCCGAAGGCCAGGGCCTCGGCCTGGGCGAAGAGGTTGGCCATGAGCAATTCGTGGTGGCCAGTCAACGGGCTGAGCGGCTGACAAAAGCCGATGAGGTCACAGGGGATCAGCTTGGTGCCCTGATGGATTAATTGATAAAAGGAGTGCTGCCCGTCGGTGCCGGGCTCCCCCCAGATGATGGGGCCGGTCTCGTAGGTTACGGGGCGCGCTCCCAGGTCCACGTGTTTGCCGTTGCTTTCCATCTGTAACTGCTGCAGGTAGGCCGGGAAACGTTCCAGATAGGCGGTGTAGGGCATGATGCCAATGGTTTGGGCGCCGAAGAAGTTATTGTACCAGACCGTCAAGAGTCCCAGGAGCGCGGGTAGATTTTTCTCCAGAGGGATGGTGCGGAAATGCTCATCCATGGCGTGGAAACCGGCCAGCATCTCCCGGAAGTTCTCCGGTCCCACCGCCAGCATGGTGGAAAGGCCGATGGCCGAATCCATGGAGTAACGGCCGCCCACCCAGTCCCAGAAGCCGAACATGTTGGCGGTATCGATCCCGAATTTCTGTACCTCCCCGGTGTTGGTGGAGACCGCCACAAAGTGCTTGGCCACCGCGCTGTCGCTGCCCAGGGCCTGGAGCACCCATTGCCGGGCGGTCTGGGCATTGGTCATGGTCTCCAGGGTGGTGAAGGTCTTGGAGGAGATGACGAAGAGGGTTTCGGCCGGGTCCAGGTCGTGGGTGGCTTCGGTGAAATTGGCGCCGTCCACGTTGGAGACGAAGCGGCAGGTCAGGGAGCGGTCGCTGTAAGGACGCAGCGCCAGATAGGCCATCTCCGGCCCCAGGTAGGAGCCGCCGATGCCGATGTTGATCACGTTTTTGATGCGTTTGCCGGTATGGCCCTGCCATTGGCCGCTCCGCACCCGGTGAGCAAAGTCCGCCATCTTGTCCAAGACCGCGTGGACCTCCGGCACCACGTCCCGGCCGTCCACCTTGATGGACGCTCCTTTAGGCGCGCGCAGGGCCACGTGCAGCACGGCCCGCTTTTCGGTGAGGTTGATCTTCTCCCCCCGGAACATGGCGTCCCGCCGGGCCTCCACCCCCCGTTCCCGGGCGAGCTGCAGCAACAGGCCGATGGTCTTGGCGGTGAGGCGATTCTTGGAGTAATCCAGGCAGAGGCCCGCGCCTTCGGCGTTAAAGTTCTCGGCCCGGTTAGGATCATCGGCAAAAAGCTGCCGCAGATGCTGATCCTTGATCTCCTGGTAATGGGCTTTAAGGGCCTGCCAGGCCTGGGTTTCGGTGGGTCTGGGAGTATCGGTCATGGTTCTTCCCTTCCTTAAGCTTATTTCAAGCCCTTGCTCTTGGCCTCGATGGCGTCCATCAGATTCTGCCAGGAGTCACTGAAGGATTTGGCCCCATCCGCCTGGAGGCCGGCGGCCAGCTTGACCAGATCGACCCCCGCTTTAGTGAATTCCGCCAGCACCTGCTCGGCGTCGCCGCCGTCCCGGGGCAGGGCGCCCTTAACCTGTCCATGGTCGCCAAAAGCGAGAAGGGTATTTTCGGGCATGGTGTTCACCGTATTGGGCGCGGCCAGGGCGTTGATATAGAGGACGTCGGAGGCCGCCGGGTCCTTGGTGCCGGTGCTGGCGAAAAGCAGCCGCTGAGCCCGGGCCCCCTGATTCTCCAAGTGCTGCCAGCGATCGGAGTCCAGCACGTCCCGGTAGGCCTTGTAAGTCTGCTGGCCCACGGCGATGCCCAGTTTATTGCGCAAATCAGAGGGCACCTTGTCCGTGGTGGCCTTGTCCCAACGGCTGATAAAGAGGGAGGCCACCGAATGCACCTCCAGGTTTAAGCCGGCCGCCAGACGGCGCTCCAGGCCGCGCATATAGGCCTCCGCGGCCTTGAGATAGTGTTCCCGGGAAAAGAGCAGGGTGACGTTGACCGAGACCCCGGAGAAGATGGCTTCCTCGATGGCCGCCTCGCCTTCCTTGGTGCCGGGAATCTTGATAAACAAATTTGACCGCCTGGCCTTTTTGTACAACGTCTGGGCTTCGGCCACGGTGCTTTGGGTATCATAGGCCAACAGGGGCGATACTTCCAGGGAGACAAAGCCGTCAACCCCGGCGGTGGCCTGGTGAATGGGCGCAAAGAGATCCGCGGCCTAGGTCAGGTCCTCCAGGGCCAACTCGAAAAACAAGGCCTCGCCCGTATGACCCCGGGCCACCAGACGGCGAATCTCGGCATCGTAGGCCGTGCTCTTGGAGATGGCCTGGTCGAAGATGGTGGGGTTGGAGGTCAAGCCGGTGACCGACAACTCGTCAATATAGCGCTTCAAGGTACCGCTGGTAAGCAGCTCCCGGGTGATGTTGTCGAGCCAGAGGCTCTGTCCCAGATCGTGCAGTTGTTGGGTCGCTTTCATAGTCTTTCTCCCGGAATTTATTCCTTCAGAAACGCCGCCAGATCGTAGTTGAGAAGATCGGCGATATGATCTACCTCAAGGTCGGCGGCCGGATAACTGCTCAGGTTTTTGGGGTCGTGGGCGTAGTGGCCCTGCCGGGGAAACACGGTGGTCACCCGCTCTCCCCAGATCTCCTTAATGGCCGCCAGGAGGCGCAGCTTATCGTCCACCATCACATACTGCCGGGCCGGATAGTAGCATTCCACGTCCTGGAGCATTTTTTCCTTATGGACATAGATGAGCACGTGGCCTTTGAACGCCTCCCAGAGCCCCGAACGTTCCACCTTGCGGGGCTGGAAGACCGCGTCGCCGTCCGACAGGATTACCGCCGTTCCCCAGCGGCGCACGTGGTCGATGACGTCCAGCGCGCCGGGGTAGAGGCGCTGGGCAAAGGGATAGTCCACCAGCCAGTTGGATAGCTTCAGGACCCGGGGATCATGCAGGTCCTCGAGCCGGTAACGTTCGAGGGCGCCCAGATAGTCGGCATAGCCGATCTCCCGGCGCAATTCTTCGAAGATCTCGAAATAGCGGCTGCAAGCCTGGGCGCTTAATTCGCCTTTTAGATGTTGGCGCAGATCCCGCTCCACGTGGTCATTATCCAGCAAAGTGTTGTCCACGTCGAAGAGAAACACGACTTGATGCTCCTGGGTCATGACTGACTCTCCGGCGGATGGGGGTTCAGCCAGGGCCCGTGTTGACCGATGAGCTGGTAGGCTTCTTCCGGCCCCCAGGCCCCCGGCGCGTAAGTGTAGAGCGGCGTGACGTTGCCCAGAATCCCGTCCACCACTTGCCATTGGGCCTCCACGCTGTCCTGGCGGGCAAATAGCGCGGCGGAGCCGCGCATGGCGTCCCCCAGGAGACGCTGGTACGGCGGCATGTCTTCCCCGGGTTGGCGCACCAGGGTCAGCTCCACGTCCTGGCCCGCCATCCGTTCCCCCGGGATTTTCACCCGCAGGCCCATGGAAATGCTGATATCCGGGCTGATGCGCATGCGCATGTGGCTGGAGAGGACGGGGACGATCTCCCCGAAGGCCTCCCGGGGAGGGCGTTTGAACTCTACCACCACCTCCGCAGAGGTCAAGGCCATCTTTTTCCCGGCCCGGATATAAATGGGGACCCCGGCCCAGCGCCAATTGTCGATGGACAGCTTCACGGCCGCAAAGGTTTCCACGGTGGAATTGGCGCTGACCCCAGGCACGGAACGGTAGCCATGGTACTGGCCGCGCACCACGTCCGCCGGGGTCAAAGGAGTGATGGCCTTGAACAGCCGCCCTTTCTCATCCCGGAGGGCTTCCGGGGCATTGCCGGAGGGGGGGTCCATGGTCAGGCTGGACACCACTTGCAACATGTGGTTCTGAATGACGTCCCGGATGGCCCCGGCCTCTTCGTAGAATTTGCCCCGGTCCTCCACCCCGTAGTCTTCCGCCATGGTGATCTGGATGCTGCGCACATAGTGGCGGTTCCAGATGGGCTCGAAAATGGGATTGGCAAAGCGGGTATAGAGGATATTTTGCACCGGCTCCTTGCCCAGATAGTGGTCGATGCGGAAGATGGCTTCTTCCGGAAAATACTGATGGAGAACCTTGTTCAACTCTTGGGCCGAGGCCAGGTCCCGGCCGAAAGGTTTCTCCAGGACCACCCGGGAATTGGTGGTGCAGCCCGAGTTGGCCAGCCCCTCGGCCACCTCCGCGAACATGCTGGGGTGAATGGCCAGGTAGTGCAGGGGCCTTTCCGCCTGGCCCAGTTCCCGGCGCAACTTGGTAAAAGTCTCGGGGGCATCGTAATTGCCCTGGACGGCCCGCAGCAGTTCCGTCAGCTTCTGAAAGGCCGCCTGATCCAGGAGGCCATGCTCTTCCAGGCTTTCCTGGGCCCGGGACTTGAGCTTCTCCAGGGACCCGGACCGGGACACGCCGATAATGGGGATGTTCAGGCCCTCATCTTTGACCAGCCCCTGGAGCGATGGAAATATCTGCTTATAGGCCAAATCTCCCGTGGCTCCGAAGAAGACCAGGGCATCCACCTGTGGAACTCCCATCAGCCACCTCCCGTCTTGGCTCCGGTTTTTTCCAGGTGCCCCCCGAATTCGTAGCGCATGGCGCTCATGAGTTTATCCGCAAACTCGTCCCGGCCCCGGGAACTGAAGCGGGTGAAAAGGGCCGAGCTGATCACCGGCGCGGGCACCCCTTCGTCCACCGCGGCTTGCACCGTCCAGCGCCCCTCCCCGGAATCGGAGACCCGGCCCGCGAACTTGGACAGGTCCGGGTTGGCCTGGAGGGCGCTGGCCGTCAGGTCCAGCAGCCAGGCGCCGATGACGCTGCCCCGGCGCCAGACTTCGGCCACGTCCGGGAGATTGAATTCGTACTGGTACAACTCGGGGTGGCGCAGGGGCGTGGTCTCCGCGTCCACCTCCTGCCGGCGCTTGCCCGCGTCGGCGTTTTTAATAATGTTCAGCCCTTCGGCGAACGCGGCCATGAGGCCGTATTCGATGCCGTTGTGCACCATCTTCACGAAATGCCCGCCGCCGTTGGGACCGCAGTGCAGATAACCGTTTTCCGCGGGCGTTGCTTCCCCGGTGCGCCCGGGCGTGCGCGGGGCCGCGTCCACCCCGGGGGCCAAGGTCTTGAAGATGGGGTCCAGACGCTGGACCGCGTCTTTCTCCCCGCCGATCATCATGCAGTAGCCCCTCTCCAGCCCCCAGACGCCGCCGCTGACGCCCACGTCCACGTAATGGAGGCCTTTCTCCTTGAGGGCCGCGGCCCGGCGAATGTCGTCATGGTAGTAAGAGTTGCCGCCGTCCACCACGATGTCCCCGGGTTCCAAGAGCGGTGTCAGGCTGGCCAATACCGGGTCCACGGTGGCGGCCGGCACCATCAGCCACACGACCCGGGGTTTAGTCAGCATCCCCAGGAATTCTTTCAGGTCGGTGGACCCTTTGGCGCCTTTATCCACCAGCGGCTGCACGGACTCAAGATGGCGGGCGTGCACCACGCACTCATGGCCGGCCTTCATCAAGCGGATTACCATGTTGGCGCCCATGCGCCCCAGACCGATCATTCCTAATTGCATAGCCGTTCTCCTCAAAAAAATCTAGAATTTATCAGGAGGTTTATTGATCACCCGGCCCGAAGGCGGCAACTTTGCTTCCCTGGCTAGTTCTCTCCCAGGGGGCCGGTGGTGGCCTCCACCCCGGAGCTCCAGCCGTACTCCGGATGGCCCGGGCCTTACCTTATGATGGTTTTTTACCTTGGCTCTGCCCGGCGGGTTTCACTTCCTGGGGCTTGGCGGCGGGCTTGGCTTTTTGCGGGCTTTTCCCTCCGGTACCGGCCAGGGCTCCGGCCTGCAGCAAGGTCTCCTCGGCTTTCTGCTGCTTGAAATCCCGGGCCAGATCCAGGGCGGTACGGCCTTCCCGGTCTTTGGCGTTAATCTTGGCGCCCTTATCCAGCAGCAGCCGCATCTCCTTAAGACGCCCACCCTGGGCCGCCCACATTAAGGCGGTTTTGCCATGGTGGTCTCCGGCGTTAGGGTCGACGCCCTTAGCCAACAGCACTTTTACCGCTTCGGTTCTGCCGCGGGCCGCGGCGGTGAGGAGCGCCGTCAAACCCAGCTGCTTATCCTTGATCCGGGGGTCAGCCCTGTGGTCCAGCAACAGCCCCACCGCGGCGGCACGACCATAGTGGGCCGCCCATATGAGAGCGGTGCGGTGGTCGTTATCCGTGGCATTGATCTTGGCACCCTTGGCCAACAGGATCTTGATGGCTTCGGTCTTGCCCCCCACGGCCGCGGACATGAGGGCGGTCATGCCTTTTTTATCCCTGGCCTTGATGTCCGCTCCTTTTGCCAAGAGGAGGTTGATGACCTCCGGAAAGCCCTTCACTGCGGCCCAGGTTAAAGGAGGGGCCCCAAATTTGCCATCCTTGAGGTTGGGGTCTGCGCCTTTGTCCAAAAGTATTTTTACTATTTCCCGGCGTCCGAAACGGGCCGCCACCTGCAAAGGGGCTTCGCCCTTGACATTGGTGGCGTTGGGCGACATCCCTGCCTGGAGAAAGAGTTCCACGGCCAAGACGTCCCCGTCCCGAGCCCGCTCCACAAAAGAGTTTTCACTATACTTGACGTTCATCCGGCCCAACTGCAGGCGGGCTTGTTCCTGGGGATTGCCGCAGGCTGCCAGGGTCAGACCCAGGAGAACCGGGAGCAAACACTTGAGAGCAGACCTCATTATTTAATACCTCCAGGGGCATAATAAAGGCCCCCCCATGGGCCGCACTACTTTGGGTGAAGCGGCCCCAAGTTTGTGGGGACCTTCCGGTAAGGCAGATTAAGCCGGCGAGGATTATGGGGACTTGGGCTTTTTGACCCCCGGATAAGGTTTGCCGTCAATGGAGATAATTTCCAGGAGGTCCCCGTGGGGTTTGGCTACGATGGTCAGGGTTTTGCCGCTTTTAAACAGATCGGCCAGTATCGTAGGGTCTTGATTGGCTATCTTATAAACCTCCGGCTTGCTCCGGATATAATAGCCGCCCATCACCGGCAGGTAATTGACCTTGCCCTTGACGTTGATTTGTTTAAGGGGCTGCCGCACCTTGGCTTTGGAACCACTTGCTTTTGGGGGGGCCTGGGCCGCCACGCCGGTGGCCAAAGCCAAACTTAAGGCGCCCGCGACCAGGATCGCCGGCAATTTCTTGTCTTGCATCGGCTTACTCCTTTGATCTCTGAGGATTGGCATATTTGCCGGTCTGAGCCACAGGCTGAATGGATCGCCTGGGGGAAACCTGATGTTTATCAAGTTAATTAGAAAATATTAAAATTCAATTGGCAGCCGGGAGGGGGCGGCAAAAATTTATCCCGGCCCAGGTTGCGCCCCAGGTCTAGCCATGCGACCCAGCAGAAATACTGACAGATTTACCAGAGAGGCAAGGAGTCGATATCCAGGGCGAGGTCCATCAGGCTTTAGAATAGATCCACACCACCGAAAATAGAATATATTCAGCCAGTTATTGAAAATTGCCTTTCCACCTCATTTAGTACAAATATATAAATCCTCAGTGGCCACCAAACCATAACGGGTGATGATCTCCGGGGGCAGGGTTCTAACATAGCCGTCTACCCTGACCGTGAAGCCGGCTTCCTCCAGACGGTCTTTATAGTCCCGGCCATAAATCCTGACATGGTCGCTCTGGCCGAAGGTCCGGGCCCGGTCTTCCGGGGTGAGGCACGTAGGGTCTTCAAAGGTGACGGCCCGGTTGGCGTCCAGGGGAGATTGCAAAAACCCCAGCCCTCCCGGCTTCAACACCCGGCAAAGTTCCCGCATGGCCGCCACGTCCTCCCAAATATGTTCCAGGACGTGGGAGCAGATGATCACCTCAAAGAGGTTATCTTTTAAGGGGGTATGCACCAGGTCCATCTCCACCTGCATAAAGGCGGCGTCCAGCCCGGCGGTAACATAGCGGATATTGGGGGCGGCCCGGAAGGCCTGGTATAGAGGATACTCCGGGGTCAGGTGCAATAGCCGTATGGGCTGAGAAAAAATTCCGGTTTTATCGAGCAAATAGAGCCACAGTAAACGGTGCCGTTCCAGGGAAAGGCACCAGGGGCAGAGAAGATTGCGGAAGGAAGGATCAATCACCAGGGTGGCGAAACGGCGGTAGCGATGGCGGCACAGGGGGCAGGTAAAGCGGCGGCCCCAGAGGATCAAGGCCAGAGAACGGTAAGCCCACCGGTGGATCGCCTCTCTGGCGTCCTTGGATAAAAAGGCCCGGGCCCATCTTTTTAACGTCTGCTTGATCTTGATGGTCCTTTGGAGCTGGAGTTTTCCCGGCTCTTGCCGTTTTCAAGGTGCGGCCGCGGCGGGGACGCCGCCGCGGCGCCGGCAAATCCAAGGCTAATAATGCAAAAGTATTCTCTCGGAGTAGAGATTGTCAATATCCTGGGCCTGCAACGCAGGAGATTTAAATAATTTATAATGCGGCAACTGATATTTGATAGCCCATCTAAGATCCAGGCCCTCTAAGAAACGATCCTCCACCAGCAGTCCCACTGCTTTGAAATGATACAACATCTTAAAAATAACTTGATAAATCAATTTTACAAATAATGGTAAGTTGCTGATATAATGAACGTAGAGAATGGGAACTCTTTTTTTTATCAATCTAGAGGCAATCAGGTAACAATAATCATGGTCTGCTTCCAGTAAAATATGGCTGCATTTAAATGCCAGATGATCATTGAAGATCATGATATCGTCACCTTGCAAATGATCTTTAATCCTCTCGGGATCAAAGATAAGCTCCGGCTTATGAGGCCTCCCCCAACTAAAGCCTCCCAGGGGCAGAATTATCTGCGCGCCGGAACCCATTTCCGTAAACCCCAGTTCCCGGTGGATCTTGGCCACATGTTCCTGGGCCGTTAGATTGGTGAAGGTATAATCGGCCAGCTTTAATAAAGGGAACAAGAGAAAGAGACTTTTACGCCGATGTTCCGGCTGGACTATCCAACTACTGAGATTGCAAAATTTGTATTCCTGGCCCCGAATCTTCCTGCGGCTGAAAATAGTTCCCAGGAATCCCACAATCTCCCCGTCTGCGGCTAAGAGATAGCCGTAATAATCTTCCGTACTATGCCAATGATTAATAAATAATTGATGCCAGTCTTCCTTGCTGATGCGCGGATCATGGGCCGCCAACAGGGAAGAATAGACTTGCTCGAAGTCTTGGGCGTAGGCTTTCCGGACCTGTACCTTAGAAGTGGCGGAAGTCATGGCCGTTCCCTGAAAGCCACAGTCATGCCGATTCCTGCCGCCAGTTGACCTGGAAGTAGTCTAGAGATGGCAATTCCCTGGCACTAAGAGCCAGGCGATAGTCTTTTTGACGGTCATCGCTCTTAGTCAGAGTAAAGCCGAAATTCTCCAAGAAATTTTCACAGATGGCGTTCTTGGGAGATTTCCGCCAGGTGGCGGTGACGGTTTCTGCGCCGAGACTCTTGAGATCCCGCAAGACTTGAGTCAAAAATTCGTTTTCCGCATTGCGGCCGATCACCCGGCAACTCATGAGAAAATTTAAGATTTCCGCCTGATCCGTCCCCCTTTTCACCTCGCAATATCCCACAATGCCGTTATCGCCAAATTTATCCACCAGCTTAAAGCAATAAGACAGGAAGTCTTTTTGATCCAATAAACTGATAATTTCTTCTTCCGTCCTCCTGATAGTAACTACATTAAACTGATTGGTTTTCAAGGTCATCTGGGATAGACGCGGCACATCTACCCTCAGGTTCTTTCTTATTTCCATGGTCATTTCTAATGATCTATAATAATCCTCAATATTGACGATGGACTTTTTTAATTCTTCCCTGGCAACATTAGCCAGATACATGGCCGATTTTGCTTTATCCTCTTCAGTAATTTTCAGGATATCGAAGGTTTCATAATTATTCTCAATAAGAGAAAGGATCTGCACCGGATTATCTTTGGGAACCTGGATGGTGGTTATTTCCGGCAGGTTGTCCCGTACCAACTGAACTTCGGCGGGATTATCATCAAAAAAGATGAAGGAGTCCAGACCCAGGTTTAGTTCCCGGGCCAGATCAACAAAATTCTCTATTTTGTTGCGCCAATTAATTTTTTTGCTGACAAAATCGTGCTTTTTAAGAATCTGCCAGGGATGATGTTCCAAGACCTCCAGCACATCAGGTTCGTTATTCTTGCTATTCAGGGCCAGAATATAACCGAGATTTTTCAGGGCCAGCAATTGCTCCTGAAATTTCACGTAACAATTACCGGGGTAGGTGGGTCCCAGCTTAATCCCTTCCAGGCCGTCCTCGCCGATAATCCCGCCCCACAAGGTATTGTCGCAATCCAGGACGATGCATTTTTTCCGGGGAAGAGTGAGACATTGGATGGCCCGGTGGATGAGCTGGGCCACGGCTGCCATACCTTTCCGGGTAAAAGGGATTTGATAGGCATACCAGAGCCGGGGATCGAAAAACTGGTCATGCCCGAGCCTGGCGGCCAGGCTGTTAACATCCAGCAGATAAGTGTTGGCCGGTTTTTCCGTTAATAAAAATTGCTGCAGGGCGCTCTGGTAGCGGGAGAACCGGGTAAATTCATTCTCTGCTTGATTACAAGCAGAGAGGCTCCAAGCCGCGGGGGCGATGAAATTGGCAATTAATAAGGCGCCCTTAATCTTGGCCCGGCAGTTGCGGAGGCAATCGACCAATTCGTCAATCTGTTTGATATCATCCAACAGATACAATACTACCACAAAATCGAAGGGCGCTTGATAAATGAGAGAATCTTCTGAAATAAGGTCATGAACAATATTATACTCACTTATAGATATCGAAGCATTAATATTCAAGGCCCCCGATTTCTCTTCCAGATTATGTTTGATTAATTGGGAGGTATAGGATGAAATCAAGCAAATATTCATCTCGCCACTTAATCCTTTTACTTCATTAACCACCATCAAAGATGCTATTAAGTCCTTAATTAAGAAAATCGTCCAGCCATCTTAAATTATCCGTAATTGTTAGCAAACATACTCAAGAGTCGGGAACTTTTTCAGAGATTACTAAGATCATATCTTTGACGCTGGTCATTTTCTCCATTTCTTCAGGAGCAAACATGATTTCAAATTCCTCTTCCAATCCCAAAAGGCAACGCAGATGATTAACCGAGTCCCAGCCCTCGATATTATCGATATGGGAATCTGCCTTAGCTTCCGGGAAAATCTTCCGCAATACCTTTAAAACCCGTTCTTCTAGAGACATAATCGGCACACTAAATATGACCGGAGGCGATGGATGCCCGCGCTTCTCCGGGATTAATTATCCTGAGGCCGCCTTTTGGCACGGCGCGGCCCCCGCCCTCCTACGGCTGTCAGTTGCTCCCCGCCGTTCGTTGAAACTTGAACAGCGTCAAGGAATGAGGCGGAAAAGTATAAGTAAATTGCGGCGCCACATTATTAATCTGTCCGCTGGTCAGCGTTACCGTCTGGGATTGATCTTCGTTGTTATCCCGCAGGCCGGCGCTCGTGACCTTTAAGATCCTGGCCGGGGCCTGGGGCCGATAATCCCCCAGGTTAATGGTGGCTGGCAGGGAAGCTCCCAGAGAGCGATTAATCACCAGGAGCGAAAGCTGGCGGCCATCCGGGGAAATGCTCGCCAAGACCCCCAGCAAAGGGATGCCGGTGGTTGCCATCACGTTGCCTACCCGCGTCACCGAAAAAGTGGGGGCCGCGACTTGCGTAGCCACCAGTTCCGGTTCAAGATTCTGCAGGAGTTGCATGGCATAATATTGCGGCCTGACCGTCCTGGTCCCCATTTGCCAATTGTAATGGATGGCCGCGGAAGGCATGGCCCCGTGCAAAATCCAACTGGTGGCCAGGCTCACCCCTAAGGCGCCGCCGTCCTTAAGGAGGCCCATGGCCAAATCGGCGTCGTATAAGGCCCGGGCCAGGTTGGACCAGTCACGGGGGTCTTTGGCGGCAGACGGCCAAATGCCGTACTCGGTTACGGCCATCTCTATTTTTTGCCCGGGTGGGGAGTTCTCCTGGATGACCTTTCTGATTTCTTGCAAATCACTCAAGGCCTGGGAGGCTGCGGCCATGACCGCCCTAAACCAGGCCTGGCTCTGGTAGGGAGCGGGTTGGGCTCCCGCGGCCGGATAATAAGGGTGCAGGACCAGAAAATCCATGTCTTTGCCGGCCAGGCGCAGCAGCGTGGGGTTCCAGGCCTCCTTAAAATCGGCATCCCCCCGGCCCGTGGGCGAGGTAAGACCCACCGCCCCCACTTTAATCCCGGGGTCGACGGTTTTCATGGCCTGGGCAAAGGCGATGAAATCCTGCGCATAAGTACGGACAGGGGTGCAGCCGCCCGGATTATTCCGGTCATACATCTCATTGCCCACTTCCCAGTATTTCACCCCATACGGGGCCGGATGCCCCAAACCCACCCGTTTCTGGGCCCAGTAGCCCACGGTTTGCCAATTATTGCCCTCTCCATCGGTTCCCAGAGGACGGGTATCCTGGGGCTTGCCATTGACGAAGGCCACCCAGGCGGCCGCCCGCTTGATTTTCTGGCTCAGGGAAACCTTGGGGGAGATAGCCCCGTCTTTATTCAGGCCGGTATTGTAATTAACCGTGATGATGGCTCGGGCGCCCAGGGAGGCAACAAACTTCATGTGCTCCATGATGCCGTAATTATTCATGAAATAATCAGGCTGTCCGGATCTGTCTTCCAGGCGGACGATGACCCCGGCGGGGTAAGGATTTTTTATCCCCACCACCCCTTCTAGCATGTTGCCCTGCTGCTTCTTAAAGATAAAAGGCGCTCCCAGGGGTCCGGTTCTCTTGTCAAATATGCGGGCCCGACGGGCCCCTTGCCAGTTGGGAGTGCCGTCCAGGGTTATGGTGGTGGAAAAAGGCTGGATCGCTTTAGCGGCGCGAAAACCCAGGCCGTCTTCCCAAAGATAGATATTGCTGGCAGTGCCGCCGGGAAAACGGATAATGGTGGGGGCCAGTCCGGTAATCAGGGGCTTGACGGCCGGGTCAACCCCGTCCACTCGGGTATTCCAGAGGTTGTTGGCGGCAAAGAGGACATTTTGGCCCAAGATCAACTTATTTAAAGGGTGCCGCCTGGCTGCGGCATTCACCGTGATGGTGGCTGAAGCCGCGGTCTGCCCGGCCTTGGCCCCGGGAGCCGGCGCCACCAGCGCCAAGGTCAAGCAAAGGACGAAGAGCGCCTGCCGGAAAACGCGGCCCCGGCGAGGAAGAGTATTCATATCCAGTAGTTCTCCACGGTCTGTCGAGATGAACCGGCGCTGCGCCGCCAGTTGCATCCTTTTCAGGGATGGAGGGCCATTTCCAGGACCCGGCTCATCCGGGCAGCCTGGCGGTCCCAGGTCCAGTTCCTTTCGATGGTTTGGCGGGCCTGGAGCCCCATCTGGGGCAGCCTGCCGCTGCTAATGGCCTCCTGGAGCTTGAGTTCCAAGGCGCCGGGCGCTCCGGGTTCGTAGAGCATGCCGTTATAACCATCCACCACCAGTTCTTTA
>JAQTXE010000257.1 GCA_028688935.1 Syntrophales bacterium
TTTGCTGAACCTTTGTCCTCCCACCGGATTTCTTTGGGCGAACTGGCTCAGACGGTTCGATCATTCCGGGATGTTCGCACCAGTTTATACTTGCCAGACTTTTCCCAGCCGTTCATCCGGGCACTCTATGCCACATATTTAAGCTATCTGGACGGCACGGATTTCGGTTACGCTTTGGAGACCAAAACCGATGAACGCGGCAGTTTGGCGGAATTCATCAAGGCGCCAGGTTTTGGACAGGTTTTTATCTCCCATACGAAACCAACGGTTTTACGGGGGAACCATTACCACCATACTAAGGCAGAAAAGTTTCTTGTGGTTCAGGGTGAGGCGTTAATCCGTCTTCGACATATTGAGAGTGATCAGATTATTGAATATCGCGCAAATAGCGAGAGCTTCCAGGTAGTGGATATTCCGCCAGGATATACGCACTCTATCGAGAATATTGGAGAAAATGATCTAGTAACCCTCTTTTGGGCCAGTGAAATGTTGGATACAAAGCACCCAGACACCTTTTACGATCCCGTGCTGACAATTAAAGGAAATCAACATTGATGAAGGTAATGACGGTAGTAGGTACCCGGCCGGAAATTATCAGGCTATCGCGCGTGATGGTGTCTCTAGACCGTTATATGGAGCAGATCATCGTTCACACTGGCCAGAATTACGATTACGAATTAAACCAGGTTTTTTTTGAGGACTTGGAACTTCGCAAACCGGATTATTTTCTGGAAGCAGCCGGGAAGACAGCCTGCGAGACGGTGGGGCAGGTAATTGCCGGGGTTGACAATGTTTTGGCAAAGGAAAAGCCCGATGCTCTGCTGGTGTTAGGAGATACTAATAGCTGCTTGGCGGCATATCCGGCCAAGCGGCGGAAGGTGCCAGTGTTTCATATGGAGGCGGGCAACCGTTGCTTTGATCAGAGGGTGCCGGAAGAGATCAATCGGAAGATCATTGATCACATCAGCGATATTAACCTTCCTTATAGTAGTATCGCCCGTGAATACTTGCTTCGTGAAGGATTTCCGCCCGATCGGGTGATCAAAACCGGCAGTCCCTTGTTCGAGGTACTTCATCATTATCTGCCAAAGATCAAAAAGTCGGATATCCTAAAGCGGCTTGGCCTGAAAGAAAAAGAGTATTTTGTAGTGAGCTGTCACCGCGAAGAGAACATAGATTCGGATGTGAATTTGAGCAAGCTAGTGAGAGTGCTGGAAGGTCTAGTGGAGGAATTCGGACAAAAGGTGATTGTAACCACTCATCCGCGTACTCGAAATCGCTTGGAAAGGCAAGGCATACACCTGGATTCTCTTATAGAGCTTCACAAGCCTTTTTGCCTAACAGATTATATCAAACTTGAATTGATGGCGCGTGCAACCTTATCAGACAGCGGCACCATCACCGAGGAATCATCCATCCTCAATTTCCCTGCCATTAATATCCGCGAAGCCCATGAACGCCCTGAAGGTATGGAAGAGGGGTCTGTTATAATGACCGGCTTGGAAATAGATCGGATTCTAAGTGCTCTGACATTTTTGGAAAATCAGGGGAGGGGAGATGAACGATATCTTCGAATGGTGCATGACTACGAGGCTCCTCTGGTTTCTGAAAAAATTGTCCGGATCATTCTCAGTTACACAGACTATGTCAATCGCTTTGTCTGGCATCGGATTGAATAAGGATATGTTTAGTAAAAGTGCAGAAGATTGGATGGTAATAAGAGAAAAAACCAGAATTCAGATAAATAATATAACGGGAATCGGAAAAAATATCGCTGTTGGAATCAAAAATGAATGCCGATATTTTTGCTGAATGGTTTCAGAGCCGCGGCATTCAGGTCGTGCGGACTGCAAGCAGCTATTGGGTGAACTTGGGGAAAAGGGTTTACCAGGCCTTCCCTTATCACTGGCTTATTCATCCAGAAAAAAGTGAGTTAGAAGAGCTATTTCAAACTTATAACGTTGTGGGAATTAGATATTCCACTTCGCTAACAGCACCGGCGGGTTGTCTCAGCTATCATGCAGTTCATGAACAACCTTCTTATGATCTGGATATGTTGGGGAAGAAAGCCCGATATGATGTGCGTCAAGGTTTGAAGAAATGCCATATTGCCAGAATATCATTTCAACAGTTAGCTGATGAAGGATGGCCTCTTCTGGCAGATACGTTGGAACGCCAAAGGCGAACAGGAACTATTACATTTGGAGACTGGCGTCTTCTCTGCATGGCAGCCGCGAAACTTCCAGGTTTTGAAGCCTGGGGAGCGCAGGTGGGGAAGGACTTGGGCGGTTCAGCCCTTACTTTTCAGATGGAAGACTGTAGCTATATCCTCTATCAGCAAAGCCACCGCAAGTATCTCTCAGCCAAGGTGAATAATGCCTTATGTTTTGTGCTAACCCAGAAAATGAAGATGCGGCCTAATGTTAGTCTTATTCATTATGGCTTACATTCTCTCGATGCTCCAGGGAGCGTGGATCAATTCAAATTCAGGATGGGTTATACCGCCAAGCCGGTGCGCCAGAGAGTGGTGTTTCATCCCTGGCTTAAGCCCTGTATTAATCAGGCGAGTCATGCTATGGTTCGGAGACTTCTGAGGATAGGTACTGGAACCCCCAGTCTTGCTAAAGCTGAAGGAATGATGCGCTTTTATTTGGAAGGTTTGCGCCCTCTTAATGAGCAGAGCGGGCCAAAATGTTTACATAACTGATTGGATGAGATAGAAAATATCCGGATGGCGGAACACAGAACCTGAATGACTGGGTTTTACTCTTTGCGAAAAAAATCCCTTATGGCCCCGGCTACTTCAGCCAACTGCTGGTTGGTCATGGAAGGATAAAGGGGGAGGGTGACTTCCCGGGCGGCTATATCTTCTGTGTGGGGTAGTCGGTGATCATATACGGGTGGCCAAAGTTGGCGGTAATAGGAAAACTTATGGATGGGGGGGTAATGGATGCTGGTTTGAATTCCGTGCTCGGCTAGATATGACATGAACTGAGCGCGATCAACCTCGGCACGGAGTAGCACAGGAAAAAGGTGACAGGCCGAGGCCTCCAAGTTAGCAGATAGAAAGGGGAGTTGCACCTGGGGCAACTCCCCTAATTTTTGGCGATAAAGGTTGGTAAGCTCCCGGCGCCTGGCATTGCCGGCCATCAACCGAGATAGCTGCACCAGCCCCAAGGCGGCCCGCATTTCATCCAGGCGGTAGTTGTAACCCGGAGCCACCACATCGTAACTGAAACTATGGCCCCGGTGGCGGTCCCAGGTCAGGGTGGTCATGCCGTGGGAGCGGGTGACGCGTAAGCGTTCCGCCAAAGCAGGGTCGTTGGTGACCACCATGCCTCCTTCGCCGGTGGTCAGATTCTTATTGGAAAAGAAGCTGAAGCAGGCGCTGGAACCCCGGGAGCCAACTTTTTGATTACCGGGAGGCGAGGGATAAACTGCTCCCGGAGCATGGGCGCAGTCTTCGATGATCGCCAGGCCATGCTGCGCGGCCATGTCCTCGATTGCCCTCATGTCTGCGGCAAACCCGGCATAATGCACCACCATGATGGCCTTGGTGCGGGGAGTAATTTTACAGGCGGCATCAGTCGGGGAAAGGTTGAGGTCATGGAGGCCGACAATATCCACAAAGCACGGTTGGGCTCCGGTATAGCGGATGGCATTGGCCGTGGCCACAAAGGTCAGAGACGGGCAAAGGACTTCGTCCCCCGGGCCTAAGCCTAGGGCCATACAAGCCAGGTGCATGGCAGCAGTGCCGTTGGCCACCGCCAGGGCATGTTCCACCCCCAGAAATTGGGCGAATTCCGCCTCGAACTGCTGTACCTTGGGGCCTTGGGAAATCCACCCGGATTGCAAGACCTGGGTGACCGCCTCTATTTCTTCAGGACCAAACTGCAGATCAGCCAGAGGTACCTTCCAGGCGGCCAAATCAACCTCTCTTAAATATTATAGATGCCGGGTTTGTAGCGGTTCAGATTGGCAGCCAGGTACTCCACCGTCCGGCGCAGCCCTTCTTCCAGGGAGACCTGAGGTTGCCACCCCAAAATCTCCCGGGCCTGCCGATTGTTGGACTCCAGATGCATGACCTCACTGGCTTCTGGCCGCAGCCTCTCCGGGTCAGCGACGATCTCCTTATTCCCTCCCACCAATCCCACAATAATTTGGGCTAATTCGCCAACACTCACGGTTCGCCCTGTGCCCAGATTTATCACCTGCCCCACTGCTCGGGGCGCCGTAGCCGCCTTGATGAATCCCTCGATGGTATCACTCACAAAAGTGAGGTCCCGCCTGGGGGTCAAATGTCCCAAACGGATAGAGTCGCCGGTCAAGGCCTGGCTGATGATGGTGGGAATTATGGCCCGTGCCGACTGCCGGGGGCCAAAGGTGTTGAAAGGGCGGACCGTGGCCACCGGCAAACCGAAAGAAAGGTGGTAACTTTCAGCTAATTTATCCGCCCCAATTTTGCTGGCGGCGTAGGGAGACTGACCTTTTAAGGGATGGGTTTCATCGATGGGAGTGTATTGCGCGGTTCCGTAAGTCTCGCTGGTGGAAGTATGGACGAAGCGCTCCACTCCTTGAGTCCGGGCAGCCTCCAAGAGATTCAGAGTGCCGCCGCAATTGACGGCTATATATTGGGCCGGGGCCACATAAGAATAGGGGATGGCTATGAGGGCTGCCAGGTGAAAGACCACCATACAGCTTTCCACGGACTTGGCAGTGCTGAAAGGTTCGGTTATATCCCCGGACACCACTTCAATTTGGCTTTTAACTGAATCCGGCAAAAGTTCCAAAAGGCCCCAATCATTGCGGGAATTGTAGCGGACCAAGGCTCGCACCCGGGCCCTCAACTCCACCAGGCGCTCCACCAGATGACTGCCGAGAAACCCGCCGGCGCCCGTCACCAATACTTGTTTTTTCTGCCAGGGCATTTAGCTAATATTTTTGGTGATAGATTTAAGTAGACCAGACTGGCGATTTCTTGTTGCTGGCCCTGAAGTTACTTAGAATGCATAATTCTTTCATAACTTTAAAATATACACAACTTATTTTGGCTCATTCCTTAATTTTACTATGCTCTATCGTCATCCTATACAGCAAGATTTAGAACCCTCCTTTTTTGAAAGCCCTGGTCAGGCCGGCGTATGTGACTGAAAAATATGAGAACCTGGTAGCTGAAGCGATTCTTGAACACTGTTTCTCCTTTAGGTAAGCCTTAGGGGCAGGGCATTCAAGTTTCCCTCGATTTTGCCGATACAAAATCTGAGGAGGGGAAAAAGGTGTCACTGCTCTTTTATATCGGCTTAATATATATGGCTGGCATCGGCGTAATTTTGTTTTCACTTTGTAACATGGCCAGCAAAGCTTTGGACCCGGCTGAATTCCTGGGGGAGGATTCATCTGTGACCCGGGAGGTCCATGGGGATTTCCACTCGAGGTTGACAGCGATAATGAATGCAACCCTGGGCAAAAGGATGGTAACATAAAAACTATCTCGATCTTTCTGGCACAGGACTCCATCCAGCACCGACAATAAAAAGGGCCAGCAAATTATCGCGGTGCACCGGCGGATGCCAAATGGATCCCCGCTATTGCTTTCTCTATTAAAAAATGATGATCAAGGAGGCGATCTCAAGAGCGCGCGCAAGGATGGCGGCTGCATTAACAGCTAA
>JAQTXE010000258.1 GCA_028688935.1 Syntrophales bacterium
TCATCGAGGCTTTCTGGAAACTCCGGGTCCCCCGGGCCAACGTCTGCCCCGAACACACCCCGCCATCCCAGTACATCATCGACAGCTTCTTCGAGCGGGTCCAGGACTCGGTATGCTGGGCCAACAGGGGCGGCGGCAAGACCCTGCTGGGAGCCCTGGCCACCTGGCTGGATACCGTTTTCAAGTCGGAGTGCGCTACCAAGATATTGGGCGGGTCTTTGGAGCAGAGCAAGAAAATGTACCAGCACCTCACCGGGGAGGGCGACGGCTGGGGTCTGGTAACCGAGGATTTTCAGTATTTGATCGAAGGGGAGATGCTGGCCGCAAAAACGGCGACGCTGAACGGCTCCAACATCAATATCCTGACCGCGTCCATGAAATCCGTCCGGGGCCCCAACCCCAAAAACTCAAGCTCGATGAAGTCGATGAGTGCGATGACCGGATATACGAGGCCGCTCTTCTCATCCCCAAAACCAAGCGGGGCATTCGGGCCAGTACGCAAATTTATTCCACCATGCACAAGGCTTACGGCTTGATGAACCGGGTGATCGAGGAGGCGGCCTTAAGCGGCTACAAAATCTATAAGTGGTGTGTTTTCGATGTGATGGAGAAGTGCCCGGAGTGGCGGGAGTGTGGCACTTGCGAACTCTGGGAGGACTGCCAGGGTAAAGCCCGCCACGCTGATGGCTTTTACAGCATCGAGGATGCGATCTCGGAGAAGCGCAAAGTCTCCCGGGACACCTGGCTGTCGGAGATGCTGTGTCACAAGCCCTCCCAGGAAGGCCTGATTTATAAAGAGTTCGACATCAATGTCCACGTGGTCTCGGACCCGTTTGAGCATGAGCCGGAGGGGGCAGGCTGATTTATTAGGAATTTAATTTGGCAATGTACGTTATTTAGGCAGCGCAACCGACATTATTAGAATCCTCTAAATAACGTCGCAGGAAATCCCAATAGAAATTGGCGAGGGTGGAGTTTTGCCTTACGACCATAATAAGGCTTGGGGCTTAATAAGTAATATCAAGGAGGTTGCGATTGTACTGAATGTTTGACCGGTTCAAAATATTGTATGTAGAACGGCATAACTGTCTAATTATTTTAACCGTGTAACTTTTATTACGTATTACGAAAAAGGCTCGGTGATTGCGGTGGGGTTGGTATGGTATAATTATTTGTCATTGTGGCCAGTTACCGCAATATAGCATTTTAATAAAAGAAATAAACAGGAGTAACTATCTAAACGTACTACGCTATTATTATGCAATTAGGAAGTATTGTTAGATACTTAGGCATGTTGCGTGCATCTACTATTATTGAAAATCAAACCATCCCCAAAAAAAAGGAGGCAGCATTATCGAATAAAGTCACGGCTCTTAAGCCAAAACCAAATATCCCTCTGGGACGGACCAGGGGAGTCGCCGGTCCATAAAAAATCTCCCCTCACCCAAAATCGGAAGGCAGGCCGGAGGGAGCCCGAAGGAGAAGGGCAACCTGGAATAGCAACCAGGGGAAAAAGAACGGCAAATTCCCGGCAACCAGCCGATTGGGGCGGTGAGAGGGTCCTGGGCCATCTGGAGCGGTAATTCAAACCAGGTGATACGCAGGTAGGCGCCGCCACCGAAAGCGACCAGTGTATGAGCGGCTTGGTGATGAACCTGACAGCCCACGGATTTTTGAGTTTGCCGCAAAGAACTCTGGGGTCCTGGTCCCTTAACCAGGGCGGAGCTAAGAACCGGGAACGAGGCGAAACCGGGAGCGAACCGAATCTAACCAAGGCGAAAGCCAGCCGGCCCGTGGTGCGAGTGACGGGAGGGCCGGAAGGAAGGGGTGGGGAGGCCAGCGAGCGGGAATAGCAACCGGGAAGGGCGACGTGAAACTGATACCTCTTAATTTTAGTGTGGCTCTGAATGAGGGTGCGAGTTTTGGTGAATTCGTAGCCCTCCTTGAGCGCCATGCTCAGACCGGAAACAACCAGGGATGGCAAAAAATCTTGGAGGAAGGGCCATGAAAGAAAAAGAAATTACCTGGAACGGTGAGAAGAATCGGCTTTTACAGGTGTGCTGTCCTTGTTCCTGCGGCTGCGATGACCGGGGCGGCCGCCCTGGAGTCGGGTATCTCACCGGCTCTGATGAAGAAGGCAACGGCTTCACCGTCTGGATTGAATCCGAGGAAGTCTACCGGAGGTTGGAAAAACTTCTGGCCTTGGAATAGAGGAGGCAAGGAATGATTACCGATTACTTGAAAGCCGGCTATCCGGCCCTGCTGGTCAGGACGCATGAGCCGGAGCGTTTTATTGGCGCGGCTCTGAAGGAGGCCAATGGCCGCACCCCCTATCAGTGGGACATGGTCAGGGGCTTTCGGGAATTGGGCAATGGGGCCGAGTGGGAAGAGGCCGATCCCTTCGATCTTCCCAACGTGGCGGCCAGGGGCAAGGAGAAGGCGGTCTGGTTTGTCAGAAATTATCATTTCTGGCTTAATGAGCCGCCGGTCATTCAGGCAATTCAGAACAATCTGCCGGTGTACAAGACCAAGGGCATCACCCTGGTCATCGTCTCCGCGGATGCCAGGCTTCCTCTGGAACTGGAGCGGGAGGTGGTCGTCCTGGACTTCCCTCTCCCTACCCGGGAGGAGTTGAAAACCATCCTGGGCGGCCTGGTGGAGAGCACCGGCATCACCCCGGAGGATGAAGAGGCGGTTCTAAACGCGGCCCAGGGGCTGACCTGGGAAGAGTCCGAAAATGCCATGGCCCTGGCCCTGGTGCGGCAGAAAAAATTCGACCCCCATACCATCTGCACCCTGAAGGCGCAGATGGTGGAGAAGTCCGCGGCTTTGCAATTCTCCCAGTTCACCGAGACCTTTGCCACCCTGGGCGGCCTGGAGAATTTGCAAGAGTGGACCTTGAACCGGTTTAAGAACCGGCGATCTGGCCTCCCCTTCCGAGGAGTCCTGCTCCTGGGTGTTCCCGGGTCTGGCAAATCCCATTTCGCCAAGGCCCTGGGAAACGAGGTGGGCTGGCCGGTCTTGTCCCTGGATATGGGCCGGGTCTTCGGGGCGCTGGTGGGTGAGAGCGAGGCCAAGATGCGTGAGGCCCTGAAGGTGGTGGACGCGATGGCACCCTGCGTCCTCTTCATCGATGAGATCGAGAAGGGCCTGGCCGGGGTGGGCGGCTCTGCCACCGACGGGGGCACGACGCAAAGGGTGGGGGGTACCTTCTTAACTTGGCTAAACGATCATGCCTCTGAGGTCTTCGTCATTGCCACCTGCGTGCGACGTGAAGTCGCATAAGTAATTGTTTTACCTCAATTATTAATGAGGATAAAACCTCCTGTTCCGTCAGGAGTAGCCTACCAGGACATGCGGGGGCGGCAACGCCTCGGTGTGAAGCTCCTGGGACAACGTAACCCTCCAAATGGATAGTCCGAACCGTGAGGCAAAGATGACAACTGCAAGCGTCAATGCGGTTGGGGTGCCAGGCTGGATGGTATGGTCAACGAAAGTGAACAGCCGTAAACGCCGTAACGATCGAACAGGCCAAAGACGCTGACAGGCCTGAGCCAAAAGGCAAGCAGCAGGTCATTCTTATGCAGGTTGAGAATGCACGGACAAAATACTGCCGGCGGATAGGCTGGACCTAACCCATCACGTTACTTATGCGAAACACGGTAAACCTGTATCTCTCCCTTCTGGGTAGGAAGGCCGCAAGGCCCAACAATGGAGGTGCAGGTAGAGGAAGATGGAAAAAGCGAATGCCGGGTTGTAATGGCCCGGATAGGAGTTGAGTCTCGAAACAACATCACTCCGCACGAAAGTGAGCAGACTTCCATCTGGTCTTTCAATGCAAGAAACGGATGCGAACTTCTTGGAAAGGAGGAAGCATGAAAACGAAAGTTAATAAAACTGACGCAGTTTCCTCCGGCAAGCCGGAAGGGTCCTGGCACCAGATTGACTGGTCCAAGGCAAACCAGCATGTCAGAAGGGTGCAACTGCGTATTGCAAAGGCAACACGGGAAGGTAAGACGAGGAAGGTCAAAACCCTCCAAAGATTACTGACCCACTCTTTTCACGCCAAAGCATTGACGGTGAAGAGGGTTACTGAAAATCAAGGCAAAGCAACGCCAGGTGTCGATGGTCAAACCTGGCCAACTCCCGATGCCAAATTTCAGGCCATTTCGTCCCTTAATAGGAAGGGTTACAAACCTCTCCCCTTGAGGCGGGTTTACATCCCCAAAAGCAACAATAAAATGCGCCCCTTGGGAATCCCCACGATGAAGGATAGGGCTATGCAGGCATTGCATAAACTCGCCTTGGAGCCGGTCGCAGAAACCCTCGCCGATGGAAACTCTTACGGTTTTCGCCCGGAAAGGGCTTGCGCCGACGCCATCGAACAATCCTTCAACGCTTTGTGCAGAAAGAAATCTGCCCAATGGATTCTCGAAGGAGACATTAAATCGTGCTTTGACGAAATAAGCCATGACTGGTTGATGAGCAATATCCTCATGGATAAAGGAATCCTCCGGAAATGGCTGAAGGCTGGCTACATCGACCGTAAAAAGCTTTTCCCCACAGTGGCAGGCACTCCGCAAGGAGGTATCATATCGCCTACCCTGTCTAACATGACACTGGATGGACTCGAAAAGGAATTGGAACCCTTTCGAAAACACAGAGTGCACTTTGTTAGATATGCAGATGACTTCATTGTTACCGGCAATTCCAAAACTCTGCTGGAACAAGAAGTCAAACCAGTAATAATCAATTTTCTTATGGAAAGAGGTCTAACTTTATCCGAAGAGAAAACTAAGGTGACGCATATTGAGGAAGGCTTTGACTTTCTTGGTCAGAACGTCCGTAAATATAACGAGACGTTACTAATCAGACCCTCCAAAAAGAACATCAAAAACTTTTTGGAAAAGGTAAAGAAAGTTCTGAAGAAGCACAAAACGGCCAAACAAGAAGATGTAATTAAGTTGCTTAACCCGATAATTCGTGGGTGGGCAAACTATCACCGGCACGTTGTGGCTAAGGAAACCTTCAGTTCGGTCGATCATCAAATTGTGCAAAAGTTGTGGCAATGGTGTAGACGTCGACATCTTAACAAGGGTCGGAAGTGGATCAAAGCCCGATATTTTCATAGATTCGGTTCCAGAGATTGGATATTTGCCGCCAAGATCAAGAAGGGAAATGGCAAAGCCGACTATATGAAACTGTATTGGACTACGGACACCCCAATCCGCAGGCATGTAAAGATCAAAGCTGAGGCTCATCCCTATAATATGGCTTGGGAATCTTACTTTGAGGAACGAAAATTCCAAAAAGTTAATGATGACCTAACGTTATATGGACGGGTTAAGAAACTTTGGCAAGTCCAAAAGGGAAAATGTCCAATCTGCAAGGAGGATTTCACAAAGGAAACATGGTGGCATATACACCACGTTATCCCGAAACTTCAAGGCGGAAAAGACGTCCTATCTAACCTTCAGCTTTTGCATCCAAACTGTCATCGGCAGTTGCATAGCCAAGATCGTAAGTGTGTTACTGCCCCCGCCCAACAATAAGGGGGTGTTGAAAGGCTTGAGCCGTATGAGGGGAAACTCTCACGTACGGTTCTTAGGGGAGGAGGTCTCAGTAATGAAACCTTCTTACCCGACAAC